>DAIQRO010000033.1:10434-20181 GCA_036786155.1 Bacteroidota bacterium
GCCCGGTCCGGTCCGATGTGAAGTTTACCGAGAAAGATAAGAGCGAGGAAAGGTCAAACGTTCACGACATTTCTGAGATAAAGAAACTGTTCTCTGAAAAGCAATTCGACAAGATACTTGAGCGCGTTTACAATTCCGATTTTGAATACGTCACGCGTTCATTTTCAAAGCTCAGCAATTACAAGACATGGTTTGAAGCATCCAATCATCTGAAGGAGGTCTTCCGCGCAAATGAAGTTGACATATACAACAAGGACGTGATCGCATTTGTTGACACTCTGAATGACTATTACGTAGGGCGGGCATAAAAATTGTTTTTAGACAGTGCAAAGATCTACGTTCGTTCAGGTGACGGCGGAAACGGTTGCGTAAGTTTCAGAAGAGAGAAATATGTTCCAAAAGGCGGCCCCAACGGAGGAGACGGCGGAAGGGGCGGAAGCATTATCTTCAAAGCCACTCACCAGTTATCCACTCTTATTGACTTCCGGTACAAGGCTCACTATAAGGCCGAGCGCGGCCAGCACGGGCAAGGCGCACTCAAGACAGGCAGGGACGGCAGGGACGAGATAATTCTTGTTCCGTGCGGAAGCATAATAAAGGATGCTGACACCGGCAGGGTGCTTGCAGAACTCCTGAAGGACGGTGAGGAGTTCACTGCCCTGAAAGGCGGAAGGGGCGGCAAAGGGAACAATCACTTTAAGACTCCGACAAATCAGGCGCCAAGATATGCACAGCCCGGGCAGGCCGGTTCCGAACTGAACCTCATCATTGAGCTTAAGCTGATCGCGGATGCGGGGCTTGTCGGATTTCCCAACGCAGGCAAGTCAACCCTGATCTCCGCTATCTCAGCGGCAAAGCCAAAGATCGCAGATTATCCTTTCACCACACTCACTCCGAATCTCGGGATAGTCCGGTACGGAGAGTATGAATCATTTGTGGTGGCTGACATTCCGGGCATAATCGAAGGAGCATCCTCCGGAAAGGGCCTTGGAATAAGATTTCTGAAACACATTGAGCGAACCCGGATACTTCTCTTCCTGATTGACTCGACCCTTATTCAGCCGCCTGCAAACAAGAAAGAATGCCTGAAGGATTACAAAGTGCTGCTCAAGGAACTTGAGAACTATGAAGCCGATCTTCTTGACAAACCGAGAATGATCTGCTTTACAAAATCTGACGCGATAGATGACTCACTTAAAAAGAAACTGGAAAAGCTGAAGACTGACGAAGAAAAGATCGTCATATCTTCCGTGAGCGGTGAAAATCTGAAAGAGCTGAAAGATATGGTCTGGAGAAAACTTCAGTCAATAAGAAAAGAAGAATAATCTAACAAAGCGAATATGTCCAAGCCGGTAATACTCATTTCAAATGACGACGGAATAAGTTCTGACGGAATAAGAGCTCTTTGGAGAAGCATGAGGAAGTTTGCCGAAGTTCATGTGGTTGCGCCGCATACACAGCAAAGCGCAGTGGGTCATTCAGTTACAATTGCACAGCCCATCAGGGCGTACAAGGTTTTGATAGACAAGAATTTCTACGGATATGCGGTCACCGGCACGCCTGCAGACTCCGTGAAGCTTGCGATCAGAAATCTTCTTAAAGGCAAAAAGATAGACCTTCTGATTTCCGGCATCAACCACGGCTCCAACACGGCTGTCAATGTGATCTATTCAGGTACTGTCTCGGCTGCAACCGAAGGCACAATTCTCGGGATTCCCTCAATAGCAGTTTCTCTCGCAAGTTTTACATACGGCGATTTCAGCGCCGCCGCAAAGTTCTCGGCCGTTATTGCAAAAGCAGTGCTGAAGAACGGACTGCCAAAGGGAACTCTGCTGAATGTAAATGTTCCTCCCGTGCCTAAGGACAAGATCAAGGGCGTGCTAATTACAAGGCAGGGAAGATCATTCTGGGATGATTACTTTGATTCGAGACTGGATCCGAACAAGCGGGAATATTTCTGGCTTTCAGGCAGGATGAGTCTGAAGGACAAGTCAAATGATTTCGATCATCCCGCAATTCTGGACAACTATGTCTCCGTAACACCCCTTCATTACGACCTAACCAACTACGAGATTATTGATGATCTGAAAGGCTGGAACCTGAGGCTCTGAACGGCCTCTCAAAGGACAATTCCGAACTTCTCTTTCAGCAAGCGACTGAACTCTTCGCTTCCGTTCAAAGGTGTTTCGGTAGTAACACTTTCTTTTGTAAGCTTTAAGGAATCTCCGGTCAGCGTGATCCTTCCTCCGTCAAAGGGAAGTGAACATAATTTCTTTCTCGTAAAATGTGATTCGGGCGATGTTTGATGATACCTACACATTCCCTCGAATTCCTGCGGACTTCTGCCAGTTAGTGAGAAGATGTACTGATCTTCATATGAGTCATCCTTCTTCTTCCTCACAATAAGATGCTCTTCGTCATATTTCTCTATAACAAATTCCCCTCTTTCATCAATCTGTTTCTCGCCGGTTAAGATTATTAGCGGCGCAAAAGTGAATTCACCAAATCCGACATCCGACAGATATTCATTTCCATTTATCGTAACAATGATTGCCATGTGATCGAATTCATCTCCAAATCCTCCCGAACCGTCCGTAACACGCGCAGACACAAGCCTTGTCTCAAACCCTGCCAAACAAAGCAACTCATTGAAGAGAAGGTTCAGCTCATAGCAAAAGCCTCCCCGTTTGTTGGTTATCACTTTTTTGAAGAGTCTCTCCGGGTCAAGCACGATCTCCCTTCCAATGTGTATATCAAGATTCTCAAAAGGAACTTGAAGCAGGTGCTTCTTCTGCATCTCCTTAAGCGTGGCGGGACCGGGAATCAGCTTTCCGCTAAACCCGATCCTGCCAAGATATTCATTTGCCTGTTGATGGGTCATTGCCTAATTGCAAAATCCGGATCAATACTCCGCGGAAGGATTTCCTTCTCAGCCCTTGTTCTCAAACAACTTGTAAACGAGCCCGGCGAGAATTGCTCCGGCAACCGGTGCAGCAATAAAGAGCCAAAGCTGTTCAAGTGCCCAGCCGCCAACAAACACCGCCTGGCTTATGCTTCTTGCGGGATTCACCGATGTATTTGTTACCGGTATGCTTATCAGATGGATAAGTGTAAGCGCAAGCCCGATCGCAAGTCCCGCAAATCCGGCCGGTGCGCGCTTGTCTGTTGCCCCGAGTATCACAACAAGGAACATGAAGGTCATTACGATCTCAATGACCAGTCCCGACATTAAGCTGTACTTTCCGGGAGAATGGTCGCCGTAGCCGTTAGCCGCAAAATCACCGATCGGCTTTCCGCTACCTGTCACAACAATATATAGTACAAGCGCCGCAAGGATTCCGCCGATGATCTGAGCAATGATGTAAGGCACAAGTTCCTTAGTGCTGAATCTGCCGCCTATCCATAGCCCGATTGAGACCGCAGGATTCAGGTGTGCTCCCGAAATGTGACCGAGTCCGTATGCAATGGTAAGAACAGTGAGACCGAAAGCGAATGACACTCCGAGAAGGCCTATGCCGACTTCAGGAAAGGCTGCGGAGATCACTGCGCTGCCGCATCCGCCAAGCACAAGCCAGAATGTGCCGATCAGTTCTGCCGTAAATTTTTGTGCGTTCATGTATTCAGAAGGTAAGAATAGACAAGCACCGCCACAGTAAGATATGAAAGCGGCTTTTTTGTGAAGACCAATTTGGCATATTAAAATCAATAAAACAATCAATTCGCATTGTCTCTTAAGGAAGATTTGAGCGCATTGTGCCATTCTTACAAACTGTACAAATCATTCTAACCTGAGAAGTGTCAAATTGAAAATCTATTCTTTGCCAATGATGCTCAGCAGTGTCTGCAGACCTGAGTCCTTTCCGTCAGCGATGTCTTCCACTGATTGCTCAATGTAAATATCAGGTTCAATGCCGGAATCCGGCGCGTCTGAGGAAGTAAGCTCAGTTAACAAAGGGATGTCAATTTCAATGCCCGTGTTAGGAAGGTCGAGGAAGAACAGATTCCCGCCTGTAATTCCTTTCAGATTTCCTCCGGTCTTTTCACCTGCAAGCAGACCGAGTTTGTATTCTTTCACAAGCCGGGCAAGTATGAAAGTCGCAGAACTGTTTGCCTCATCCACAAGCAGGTAAACCTTTCCTCTGTATCCGCTTTCTTTGGGAGTGATGGTAAAAGTGCCTGAGTTTCCCTCATTCAGTCTGAAGAGCCGGTTGTCGTAGCGCTCAACGTTTGCGGTTCTGTCATAGAATGAATTGTCCCAGGTGGAAAGATATTGCCTGAGTGAATCGGGGACTTTTTCGTAGCAAACATATCTCACAGACTTAACAGTCAATGGTTGATCGGATATGTAAGAGAGGATCTCAAAAGCCACCTCCGTTGTGCCGCCGCTGTTGCCGCGGATGTCTATGATAAGATCGGAACTGCCGCGGAAATTGATCTCATTGAAGTGATCTCTTAACAGCTGCTTCCAGTTAAGACCGGAATTGTAAGTTACGAACGTCCCGAACTTCAGGAGTGAAACTCCTTCCGCCAGCGCTTCAAGTTTCCACTCTTCAGTCAAATCTGTCTTGCCTGAAGTCAGCGACAGCAACTGCTTCCTCTCCTCCCGGCTGATTGCATTCACGCTCTTTTCCAATATTCCCGCACGGCTTTTCGGATCCTTGTACGTAATTCTGAATTTACCGGATTCGGGAGCATGCAACATCGGGAAATAAATGTCGAAGAACTCCTGCTCACCTTCTCCGGTAAGCCTCATGTTATAAAGCCTTAGCCCGTCATTGCTTCCGTCACCGTCGGCATATTTCATAAGATCACCTATGATCTTTTCAACACTCACTCTGTTGATCTCAATCACCTCAGACCCTCTGCTTATGCCAGTTCCTGATACATCTTCTGTAACGATCATGCGTTTACCTATGAGCACAAATGTGAACGGAAGTTTGTCATTGCCCGAGAACAAAAGGGCTTTGATCCCGTCACTCTGATTGTACGGATTTGCAATTGTGTGCCCGCACTTTATTTGCGCAAGGAATTCCGAAATTCTAAGGAACGCTTCCCTTATGCTGATGCTGTCTTCACGCAGGTCAACGAGTCTGCTGTAGTGATCATTAATCTTTTCCTCGCTGTCGTACCTGTAAAGTCCCGGGTGCAGCACCTTTAGAGCGCTGATGAGGATACTGCAGTCTGTTCTGAATTGCGCGGCATCAACGCTTTTCTGCGCAGGCAACTTGCCGGCGGAAATGAGCAGTATTGCAAGAGTTAAGAAAATTGTTGATGCGATTGATCTATGCAACATGTTCATTCAGTCTTACCCGAAGTTATGAATTGCCGGAAATTCAGAGTTGGTTTCTCCGCATCCGGAAATGTGAAAGGAGTTGATTTTCCGAAGTCCCGTACTCAGGCTTGATTTCGTTTGCTGAGCATCTGTTCCGCCTTGCCGATGGCCTCATCAAGACTGCCGAAGATCATGTCTTCGCCGATCTTGTCATAGAGTCCGGAATTCGTCATTGCAAACAACGGCTGTTTGTGGATGCCCGATATCATCATCAATGTTCCCTGTTCTTTCATCATGCTGTAAATGTCTTCGATTGCCCTGAGCCCGGTTGCATCAACTGCCAGGAGATTTCTTGCTTCGAGTATGAAGACCTTCGGCGGTTTTTCAATAGCCCTTATCGTTTCCGTGAACTGCTCAACCGCACCGAAGAAAAGCGAACCCTGAAGTTCAAACACTTCGACTCCTGTCGGGATGCCCGCAACTCCGAAATCGGCGCTCTCGGTTTCTTCATCTTCCCTTACTGCGGCTTTAAGCTGGGTTACATTTGTAACATCGGCCATTCTCTTGATGAAAAGGAATGCCGAAAGGATTACACCCACCTGTATTGCCACTGTAAGGTCAACAAAAACGGTGAGCGCGAAAGTTGTGACCATTACTGCAACATCGCTCTTCGGATACTTGAGAATTTTTCTGAACGATCTCCACTCGCTCATATTGTAAGCGACGATGATCAGGATCGCTGCAAGCACGGGCATCGGAATAAGCAATGCGAACTTTCCGAAAAGAAGAATTGAAGAAAGCACGACAAGTCCGTGCACTATTCCGGCAACAGGCGTCCTTCCGCCGCTTCTCACATTTGTTGCGGTCCTGGCAATTGCGCCCGTGGCGGGAATTCCCGAAAACACAGGCGATACAAGATTTGCAATTCCCTGTGCGATCAGCTCAGTGTTTGACCTGTGCTTTGACCTTATCATTCCGTCTGCAACAACCGCTGAAAGCAGTGACTCTATTGACCCAAGCAATGCAATCGTAATTGCGGGCGAGATCATTCCCGTAATGGTGCTCCATGTTACATTGGGCATGCCCGGTGAAGGAAAACCCTGCGGCACATCGCCAAACCTTGAGCCGATGGTCTCAACTGGCAAGTGAAGATAATTTACAACTGCAGTAAGGATCACAATTGCGGCAAGAGAGCCGGGAACTTTAGGTACCAGCCTCTGAGTCATGAGTATCAATGCCAGCGAAGCGATGCCGACCTCAACGGAAACAAAGTCAATGTTGCTCAAGTGCTTTACGATCTCCTCAAGCTTTCCCACCGCATCGGGAGGCAATGCCGCAAGGCGAAGTCCTAGCAGATCGTTTATCTGAGAAATGAAGATTATCACGGCAATTCCGCTGGTGAATCCGACTGTAAGAGGATAAGGAACAAATCTAAGCAATGAACCGAACCGTGCGAGGCCCATAATTATGAGCATTACCCCGGCCATGAACGTGGCGACCATCAGTCCGTCATAACCGTACTTGCTAACAATACCATAAACTATGACAATGAATGCGCCTGTCGGGCCGGCGATCTGCACTCTGCTTCCGCCGAGTACCGAGACAATAATCCCGGCCACAACCGCAGTGTAAAGCCCCTGTTCCGGCTTCACTCCTGAAGCTATTGCAAATGCAATCGCAAGAGGAATTGCAACGATCCCGACAATCACTCCTGCAGCAAGGTCTGATGCAAACTGACTTCCCGAATACCCTTCCTTCAGGACAGTGAAGAGTTTCGGCTCAAATATTGACCTGAGTTTGCCTGAGTTATTTCCTTTCAATCCAGGAGAAAATAAAAAAAGGCGCCAAAAAATCGGGCGCCTGTAAAATTGAATCTGCTTTCTTTCAAGCCCTTATCAGACTGCGGCCTGCTTCTTTATCCACTCCGTCGTCACTGACTTCGGTCTTATAAGCGGGAACTGCATGGCCCTGGCTATTGTGAGCTGCGCCGCAAATCCCAGTATTCTTGAAACGCCGAAGAGCACAGTGTAGAATTTGTATTCGGTCATGCCGTAGTGATAAAGCAATGAGCCGCTGCCTGCATCCACATTAGGCCACGGATCCTTTGCCTTGCCCTGCTTCATAAGAAGATCCGGAACTATGTTGAAAAGCTGGCCAACCATCCTGAATGTTTCATCATCCGGTATATGCTCCTTTCCCCAGTTGAGGAAAGCCGTGAAGCGCGGGTCTGTGATCCTCAGCACGGCATGTCCGTAACCTGACACAACTTTGCCGGAGTCAAGAAGTATCTGGCAATAGTTTCGCACTTCTTCATCGCTTGGAGCATGGCCGATGGTCTCTCTCATCTTCAGAATGAACCTGAGGCATTCCTGATTGGCGAGTCCGTGAAGAGGGCCCGCAAGGCCGTTCAGGGCTGCGCTCATTGAGTAGTATGCATCCGACAAGGCAGAGGAAACAACCTGGCATGTAAATGCGCTGACATTTCCGCTCTCATGATCGCTGTGAAGCACGAGATAGAGTCTCATCAGTTTCTTGAATGAACCGTCTTCGTCCTTGATTCCAAGCATGTGGGCAAAGTTTGCAGCCCAGTCGAGGGACGGGTCAGGCGGGATCATATCTCCCTTGTTAAAGCATTTCCTGTAAATGAAGGCAGCGATCTGAGTTGACCTTGCGATGATGTTAAGGCAGTCATCGAACATCGGTTCCCAAAGCTTGTCCTTTGCAGTGCCTTCATCATAATTCTTTCTGAATTCCGATTCTTTCTCCATTGCCATTATGGCAGTGCTGAGCATTACCATCGGATGTGTGTCTTTGGGAAGCGAGTTGAGGACATCCCAAACATAAGGAGGAACTTCGGACCTTTTGTTCAGGTCAGACTGCAGATCCTTAAGCGCTTCTTCATTCGGCAATTCGCCGGTCAGAAGAAGATAAAAGACCTCTTCAGGGAGCTTGTCAGTAAGCTGAAGGATCGGGATACCTCTTATGATAAGGCCTGTGTCAAGTCCTACAGAAGATGTATCGCAAACCAACCCCTTTATGCCCCTCATTCCGCCGTAGATCTGCTCAAGAACAACCTGATCCATGACCTTTGTGCCGAAATTTTTTGAGAGTGTCTTTGCTTCTTCCCTTAGTGCCGGTAACTGTGATGTGAGTTTATCTTTGAGTATTCTGGACATTATCTTGTACTTTTGAATGGATTCAAATATAGCTCATTTGCCCTTAACTAAAAAGTTAAGAAAGGTCTGACATTTTGAGGAAGATCCATTCTTGTCCAAAACGATTTGCTTACGATTGCCGTCTGCAGAGGAAGATCCGACAGCAACCTCACTGTCAGACCAGAGAAAGAAGTGCAGGTCTTTTCCGGGCAAAGCGGCTATTTGATCATGACAATTCAGCTGACAAGGAAGATTGCGGAGTACATATAGCATGCATGCATTACGCTTCCTTATCCAAGGGCGCGTTATCATGCCCAATCAAAGCAATTAAATTGAATAAGTTGATCATTAATGGTAATTTCATTCAAATTACGTCACTATGAATAAGCTAATATATCACGGGCATTCGTTTGTTGAACTTCATCTCAGGGAAAAGAAGATCCTTATTGACCCTTTCATTTCCGGAAATCCGTTATGCGATATAACCATTGACAAGGTTAAGTGCGATTACATTGTGCTGACTCACGGACACGGCGACCATATAGGCGATACTGCGGATATTGCGGCAAAATTCAATGCTAAGGTAATTGCGACATTTGAACTGGCCGAATACTTCGCAAAGCTTGGAGCTTCAGTCCATCACATGAATCTCGGCGGCTCACACAATTTTCCGTTCGGGAATCTGAAGCTGACCATTGCCCATCATTCTTCATCCACTCCCGACGGAGTTTATGCAGGAGATCCGGCAGGTGTTGTTATTGATTCCGGCGGGACCGTGATTTACCATGCGGGTGATACGGCGCTTTTCTACGATATGAAACTCATCGGCGAAATGCACAGGATCAACTATGCACTGCTTCCCATCGGAGACAATTTCACAATGGGGATCGACGATGCAGTTAAAGCGGCAGAGTTCCTCAATGCCGACACGGTGATCCCGGTTCATTACAATACCTTTGATTTGATAAAGGCCGATGAAGGGGAGTTTGCAAGAAAGATCGAATCAATAGGAAGGAAGTGCAGGGCGCTTAAGCCGGGAGAATCTCTTGAGATTTGAAGAGTTTGAAAGTAACTCAGTGAATAGTTGCCCAAGATAATCTCCATATCAAATCAGAAGGGCGGAGTCGGCAAGACCACAACCGCTATCAATCTTTCAGCCGTAATTGCTAAGCTTGGCAAAAAGGTTCTTCTGATCGATGCCGATCCGCAGGCTAACGCCACTTCAGGCCTCGGCTTTGATAGCGCCAATGAGGGATATTCATCTTTCGAAGTATTCATTTCAGACAGGCCTATGTCCGAGTGCATCCGTTCCACGGGCAT
>DAIQRO010000245.1:0-2820 GCA_036786155.1 Bacteroidota bacterium
GGCCGGCAATCCGGATTATTCAGTCTATGTGGATTTCTTCGGCAAGAAGGCGGCGGCATTCAGCGGACCTGCCAAGCTCGCGCTTGCCGAAAGGCCTCTGCTGATCCTCATACACATGGTCAGAAATGCTGACCTGACTTATACCATATTTCACAGCAACATTGAATATGACGACATCATCGGCAGAGATGCTGAGAATGTGGAAAGGCTCACTGCCAGAATACAGAAGAGAATTGAAGCAGCGATAAGGGAGCATCCGGAGCAGTGGCTTTGGTTTCACAAGAGATTCAAGCATGTAAGGCAGGACTGAGTTGGAGCGCTTTCTCATAATACAAACCGCATTTCTCGGAGACCTTGTGCTAACACTGCCGGTGATCCAGGTACTGAAGAAGGAATTTCCTCAAAGCAGTATTGATCTCCTGCTTATACCTTCAACTTATGACGCGGTTAAGGATAATCCCCTGATCGCTGAAACGATCATATATGACAAAAGGTCGGGAAGCGCCCGTGATTTGCTCAGTCTCGGAAGGAAGCTTAAGGAAAAGAGCTATGACGTTTTGATTTCGCCACACAGGTCGGCGCGCTCTGCTATGCTTGGAAAGCTTGCAGGAGCAGAGAAAAGCATTTCGTTTGATACGTCTTCATTGAGTTTTCTTTACCGGGATACGGTGAACTACAGGAAAGATGTTCATGAGATACTGAGAAACCTGGACCTGCTTAGGACGCTTGGAAAATCAAGGGATGAAATTGTGAGGCCGGATATGTATATCGGAGAGACAGAAAAGAACATTGCAGGCCGGCTTATGCAGGACTTAAAGCTGACCGATGAGAAATTCGTTGCTGTTGCTCACGGGTCGGTATGGAAAACGAAAAGATTTCCGTAAGAAAAATTTGCGTCTGTGATAAGAAATATAACAGATGCCGGCATTTATGCAGTTCTTGTTGGGGGAAAGGAAGATACGGCATCGTCTGAGAGGATAAGCGGTCAGGTGAATTCAGCTCTCCTCAGGAACCTCACGGGCAAGCTTAGCATACAGGTTTCGTCCGAGATCATTCGCAGGGCCTCGTTGCTCTTGACAAACGACTCAGCCCCGCTGCATATTGGCAATGCAGTGAACACGACTGTGTTTGCAGTCTTTGGTTCGACAGTGCCGGCTTTCGGATTTTTTCCCTACGGTATGGAAGACAGGGTTTACGAAGTCAACGGACTTGACTGCCGGCCATGCGGAATACACGGAAGGACCAAATGTCCCATCGGCACGCTTGAATGCATGTACCGGATAGATGATCAGAGGATCACCGCAGACATTATTGCATCAATTGGCCAGGAATGATCCGAGCCTGCCCTTTATCTCTTCCTCAGTATATGCCTCGCACTTCTCGTTCATCTGCCGAATGATCTCATCTATGATAAGCCTTCCTTCCGCTTTGGATTCATCCTTCAGAAATCCGGAGAACACCGGATCACCGAGAAGTGCATGGTTGATCTCAGATTCTTTGTTGTGCTCATCAAGCTCGGTGAAGTAAACAACCCTGAACTTCTTATTGAAATCACCTTCGCGGTAGATCTCAAACATGGTTTTGTCAGATTCGAATATCATGCTTTCAGTTTATTTAGTTCGATGATCCTGCTTATGTACTTTCCGATCATGTCAAATTCGATATTGACCTTGTCTCCTGCTTTTGCATTGCGCAGATTTGTCACATCAAGCGTGTGCGGGATTATGGCAACTTTGATCCTGGCGTGCTTTCCCGCCGTGCGGTTTATTTCCGCAACAGTAAGGCTTATTCCGTCTATTGAGATAGATCCGACGTAAATAACGCTTCCTGCAAGAGACTTTGGAAAATCAATGAATAGCTCCCAGCTGCCCTTGAGCTTATTGATTCGGGTTATGGTGCCTGTTGTGTCAACGTGTCCCTGAACAAAATGTCCGTCAAACCTGCCGCCAGCTTTCATTGCCCTTTCGAGATTCACAAGACTGCCGGGTTTGAGCATTCCGAGATTTGTCTTCTTGAGAGATTCTGCGATCGTATCAAATGTGAAGCCGTTTCTTATCTTGGATGTTATGGTCATGCATGCGCCGTTGATTGCAATGCTGTCTCCGACCTGTACATCCTTCAGATATCCTTTCTGTACAGGTTTTACCAAAAACCTTATGTTGGAACCCGCCTTCGTGGCGGAAATTATTGCTCCTGTAGTTTCAACTATTCCCGTAAACATTTTTGTACCTCACGATTAATTCATTTGATTCTGTAATGTAGTGCTTGTCAAGCGCAAGCCTGTAAGCATCTGCAAGCCTACGAATTTCAAAATCTCCAAATGCCGAAAGTCCCTTGCCGATTATTTTGGGCGCGATGACAAAATAGATGTCATCGAAAAGTTGCGAAGCAATGAAAGAAGAAAACAGACCCGCGCCTCCCTCCACCAGTATGCTTGAAATTCCTTCCTGCCATGCGGCATCGAGTATGCTTTCTATCTTCAGGCCACTCGCAGACTTTCGGGCATAAATTTTCTTCACGTTCGGATACTGCCTTCCCGGCTTTGCTGACCTTGATGTTATCACAGTTGTCCTGTCCGAATTCTCGTCATTGAATATCCTGAGCTTTCCCGGTAGCGACAGATCCTCATCAACCACAATTCTTACCGGCGACCGTCTGCCTGCAAGCCTTGCATCAAGCAAGGGATCATCCTTCAATGCCGTGTTCCTGCCGATCAGCACAGCGTCGTACTCAGAGCGCATCCTGTGGACAAAATATCTTGCGCTGTCTGATGTTATGTATTTTGATGTCCCGTTCGGAAGTGCGATTATTCTGTCAGCG
>DAIQRO010000245.1:2830-4065 GCA_036786155.1 Bacteroidota bacterium
AGCCACTTTCAATGAAACATAAGGCCTCATCTTCTTAACGAAGGTCATGAAGAATTTATTCAGCGCCATGCTCTCTTCTTCAAGAACTCCCTCCTTTACCTCAATCCCTGCATTTCTGAGCATCCTTATGCCTCTGCCGTTCACCGGAGGATAAGGGTCTCTGCATCCTGTTATCACCCTTGCCGGTTTCATGTCAGCAAGCATCCTGGCGCATGAGCCGGTCTTTCCCTTGTGAGCGCAGGGCTCAAGGTTCACATACTCGTCACTTCCTCTCAAGTCCTTTACCACCTTTAGCGCGGACGCAACTGCATTAACCTCGGCATGAGCCTCTCCGTATCTTTTGTGCCAGCCTCTTCCAATGACCCTGCCGTTCTTTACTATGACACATCCAACCATAGGATTCGGCGATACATTGCCCGCACCTTTTACTGCGAGCCTGAGGCACATCATCATGTATTTCTCGTCAGCGCTTCGCATCCTGTTTCAGTGAATTTGTGATGCTGTAAGGATTGTCCCGGTGATAGATGTATGTGGGATGCTCAAACCGTGCAACAGAAAATTTGTCATTTGCCCTTCTCAGAAAATCGGAATCATGTGAATAGACATCGGCAAATCCGCGAAGTTCATCAAACACCTCTTTCTTTCCGAAGAAGGTCCCGCCTATGACGCATTCATTGATGTGTATCATCCTGGAAATGTCATTTGCATCAGGGATCAGAAAATCTTCCTCATTTCCGACAAGTGTGGCGGGAGAGTGAAGGAGATCATCGCCTGTCTCTCGCAAATGTTCCACCCTCAGTTGTATGTGTTGTTCGGAGTATTCATCATCAGCGTCAAGCAAAGATATATAACGGCCGTCAGCTATTCTGATGCCCGCGTTAAGTGAAAGCGGATGTCCGCGGTTTGAGTGCCTGAGATATCTTATGTTCTCGTTCTCTTTCATGACGGGCAGCAAAAAATTGAACGTGTTGTCGATGCTTCCGTCATCAACAATGATCAGCTCTGTGTGAGGATACGTCTGCCTTAGGACTGATGATACGGAACGGTGCAGGAATCCGGAGCTATTGTAAGTGGCAAGTATGACAGATACGAGTTCGCTGTAGCCGGTTGTCACCATTGCACCTTCTTCGCGCTTCCGGGTATCTTCAGTTTGTAATGAAGCTTTCCGGGATTCAGGTTTTCAATTTTGTATGTGACCCAGACATACTGTTTCTCCTTTGGCCTTGTCAGCGTTA
>DAIQRO010000246.1:0-4052 GCA_036786155.1 Bacteroidota bacterium
GATAACGATGCATTCAACTTCGTTAGCGGCTTCGTAGCAACAGACGTCAACTACGACGGTTTCGTAGATGCTTCTGACGGCGCATACGTTGAAAACAACGCATTCAATTTCGTTGGCGTTGTAAGGCCGTAAGCAATACGCAATGTTTTCTGAAGGATCCGCCGGTTAATGCCGGCGGATCTTTTTTTATTTAACTGACGGCTCTATAGATCTGTATAAAAGATTTCCTGCCAATGCCGTTTATTATTTTAGTTCTATTTTATAACTTGCCGTAACCAAATTTCACAATCTAATATTCTCCGAAATACGACCGACTTTACCATTCCTGTAACTTAAACAGCTGCACAATTCCCAATGAAACATTTCACCGGAGAAGTTGCAATTCTGCAATGGCTGATACTCCCTTTTGTATTCGGGTTGGTTCTTTTTGGCTACACGCTTTCTGATGTTCCCACAGACTCGAGGAGGGGAGAGTCTGAGTTGCCGGCATTCCTGCTTGAATCAGGAACTTCATTCTCAAAGTCTAAGCCCTTGGAATCTGATTCCAACTCAGAGAACTTTAACGTAGCGAACGATACAACATCACTGAAGGCCAGAGGTTATAAAATTTATTACAGAGGAACAGGCCCGCAGGGGTTAACGGCAACATGGTTTCAGGGAAGTTCGATCGTGTTCTCATCACTCAACGGCCCTTCAACAGGTTACGTTGCCGCAAATTTCAACGCCGTTACTTCCAGCAACAATATTGACAACTGGCTGGTGCTTCCAAAGCTTAATACTTTGCCCTGAGACAGCATTTACTTTTTTTCGAGATCTATACTTAATTCAAGGTTTCCGGATTCGATCAAAGTAATGTTTTCGCAATCCGGAGACTCAGTGCCCGAAGCAGTCTGGACAGAGCTTGGCAGATTAAAGGTCAACACAGCCGGTTCATGGATGAGAAAGGGCTTCAGAGCGCCTTCTTCAGGACCGGGCGCTAGATACGCGATCAGGTACAATGTTGTAAATGGCGGCCCTTCAGGAGTGAACAGCGATTACATTGGAATTGACAGCCTTACTGTTGAAAGGCCTGTGATCTTCCCGAACAACATGCAGGCTGTTTCGGTGGCGGGCATTTCAACCGTTATACCGGCGGACGGGAGCGTTTTGGCTCCCAAAGGAAAATTCACGAACATTGGCTCAAATGTTCTTAACAGCGTCAGTGTAAAGCTGAGCATCACAGGACCCGTGAATTACAACAGCAATAAGGCCATTTCGTCAATTGCTCCCGGCGATACCGTAACAGTTACATTTGACAGCACATTTGTTCCTGCAATCGGCAGTTATACTGCAAAGGCGATATCATCTCTATCAAATGACACAAACAGATTCAATGATACTGCTTCGCTGTCATTTACAGCACAGCAGATAAATTTCGGCTCGGGAGGAAGCTATTTCTATTCAAATTCGATTGGAAGCGGGGCTCCGGCAAAACCACAATTTTGCTGGAAGGACACGACGGGCAGTATCAGTCTAATTGTGAACAGTAACATAGTAAGGCCGGAACTGCTTTCGGGAAACGGAGACAATGGCTACTTCAGACTTGGCGATATCTTGAAGCAGACAACCGCTGTGAAGGCGGGGAATGAGTATGATTCGATCTTTATCGGGACTAACGGTATAATCGGATTCACACAGTCAAACATTAACTTAAGCAATCCGAATCCTGATACATCATCAGTTCCTTATCCGGCGCTATTTCCTTTGTGGATGGATCTTTCGTACTCAGTTATCTCAATGACACACAACAGACTCAGCTATAAGGTAATTGATGATTCATTCATACTCATAACTTACGACAGAGCTTCCGTTGTCGGAGGAAACACCGGCGACTATGTCAGTTTTCAGGTGCTTATTGATCTGATGGATTTCTTTTCAACTCAGAACAGCCGTATCCTTGTTCAATATGCAGACACATCGGGTTCCCGGACAGGATCTTCATTCAGGTCTAAATACTTTTCGGGAACATTGCCCTCTCATTTATGCGGTATTGCGCTTTCTCAGGCGCAGAAGTGCATTTACAGATATGCCGGCAACGGATTTGTTTCAACAGGCGGACCTTTGCTTTCAGCTTCACCCGTGTCTGTTCAGTACGGGCCGGATGCCGGCAAGCTCTATTACTCATGCTCTTCCGCCACTCTGCAGTTTACAGGATCACTGGAAGCAATCACTCCGGATGCATTTCCTTCTTCGAATACAGCTGACACAATTTTGCTGAAACTTCGTGAGAGCACATTCCCGTATGAACCGGTTGATGCCGGAAAGAAGATGATCTCCAACTCAGGAAACGGAACATTCCTGCTGACAAACATCAGGCCGGGAGCATCTTATTATCTCGTGGTGAATCACCGAAGCTCAGTAGAAACATGGAGCTCGGCTCCCGTAAATATTCCTTCTGCGGGTGCAACCGTCATTTACAACTTTACGACAGGGCTTAACAAGGCATTCGGAAACAATATGGTTCTTATCAGCGGTGCGGCCAGCTTCTATTCCGGTGATGTGAACCAGGATTACTCGGTGGACGGGACTGACCTCAGCAGTGTTGACAATGATGTAACTTCATTTGTAACCGGCTATGTGACTACTGACCTGAACAATGACGACATTGTTGACGGATCGGATGCAGCCTTTGTGGACAACAATGCGTCAAACTTTATCAGCATGGTCAGGCCGTGAACTGCTATTGGGATGTAAATAAATTTAATGTTAGATTTTTGTTAGATAATGAACTACTTTAGACTAAACCCATAAGCTAAACAGAAACGAAAGGAGGAGCGCATTAAATCACCTCATTGCTAAAGTTTTGCGGTTGACTCGGCATTGAGGAGGCGCACAATTATTATCATCCGTAACAGCAACCAATTTAACAATCAATCAAAATTTAAGGACAAATGAGAAGATCATTTTCATTGTTACTTCTTGTGTTTCTTGTTTCCCTGCCGGCAATTGTTTCGGCACAGGTAAACACATACACATTCGGCCAGTCTTCCGGTACATATACAGATATCGGAACAGGAGATACCACTGTGGCATTTGCAACCGTAACAAGCGCTGCAGCTGCAATAGATGACGTTATTTTCCCCGGAAATGCATTGCCGTTCACTTTCACTTTCAACGGCACAAACTACACAAGTTTCACAATTTCATCCAACGGTTATATTACCTTCGGTGCAACTCCACCAGCTGCTACACTATATTCGCCAATTTCCGGTACCACTGCGTATGATGGAGCAGTTGCAGGATACGCAAGAGATGTTATTGGCACGAGGGGCGTTACGGCAACAAGGACTTCAGGATCCACTACTCTGACTGCAGTTCCTGCTGCGCAGTTTGTCGGACTTGAGGTTGGAAGAGTTATTACCGGAACAGGTATAGCTGCCGGTACTACAATTACCGCGTTGAATTCCGGAGCCGGAACTATTGATATCTCAATTGCTGCAACGGCGTCCGGTACGACTGCTCTCACTGTAGCAAGCGGAAGCATCAGAAGATCTACAACGGGTTCAGTTGGAAGCAGGGTTCATACAATTCAATTCAAGGGATTCAGACCCTTTACAAGTGCGGCTAACTCAAACTACGAAGAATTCCAGATCAAACTGTTTGAAGGCACAAACGTAGTTCAGGTTGTCTATGGAAACCATGCGAACAGCGTTTCCACTACAGGTCAGGTAGGGCTGAGAGGCTTGCTCAATACTGATTTCAATAACAGGACCACAGCAACCAACTGGTCTGCAACTACAGCCGGTGCAACAAATGCTGTTACCTGCACTATCAGCAGTACCGTACTGCCGCCTTCCGGCCTGGCTTTCATCTGGACTCCGCCTGCACCACCGGTAGGTGATGATATGGGTGTTACGGCTGTCACAATTGGATCTTCACCCGTACAGATAATTTCCGCAGGAAAGGGTTATAATCTCACAGCGACGGCAAAGAACTTTGGTACAAACACTCAGAATGTTGTTCCCGTTTACTACACAGTTAACGGCGGTTCTCCTATCGGCCCGGTTAACACG
>DAIQRO010000247.1:0-2998 GCA_036786155.1 Bacteroidota bacterium
TTAAATTGTCCCAAAGTAAATTGTCAATTGATGTAAGTCTGATTAATTTGTGCCTTCCATTACAGATCAACTGAGCAACTTAAATTAATCCAGCAGACTTTGAATATCGGTTTCGGATGTTATCGCATAAATGAACTTGTGGAAGAGCACAGGCAGTCGCTGTCGAAGGCACTGATTGCCGGCGTAAACGTGATTGATACTTCTGCAAACTACGCCGACGGCGGAAGCGAATCCCTGATAGGCAATGTACTTAAGGAACTCATCGCTTCGGGAAACATTGAGCGAAGGAACATAACTCTCATTACAAAGGGCGGCTACATTCAGGGAAGGAATCTTACCGTTGCCAAGGAAAAAAGGGCTCGCGGCAATGCATTCCGTGATGTGATCGAGTTCAATGAGAAGCTATGGCATTCCATCAGTCCCGACTTTCTCGAAGATCAGTTCCGAAGGCAGTTTGAGCGGCTGAAAGTTGACTTCGTTGACACTTACCTTCTGCACAATCCGGAATATTCTCTCAGCTTCCGGACTTCCGCAGGAGCATCGCTTGAAGAAAACCGTAATTTATTCTACGATCGGATTGAAAAGGCATTTGAGTTTCTTGAAGAGAAAGTGAGCGAGGGCAGGATCAGGGATTACGGCATTTCATCGAATACATTTGTTTCTTATAAGGAGAGTACAGAGTTCGTATCGCTTGAGAGATGCGTATCGGCGGCGGAGAAAGTTGCCGGCAGCGACAATCATTTCAGATCAGTGCAGTTTCCGCTTAACCTGTTTGAAGGCGGCGCGGTGACTGTACGAAACAACTCTGACAGCACAAAGACAGTGCTTGAGTATGCGGTGGAGAGAGGTATGAAAGTGTACGTGAACCGGCCGCTCAATGCGATCATGTCAACAGGGCTTGTCAGGCTTGCAGATTTCAAAGCGGATGACTTCCGCGAGAAGGATTTCATCAGGCAGAATGAACTTGTGAAGCAGATGGAAGCAGATATAACAAATGAGATACTGCCGCGTGAAGGTGTGGAAGGAGACGAACTTAAACTGATCTCGGAGAAATTCAATACGGGCAGGATGATATATGAGAACTGGAAATTCTTCGGGAGCATAGAGCATCTTAACGACATGATCATGCAGATCTATACACCTTCAATTTCAGAGATCTCTCACTTTGCAGAAAGCAGAAAGTCAAACGAGAACCTGTACCTGCACATACTGAAATATGTTCACGAGTGCCATAAGCTGATGAACTTTGTCTCAAACTATTACAAGCTCAGGGCAGGCAAGCGGGCGCAGTTCATACACGGCCTCATCAACGAACATCTTCCACCCGGGTATCACGGACTTTCTCTTGCCGGAAAGGCGCTATTGGTTACTGCCTCCGTTCGCGGCGTAAGCAGTGTACTGCTTGGTATGAGAAAGCCCGGATACGTGGACGATGCACTTGAAGTGATGAAACTCGGGAAGATCGACAACGCAGAAGAGATCATAAGACATGCAAGCTCGGATATTCTGAACATAAAGAGCTGAACTTTGCGCATGAAGAGTTCAGTTAATGACGGTACGAAGTCAGGAGAAGATCCGAAACAGAAGTCTTTATCTCACGGAAAGAAGTTTCTGATTGCCGCTGTACTGCTCGTATGTTCCGCCGTCCTCGGCTATTATCACTTCAGAGATCCGAAGCCGGAGATCCGGCAGGAGCCGTTGCAGGCGCTTCCCTCCGGTGAGAAGGTTTCCGCCGGAATTGATTCGGTGCTCAGTACATTCGGCATTGAGAGCAGGTGGATCAGAAATATCAGCGACAGGAAGTCAGCCGGATTGTGGTTTGCAAAGGAGGTCAGGCTTCCGTCAGAACTTCCGAGCGTTTCGGTCAATCATGACCTTAGCAGTTATCTCACAGACACGCGCCTTATCGTAAGAGCACGCGAAGAACCGCGCACAAAGATTGTTGGAATAAATGTTTACAAAAACTCCGACACGCTGAATTCAAAGATAGGCTACATTGCACTCCTCAGATCCGATTCCGCCCAACGAAGATCAGCAGTAATTTGTCTGCTGATAGACAGTCTCGAATACCTGACCCTGTCTGATGCAGGAATTATCGTTAACTCTGCGGAAGAGTTTTCAGTGGTGATGCCTCAGAGCAATGACAGGGCAGATTACCAGGCGCTGATAACGGAATCCGGACGGGACCATGTGCTTGAGCTTCAGCGCGGATACGAGGAATCTTTTGATTCGGATTTCAGAGCCGGCATGGATGAAAGGGAGATCCGATCAAAGGCAAGAGCGCTGAGCATGAATTTTGCAAAGGTCTCCGGGGTGATCTTAAAGGGAGTTGAATCGCAAAGGGCTTTAGCAGAGACTGTGAGAATCGAATTTGAGAAGTTCGGACTGCGGGTCTATGAAGACACCCTGATCGTTCCGGCTTACTCTTCTGAATTCAGCGCGGATCGGCTTGCTTCATTGCTTGAAAGACGCGGACAGAAGAACGCAGTAATAGCGGTGAATCCCGGAATCTCCGGGTTTGAGGCGATGTGGAAAGCCCTTGAGCCGCTAAGAAAGCGCGGTTACAGGTTCTCAGACTTTGACAGATTTGCAAGGAGAATGAATCCGGGCATTAAGAAAGATTCCACGGAATCCGGCGAGCAAAGAACAGAGAAATGAAAACCGGACAAAGACATAATAAGAAATGACTTCAAATGAATTCTACATGGGCTATGCATACCGCGAGGCCGAACGTGCTTACGAAGAAGGCGAGGTGCCGGTCGGATGCGTGATCGTGTTTCAGAACAGCATAATCGCAAAGTCGCACAACAGGATTGAAACGCTGAAAGACCCCACCGCACATGCTGAGATCATGGCCATCACTTCAGCGGCAGAATACCTGCAAAGCAAGACGCTGGCAGGCTGTACGATGTATGTAACTCTTGAGCCGTGCGTCATGTGCGCGGGCGCAATAGTTCTCTCAAAGATTGAGAACCTGTATTTCGGAGCTTACGATTTC
>DAIQRO010000247.1:3008-4043 GCA_036786155.1 Bacteroidota bacterium
GGCGCTTGCGGCAGTGTGTTCAACATCACTTCATCAGACAATCTCAACCATAAGGTAAACGTTCTCGGCGGAGTACTTGATGACAAATGCCGTGAGATCCTGAAGAGCTTCTTTGAAGTCAGGAGGAATGACGGATAGCAGAATATCCGCAAAGTGCTGAAATCATCTGTAACATGATCATACTAAATTATGCCGGAGTGAATGAACCGACGCTGACTACGATCTAAGGTAAAGTGTAAACCCGCCGGAATGTTCTGAAGCTGAGTGAAAAATTCTCTTGCCTCGAAAAATGATCTGCCTGCTTTCAGGCTAATCTCACCTGTAATGTGCTTCCCGCAGTTTTGATATCACCAGTTCTGTTCTTTTCTTCCTGCCTTCTTCATTCAGATGATAGACCGTATCGAAGAACAGTGAATCAGGATAGATGAGCTCTTCGGGAGATGTGATGATCTTTATCTCCAGCGCATCTTTCAGCTGTGACTTAAATTCCACCACTGCCTCTTTGTTCTTTTCATACTCGCTCTGCGGATAGCTTGCATAGGTGAAGTAAACCGTGCCTCCTTTTTTCTCAACCTCCCTTGCAAAGTCATTAAGCTTCCTGATGTTGCGAGAATAGTCCTTGATCTCAAGCGGTGTCTTTCCCCTGAGCTCAAATGGATACTGCTTTCCGAGATGGCTGATCACATCGCCGTTTTCATTAAAGGCGCTCCGTGAATAGATAAGCGTGTCGTATGAATGCACCTGATCGGAGATGAAGACCTTTGCTTCCTTAAACTTCAGCGCTTTGTCAAACAATGTGTTGGACATCCGTTTCCAGCTTTCCTGCGACTCGCTCACGAAATACTTCAGCTCCTGCGCATAAAAATCCGGATCCCTGCTTACATACTTCTCCGCATCCGGATATACATTGAGCACATAATTTATGTCCTTGTAAAATATCTCGTCGAGGTAATACTCGATCGAAAGCACCACCACATCTCACTGCCTGATAATCATAGCCACATTGTTCAGAATGAAATCAAGCCCGAAGTTTCC
>DAIQRO010000248.1:0-332 GCA_036786155.1 Bacteroidota bacterium
TGTAGTTCTTGGAGCGGCGCTTCTTTTCTATTCTCCGTGGATAATCCGCAACTACAACATTTACGGTAAGCTGAGACTGATGCCGACAACAGGGCTTGGCCTTTACAGTTCCAACGTCACAAATGACTATACAAAGATGGGCGGTTTCAACGGAGTGCCTGATTCTCTGCTGATCAAATACAAGGGCATGACTGAAGTGGAACTTGATGAGGAATTCAAGAACAGGACAAAACAGTTCCTCCTCGACAATCCCGACCTCTATGCCAAGGGAATTCCTTCCAGGCTTATGAAATACTCCGGACGGCAGGACTGGTCAATAAGTTATTTCTTTG
>DAIQRO010000248.1:342-2271 GCA_036786155.1 Bacteroidota bacterium
ACCAAGTATCCAAATGCCAGAATACTCGAATCATTCTTTCAGACGGTTGAGAACTTTCTCTTCTGGCTGATATTGTTTTTTCCGCTGATGTTCTTCCTGAGGAACAAGGAGCTCCCGCCCCTTACTGTGTTTGTGCTATGGACTTATCTCGGTTACTCGCTTCTTCTTCTTCCCGTAACCGAGACGAGGTCACGTTATAATTTCCCGTACATACTGTTTCCCGTGATCGCTGCAGCGCTTGCTGAAGGCAGTACGCGCAGAGTTTTGAATGATGAAAACAACGGAAAGGCCTGAATGCCCGGAACACTTCTTATTATCTGGGACTATGACACTGCGCTTGGGCAGATCAATTCTACTATGCCTTACAATTTCAGCTACAAGCCCATCTATGAAGAGATAGAGAATGTTGAATACATACTTGAGCAGGCCGGGCATTTCGGTATCGGCATGACCTTTGCCTGCGTCGGGTTTGTTGCTGAAGAAGGAGTTTTCCCGTTCAACAATCCCGAGCAGATCAGAAAGATACATTCACTGGGGCATGAGATTGCATCACATTCATGGAAGCATGAATGGTTCCCTTACATCACTGAAAAGCAGATCGAAAGATCTTTGGAGAGAAGCAAGTCGGCGCTTGAAAATTGCACTGGCGTTCGTGACTGCGTCAAAGGTTTCGTACCGCCTCACAGCAGGCCAATGAGCTGGTATTCCAAATTCTCGTTCAGCCTCGGCGACAGGGGACTGTATCCTTTTCACAAGGGGAGTGACATTGAAAACATTCTCAGGCATCTGAACAATCTCGGTTACGGCTGGTGCAGAGTGCTGAAGAGTTACAGGCCTGTATGGGACAAGCTTTATGGAACGCCTGTTGAAGAAATTGATTTCCCCATTTGGGAGAAGAGCAACGGAATTGCGTGTGTGCCACAGCATTACACTGGGTTTGACGATTTTGCCCTGAAGTATTTGTCAGCCGCAATAGAAAAAGAGAAGGCGGTCGTAATTGTGGGGCACCCCGCAGGACTGAGCAGGCAGAAGTCCGAAAGCAAGGAGCATTTCGACAGGTTCATGAAAGAAGCCGGCAAAGCTGTTGCAGACGGCAGGCTTTCGGCAACAACTGTTTCATCTTACATAAGAAAAGAGTTTGAAGGCAGTCACCACGGCGGCGGGAATTGAAGTAACCGCTTATTGCGATGAACTTGTTGAAGCACACAGGATATTCAGCGCAGTTATGTGGCCGAACAAGAGAAGGCGGAGGGAAGAAAAATATGTCAGATGGAAATTCAGAGGGCCGGAAAAAGGAATCGTTGACGGCCTTCTTCTTGCAGTGTCAAACGGCAAGGTGATCGGTCAGCTAGGATTGATACCGGTGAAGGTGATCTGCAACGGGAAAGAAAAAAGCTCGCAGTGGGCATGTGACCTTATGGTGGATCCCGAACACAGAAGAGAGGGCGTGGGAAGGTTACTATTTGAAACCGCATTCAGCAGGGAGATGATGACGATCGGAAACAATCCCAGTTCCGGAGCAGAAGCGCTGATGCTGAAATCAGGATTCAGAAAGATTTCAAGCGGAAGGCTGATGGTGTTTCCGGTCAAAGCATCCCACATACTCAAGTGGGTCATCCCCGCAAAGTTTCGATTTCTGAACCCTGCGTTCTCAGGAGCAATGCAGGTTTACTTTTCATACAAGGCATCAAAGCTAGTCCCGACCGGAAATGTTTTCAAAGAATGCACGATTGATGAATTGTCAGAGCTGATCTCAGGAGTACGGGATAGAGCAGATGAGTCAGGCGTTGTGCATGACAAGAGATTCCTGGAATGGAGGGCATGAGTGTTTCTGAACTTTGCGCCGGAATTTCTCAGAATGTGCACTGAATCCGGGTCATTTGCTCTGCACGGCAGTTTCGGCAATACATACAATATTTACGACTGGTA
>DAIQRO010000248.1:2281-4040 GCA_036786155.1 Bacteroidota bacterium
CCGCAGGAAAGCAAAGAGATGGTAAGCGAAGTCCTTGCAAATGCAAAGAAGGAGAACTGCGGGATCATACAGGCCGTGGCAAATACCAATGAAGAAGAATCGGTTCTCGCAAGTCTGGGTTTTATAAGGGCAAGGAATGAGGAGAACATAATTCACTACTCAAGCGACGGATTTCTCAATGATGCGAAGAATTTCCGGTTTACTCTGTGCGACACTGACCTGAATCTGTGACGGCTCCGCGGAATTTTCTCATACTGAAGTATCTCAATCCCGGATGGTATTTTAATCTGTTGCCGGAGAAGTCGGATTCATTTCCGGCATGCTACTTCAATTCCGAATTTCAGAATATACCCGATGATCAGAAGCATCTGGTAAAGGAAGACTCCCGATACAGGTCCCGCACGGCAAGGGAGCTTGACATGGGATTTCAGGCATGGAACAGGGGCATCTTGCTTGAAGCGAGGGGAGTGAAAGCCGGTGAGCTTGTGCATAGGGAGGAGATCGATGTTGCGGATGAATATATATTCATCCGCAAGTTTTACAAGAGCCACCGCGTTTACTACTTCCTTATCAAGAACATTCTGAGCTTCAGAAATCCTGTAAAGGAACTCAGGGCATTCTCTGAAACTTCAGGCATTAAAAAGGAAGATCTGATTCATCCCCACGCGGTATATCCCGGATATGATGAGTTTGATTCAAAACTTCTTGACGAGAATCCTAAAGTGAGCGTGATCATTCCCACACTGAACAGGTACGAATATCTGAAAGACGCAATGGCCGATCTTGCACATCAGGACTACAGGAATTTCGAAGTGATCGTTGTGGATCAGACCGACAAACCGGATAAGGAATTTTACAAGGGCATTCCAGTTGACATGAAGGTTATCTTTCAGGAAGGCAAGGGGCAGTGGCTTGCAAGGAACGAAGCGATAAGGAACAGCAGTGGTGAACTCTATTTGTTCTTTGATGATGATTCAAGAGTTGACAGCGACTGGATCACGCATCATATCAAAGGCATCGACTATTTTGATGCTGACATTTCAGCAGGCGTGTCCATCTCAACTGTCGGTGACAAGGTTCCGGAGAATTACAGTTTCTTCAGATGGGCGGATCAGTTTGACTCGGGAAATGCAATGGTCAGGAAGAGAGTCTTCAAAAAAGTGGGCTTGTTCGACAGGCAATTCGACAGGCAGAGAATGGGAGACGGTGAGTTCGGTCTAAGGGCATATCTCAGCGGTTTCAGAAGCATCTCCCATCCATTTGCAAAGAGGATCCACCTGAAGATAGGAACAGGCGGTCTGAGGCAAATGGGCTCGTGGGACGCTTTCCGACCCAAAAAATTTTTCTCACCAAGGCCGTTGCCGAGCGTCCTGTATCTTTACAGGAAATACTTTCCGGCCGGCTTTGTAGCAAACGCAATGCTCATAGGAATGCTGCCATCACTCATTCCGTACAAATGGAAAGGCAAAAAGTTTCTTTATCCGCTCAGCGCGATCGCTGCCTGCCTGATCTTTCCCGTTTTGCTGATGCAGTTGTGGATCTCATGGAGAAGGTCGGGAAGGATGCTTGAAGAAGGAGACAAGATTGACCGGCTCTGAAAAAATTCTTCTGATTTCAAATGAATTTCCTCCCGGCCCCGGCGGCATCGGCAATCACGCTTTCAATCTCGCAAAGTTTCTGAACCTCAGCGGAATAGATACGGATGTTCTCACTGTTTCAGATTTTGTCACCGAAGAAGAGGCCGTGAGGTTTGACGAAA
>DAIQRO010000249.1:0-1825 GCA_036786155.1 Bacteroidota bacterium
AATGTCATCTCACTTGGCGAGCGCGATTGTTCAATACAGAGAAGGCATCAGAAACTTGTGGAAGAGTCGCCTTCACCCATAATTGATGAAGACATCAGAGAAAGGATGTCGGCAGCTGCGATAGCGGGTGCAAGGTCGGTAAATTATCTCGGTGCAGGGACAATCGAATTCCTTGTGGACATAAACAGGGAATTCTACTTCATGGAAATGAATACGAGGATTCAGGTCGAACATCCCGTTACAGAAATGATAACAGGATATGACCTCATAAGGGAGCAGATAAGAATTGCCAACGGAGAGAAGCTTGCAAAAAAGAAGATCAGGATGCACGGCCACTCGATAGAATGCAGAATCAATGCAGAGGACCCGGCTAACGGGTTCAGACCCTCTCCCGGCCTGGTTACGGCATTCAATCAGCCCGGCGGCCCCGGCGTGCGCGTTGATACTCATTGCTATACCGGATACAGGATTCCGCCTTTCTATGACTCGATGATCGGAAAACTCATAACCTACGCGGAAACGCGGGAAGAAGCAGTCAGGAAGGCACTGCGGGCGCTTGACGAGTTCATTGTTGAAGGAATCAAGACCACAATCCCCTTTCATCAGATGATCATGACAAATGAAAATTTCCTGAACAACGATTACGACACCGGATTCATTGACAGCCTGAAGAAAGATGACAACTGACAACAGAAAAGACAACATGAATAATACCGAAAGCGGCTCTTTAGGAAGAACGGCAACATTGTTTTTTACCGCAGTTCTTTTACTGCTGTCTTTCGGATCTGCCCGCTCTCAGGATACATCGGCAGTTTCCAATACAAAGACAACTGCAGACACGGTTGCAAAGGGACTTCAGATAGACACTATCATTCAGAAGTCTGCACCCGTGCAAACAGCAGCGCCTGATACTGTTAAGAGAATCGATTCGCTCCTGGCAGAAGAGACTCAGGAAAACACATTGACAAACACAAAGCTTTTTGTATATATCCTTTTGAGCATTCTCGGGCTGGCTCTTTTCTTCTTCATATTTGTAATGACATTGTTCAAGACATTCCATAAGAAGAAGTCAACAAGACAATCGCTTCTTCTGAGCTGGAATCTGTTCTTCATTGTGTCAATAATCTGGCTCTTCATAGTCTGGGGACTTGTAGCCGGTTTCTGGACCGTGTCTTCCTTCATGATCGTGATGATTTTTCTATTTATAATAAGTTTGAGTATGACTATAATAGCCCTCAAATCAAGGTAAATTCTGGCTTTTTCGCCTCATACACTCATTTAACGACATTATCATTTCACCAGGATGGGCAACTACTACGCATTGATTCTCGGAGCTTCCAGCGGATTTGGCAAGGAAATAGCGCTTGCGCTTGCCGCAGACGGTGTAAACATAATAGGTGTGCATCTTGACAGAGCAAGCACAAAACCTGATGTTGACAAACTGATTGAAGACATCCGTTCTTCGGGCGCCGAAGCTCATTTTTTCAATGTCAATGCGGCAGATTCTGTCAAGAGAGGCGAGGTCATATCAGAGATCCTGAACATATTCTCGAAAAAGAACGACGGCCCGACAATCAGGATACTTGTGCATTCTCTTGCATTCGGCACTCTAAAACCGCTTATAGCCGATGATCCGAATAACGCAGCAAATCAGAAACAGATCGAGATGACGCTTGACGTTATGGCAAACAGTATTGTTTACTGGACTCAGGACATTATGAACAACAAGCTGATGAAGAGCGGCGGCAAGATCTACGGAATGACTTCATCCGGCGGTTCGAGGCAAATAGAATTTTACGGGATAGTTTCCGCGGCGAAAGCCTGC
>DAIQRO010000249.1:1835-2316 GCA_036786155.1 Bacteroidota bacterium
CCGAACAGCAACAAGATCATCGAAAATGCACTGCAAAGAAATCCAGCAAAGATTATCACACAACCTCAGGAGATTGCAAAGTTCATAGTTGACAACTACAAGAATGATTCACACTGGCTTACCGGGAACATAATCGGAATTGACGGCGGTGAGAGCGTAGTGGAGCTTTGAACTTCATACCGCAGCACAATTTTTTCAACATCAAGTTAATGGAGGCAGTTTGAGCACCCAAGGAAATACAGAGAATCCTGGTCTCATTATGGATCTTTCGGTCAAAGAGAAACTTGACCTGAAGACACAGGAACTTATGCCGACGATCATCATCGGCCTTGGAGGAACAGGCAAGGAAGTGATGCTGAGACTCAGGAGACAGTTTGTGGAGAAGTACGGTTCCATACAGGAATTTCCCATACTTTCCTATCTTTACAATGATACAGACAATGCACCTTCCGAGGAGAGCGGGATCGCAAGGGAGAGGGAT
>DAIQRO010000249.1:2326-4030 GCA_036786155.1 Bacteroidota bacterium
AATAAATGAAATTGACTTTCAGCCGGCCGAGAAGATATTCAACCCGGTAAATCCGTCTGAATATATTTACAGAATACAGGATGTGCCGCACATCAAAGAATGGCTGAGCACTACGGGCGAGATCGCAAAACTCGGGACCATGAACACGGGCGCCGGACAGATAAGGCCAGCCGCGCGCCTTGCCTTCTTTCACAATTATGACGAGATCGTCGCAAAGCTTACTTCCGCAAAGTCCAGGATTACAGATTCAAAGTCCATAAACCAGGTCAAAGACATTCATAAGATCAAGAATGTAAATACAGACAAGATCAATGTTTATGTGATCACATCTGTCAGCGGAGGTACTGGCTCCGGAATGTTTGTTGACATGGGATTTCTGCTCAGAAGCATTTTCCGGAACCAGGCTGTCACTTCATGCTATATTGTGCTCCCGAAGATCTACCAGACCTACGGCAAAGAAAGGATCTATGCAAACGGTTATGCGGCTCTCAAGGAACTCGAATATTACAATCTCAAGAATCCTTTCGAAATATCATGGAAGAAAAATGAGAACAGCAAGTTTCAGCCCGGAGTATATGATGATACCTACATAATTGACGGCGAGAATGCAAAGAACCTTTCATTGTCTGACCAGAACAACAAGGATATTTACAAGATGCTTTCAGACACGATATTCAATGACTTCTCAAACTCCGACTTTGCAAACTACAAACGGGGCGTCAGGGTCAATCTCGTTCAATACAAACAAAGACTCTGGCCCGATGACAACTCCATAACTGACAATACCTTTTCAAGAAAGTATTCGAGCCTTGGCCAGGCAACAATTTCCTATCCGCTTGACAGGATAGTGATCTCATGCGCTTACAAACTCTGCGAAGAGATCGTTAACTACTATCTGACATACGCAGAAGGATCACAGAGTGAAGTTGACACATATCTCATAAATGAATTCCTGCCTGAGCTTGGGCTTCTGGAATCAAAGAACAAGTTTCAACTGCTTGACTCTCTTTACAGAAGCGGCGAGAAGACCTCTCTGCAGTCAAACATCAAGGGATTCCTGACGCAACTGCAGAACGACCTTGTCAGCGGCAAGCGCGGCTCCAACTGGTCATCCTATCTTCTCAGCGAAAAGATGAAGTTCGACACAAACTTTAAGGATGATAACGATGTGAACCGGCAGGGTATGTACTTGTCTCAGATTTTTTCGAACAGGTCATCATTTATTTCAAATCTCGTCGGCGACAGGGAAAGAAACCATATCGGAGCACTTGAAAGAAAGATAAACTCTTTAGTTAACGATTCCACAAGAGGCGTATTCTATGCGATAAATCTTCTGAGGCGTCTGCAGTTCGTTCTCACTGATGGCAATTTCGACTACATACCGAAGTACGAAAAGGAGATCAAGGACCTGCAGGCAGTAGTAACAAGGCTTGATGCAGAATTCAGAAAGCAGTTTCAGGAGCTCAAGGAAGACGAGAACCGCTCGAAGATCAATGTGCTGCGAAAGAGCGCAATGGCCGGAACTCTGGAGAAAGTTCTAGCAACTATGGACGAGTACTACAATGCACTTGTCAAGTTGAAGTCGAGGTATTATGCAAGGGAGATATGCCTCAGAATACTGGCGCTGATAGAGACGCGTGAAAAATCTGCAAGCGACAAGATCATCTCCACTGGCCTGATCGCCGACCTCAATAAGCTGACCGG
>DAIQRO010000034.1:0-1354 GCA_036786155.1 Bacteroidota bacterium
AGAGCCTTTCCACAGACTTGGTCTTATTGCCCGAGAGGTCCCTTCCGTCTTTGTCGAAGAAGATTATGTCTGTTGACCTCTTATCGAAAGGAGACTTGCGCACAAAAACGCCGCCGTCGCCTTCTCCGCTCTTAAGCTCCTGCCTCAGTATAGGAATGGGCATTACCTGCGAGTCAATGATGTTTGCGCCGGCAGACATTATGCCTGAGGAAATTGAGCGCTTTATCATATTTGAAATGTAGTCGCTGTCCCTTGCAATAATGATGTTCTTGCCCTGCCCCACAAAAGCGCCGTAAACGGATCCGAGCTTTGCGCCAAACTCCGGATTTATCTGAAGGTTTGATAGCCCTGTGATCCTTGAATCAGTGAACAGGTCACTGAAGAAGAGGTCATCATAGATTACACTGCGGGTTATCTTCTCATTATTGTCTATCTTCTTATTGTCCCAGATCTTTATGCTTGAACTTACGAAGACATTGTTTTTGATAGTGCAGTTGTCACCGATGAACACATAATCATTGATGCGGGTGTTCCTTCCGATACTGCAGTTTCGGCCAACGACATCGAGAATGAGCCTCGAGTCTTTGCCGATTGATACATTATCCCACAGCACGCAGTTCTTTACAACAGCTCCTGCTTCGATCTTAACTCCGCTTCCTATCACACTTCCTTCAATCGCAGAGTCCTTGTCTATATTCGCTTTCGGACTTATGCAGCTGCCTGTTTTACCGTATGATTCAAAGTGCTCCAGCTTGCCTCTGAGCGCATCCATATTGGCGTCAATGTACTCTTCGAGATTGCCGACGTCCCGCCAGTAACCGGGAGTCTTGAATCCGTAGATCGGGATCTTCTGCCTGAGCAGAGACGGAAATAGGTCCTTTGAAAAGTCAAAACTTTCTCCTGCGGGAATGTACTTGAATATGTCTTTCCTGAAGAAGTATATACCCGTGTTTATAGTATCCGAGAATACTTCGGAGGCAGAGGGCTTTTCAAGGAACCTTACTATTCGCTGTTTTGCGTCAGTGAGCACAATGCCGAACTGAAGGGGGTTCTTTGAGCTGTAAAGTGAGATGGTTGCAACCGTATCTTTCATCTTATGGAAAGACGCAATTGAAGAAAGGTTAAAATCGGTAAGCACATCTCCGCTGATGACTATGAAGTTGTCATCAATGAATTTCTCGGAAAGCTTGACTGCACCTGCCGTTCCGTAATCTTCATCCGGAACCACATATCTGATCTTCACGCCGAACTTTCTTCCGTCTCCGAAATAATCCCTGATCTTGTCAGGCATAAAAAACAGAAGCACGACATAATCCTTTATGCCGTGCATCTTAAGTAAACCAATTATGTGTTC
>DAIQRO010000034.1:1364-19788 GCA_036786155.1 Bacteroidota bacterium
AGTATCGGCTTATTCAGAATCGGTACCATCGGCTTCGGTATATTGTTCGTCAAGGGCCTGAGCCTTGTACCGAAACCACCAGCCATTATGACAGCCTGCATGAAGTATCAGCTATGGCAGAAGAATCTTACTTCTTCTCAAATTTGAAGTTCACGTCCGGAGCTTTTTCTGATCCCGGCGTGGACTTGAAGTATTCCTTTTCCTTGAATCCGAAGATCTTTGCCATTATGAGCGACGGGAAGCTTCTTACTTCAGTATTGTATGCCTGAACTGCTTCGTTAAACCTTCTTCTTTCGGTGGATATCCTGTTCTCAGTTCCTTCAAGCTGTGACTGCAGGTTCAGAAAATTCTCGTTTGACCTTAGCTGAGGATAGTTTTCCGAAACAACAAGCAATCTCGAAAGTGCGCTCGAAAGCTGATCCTGAGCCTGCTGATATGCCTGAAACTTCTGCGGATCGCTGAGATCTTCAGCTGAAAGTTTCACTTGTCCTACACGGCTTCTTGCTTCGGTTACTTCAGTCAGAACCGACTTCTCAAAATCCGCCGCACCCTGAACTGTGCTTACAAGATTCGGAATGAGGTCTGACCTTCTCTGATACTGGTTTTCTACCTGTGACCATGCTGAATTCACAGTTTCCTGAAGTGATACGAGCGTATTGTATCCGCATCCGTAGAAAGCTGAAGAAAACAGGATCAGCGCGGACAGAACGGAGAGCCTTCTGAAAAGATTATTCATAAGAGTGTAAGTGATTTGTCAATTTGCTTATTGCAAAATAAACGAAGAGCCCTATAATTACAATTCTTAAATCGGCTTGAGTTCATTCACTTTCTCAAGATACCATCTGCTGTAGCGGCTTTCAGACTTCCGGATCATATCAGAGAGATCATCTAGTTCTTCAGGACTGCACTCTGCACGGTTGAATCTGAGCCGGAAAAGGTTTCTAATGATCCTGAGGTTGACTTCAAGATTTGACCTTCTTCTTTCTCCGATATCCTTGGAAGTAGCAAGAAAATGCCTGAATGATTCAATTGCGGAAATTCCCGACTCCGATTCAGCGAGTTCGTAGAACAACCTTATAAGCAGTACTTTGCAGCTCACTTTCATGAGTGTATTGAAAGGGCTCACTGACGAAAGAAATTTAAGCGACTGATCGAACAGACCTTTCTCAAAGCAGATCATCGCCTCGGCAAGGCCGGCAACACTTTTTCTCCGGGATTCTTCGAGAGATGAAGAATGAGTTTCCAGTACGAATTCCGCGTAAGCAACATCCTTTTCATGCAATGCAAACTGAACCAATTCCAGGAATATTGAAATGTGAAGAGGTCCAACACCGTCTTCATTGAATTTTATGAGTTCAAGTTCCTTCTTTCCCAATGCAAATTTCTCATCATAGAAATTTCTTTCACCTTCGTAAATTCTGAAACCGCAGTAATTCTTCAACTTGATGAACAGGTTTGCTGACTCTGAATTTGTATAGAGCCCTGTCCTTGACAGAAGCAATTTTTTCAGTCTGAAGTAATTCTCATCATCTTCAAGTCCGTTTCCCAGTTTGATGAGTCTGAGACGAATTTCTATTTCTTCCTTGCCCGAACTTTGATAGCCTGCAAGCGTATCGAGCATCCCGTCAGTATCTATGTACCTTGCCAAAGCCGGAAAGATCTCTTTGTCTGTATCTATGTTGAATGCAGTCTTATTGACCGAAATGTCCATCAGGTCATGCTCAAACAACTTCAGAAACTGGATGAAGTTGTACTCCGCCCGTTTGAAGATATGCGGAGAAACTTTGTGCATTGATGATCTGAAGAGATAATAAGCTATGTTCACTGATTCGAGTTTGGCCAGCGCTTCGAAATACTGGTCATCCATTTTCATCCTGTCAAACTTGCTTCTCTGATCCCTCAGTTCAATCTCAAACAGATTATCGAGGTGCCTTCTGTTGAGTTCATCAAGAAGAGTAAGTGACGAATGGTTGTCGTCAAAGTTCTCCTTCTTAATACGGTTTACAACAAGGAACTCCTTGCATTTCGTCAGCAATTCCGACATCAGATTCCTTACAAAGCTGGCGCTGTATTTCCCGCCTGAGAACAATTCGCCAAATACTTGCTCCTCGCTGACGTCATTTTTGTCAAAGTCTTTGAAACGGGAGCGGATTATGTCGAACATAATCAATATCTTCTTCTTCCTGTTAAAGTAAGGTGAGTCGAGAAAGAGCCTGAATTCATTCAGCTCATCGTTGCTCAGGGTATTAATTATTTCAATTGCTTTGGATTTGATCAATGTCCGGGTGATTTTCTGTAGAATTTTTCAGACAGATTATTGGGAAATTTAACCAGAATTGCAATATCTCTTCCTTTACCCATGCAGGCGGGCGGTGATTTTTCACTTAATTTTCCTTTTACGGACGCGAATTATTGAATTAATTTTGCAGCATATAAAATTTAACCAACAATAATGGCAAGCAAGACAATACTGATAATTGCGATATTCCTGATGTGCACGGGTACATTTGCACAGAGCCAAGATTCAAACGGCAGCCTGGGATTTTATTCCGAGGCACCGCCCTCGCACAACTGCGGCGCAGAGATCAAGTTTGATCCCGCTATTCATGAGAACATATCGGTGATGTATGAAGGATCAGGCACATCGCTTGACTGGCCATTAGGGCTTGAGCTAAATTCCGGAACGGTACTTGTAAATTATGTTGACAACCAAAGCGGCGGGAACATAACTGATTATGAAGGCGAAGAATGGGCGTACAACGGCCATAACGGAACAGACATAAGCCTTCATGACTTCCGGTCTATGGACAGGTGCATACCCGTTAAAGCGGCGGAATCCGGAAGAGTGGTGCAGATCGCATACAACAGCTACGACAGGAATACAACTTGGGACGGACAACCCGCAAACATTATCTGCATAAGGCATGATGACGGGACCTATGCATACTATTACCATCTTATGAAGAGGTCGGTGATACCCAAGCTCGGGGAATATGTTCCTAAAGGAAGGATCATAGCCTTTGTCGGAAGTTCGGGAAATTCAAGCGATGCACACTTACACCTTGAGACGGGATACTTTGTAAACAACAACTGGGTGAAGCGCGATCCGTGGAACGGATCATACAATACTTTGCCTTCATTATGGAGCAGTCAGTTGCCATACCAGGGTGACACCGATTTCAGAATGCATGACAACGGAGTGTATGTTTCGGCCTCGGTAGGAGGAGATGTATCAACAAATACAGATTATGCCAAACTTAAGGAGAGGATAATAGCGCCGCTGACAGTGAGCTGTTATGAGCCAAGACTCGGATTCTGGATGCAGTTTCAGGGCAGATTCACAGGAAGGCAGATCAGATATGAGTTGAGAAAACCCGACGGATCATTGTTTGACGATGTGTACTTCTACCTTAATTCAGACAACAGGTATGGATGGAGCTGGTGGACGCCAACTTTCAATCCCGGCATTTCAGCAAACGGAACCTGGTATGTGCGTGTGCTCTATGACAATGTGGAACAGGGCAGGACTTTTTTCAATGTACAGTTGCTTACAAGCACACGCCCGCGGCTGAGCCCCGTAGCCGCAAAGTGTTTCAGGAACTCAATATTCGTGCAGAGAGACACTCTCAGGGTGCGTCCGATACGTGAGAACATGCAATACGACCTTCTAAACGCGCCGTCAAATGTAACACTAACGAACGATTCGATACTGAGTATCTCTCCGAGTTTCACGCAAACAAGCAGGATAAGGGAATTCAAGGTGATAGCAAGCATGGGAGGAAGTTCTACCTTCAGGGACACTATGATCTACAAGCTGATAGATACGACAAAGGAAAATTCCACGGGCAACGGCATAGTATCGCTTGAGCTTACTTCGCTGATCGAAGGCAGATTAGACGGAACAGAGATGGAAGGCGACACAGTGACCGTACAGTTGCGGGGTTCTTTGTTTCCGTACGGACTGGTTGATGAGGACAAGATCTACATAGACGAAGACGGATACGGAATTGCGAACTTCCCTGACGCATCACCCGGTGTTTACTATTACATTGCCGTGAAGCACAGGAATTCGATTGAGACCTGGAGCAAGACCGCGGCACAGTTTCCGAACGGACAGCCTTATTATTACAACTTCACGACATCACGGACAAAGGCATACGGTGACAATCTGAAGTACAAGAACTTCAAGTACTGCATATACAGCGGCGACGTGAATCAGGACGGGATCGTTGACGGAAGTGATATAGGCATGGTTGACAACGATGTGTCGTTCTTTCTGGCGGGGTATGTGGTGACAGACATAGACGGAGACCAGTTTGTGGATGCGGCGGACATGGCGATAGTTGACAACAATGCATACAGCTTTGTGAGCAGGATAAGGCCGTGAGAGTACGGCGGCGGGAATATATATTCCCGCCGCCTGCCTGTTACCCGCCCAGCAGAAACTCCTTCACAAACGCAACAGTCACATACCGCAGGTAATCCGCGTTGGACTTCTTCGCAAAGCCATGACCCTCATCCTTTGCTTCCAGATACCATACCTTTCCGCCGTTCTGCGTTATTCTGTCCTTCATCTGTTCAGCTTCGGTTCGCGGCACGCGCGGATCGTTACTGCCCTGCACTATCAGTATCGGATTGCGGATCTTTCCGGCATTGTTAAGCGGTGAAATTCTTTCCAGAAACTCATACATCTCAGGATCCCTTTCGTCACCGTATTCAACTCTTCTAAGATCACGGCGGTATGACTCCGTGTTCTTCAGGAAAGTGTTGAAATTCGAAATCCCCACAACATCAACAGCGCATCTGATCCTGTCCGTGTAATGAACCGAAACGGCTAGCGCCATGTAACCGCCGTAGCTTCCGCCTGTTACCATGACCCTTTCAGGGTCAAGGTCAGACTGCTGAGAAATCCAGTCAAGCAATGCGCCAATGTCTTTGACTGAATTCTCGCGGTTCATGCCATTATCAAGGTCAAGAAATTTCTTGCCGTATCCGGATGATCCCCTCACATTCGGGTAGATCACAGCAATACCAAGTTCATTGATGTAGTAATTCTGAAAACCGAGATACACGGGCCTTGACTGGCCCTCCGGGCCGCCGTGCACATCTATGATCACGGGCCTTCGGCCCGTAAACCTCCCCGCATCCGGCCTGTATATGAAACCGCTTATCTCCAGCCCGTCAAAACTGCTCCACTTCAAAAGCTCCGGCACGCTCAGTTCCTCAGGCTTCATTCCGCCCATCGGACTTTGGGTCCATTGCTTCAGCAGTCCCGTTGAAAGATCATATACATATACATCCGTCGGCGACCTGGCTGAATTTATTGACATTGCAAGATCAGTTCCGTTGTTGTGGAACTTCATTCCGCCGCTTACTCCTGTCGGAAGAATGTCCAGCTTCTGCGGCGTTCCGCCGGGAAGATCGATCATATACAGATTCGACACGCCCGCCTCATTGGTCATGAATGCCAGCTTGTCACAGGCTTTGTTGATCTCGATCTCGCTGACATTCCACGGGATTTCCTGTGAAAGATACTGCACCTTCCTCGTTGCAAGATCCATGTATGCCACGCGCTCGAAATCGCTGTTGATATCAGTTATGAGATAGATTCCCTTACCATCTGCATCAAATTCTCCCTGGCTGAAGTATGCATCACCTTCGTGTTCGGCCGTAATATCCGTAATGACTCCCGTTTCGACCTCAAGCAGGTAATAATGTGATTCCGTTCTTGAAACAAACTCGCTGATAAGGAGGAACCTGTCATCAGGCGACCAGTCGCGAATGCCCCAGCCGCCTCCTTTTCTTTCAAGCAGGAGCTTGTTTGTGGATGAATCCATAGGATCCATAATATAGATGTCGCGGTCGGTTCCGTTCCGCTTTGTGGAAGTGTATGCGATTAGATTTCCTTTGTTGTTCCACACAGGGAACGAATTCTGCACTTTGTTTCCGTTTGTAAGCCTTGTGATCTTTCCGCCCGGCACATCATATCTGAATATCTGATCAAATTCATTTCCGCCTGTATCCTGAAGAAACAGAAAATAATCTCCGTTAACAGGTTCATACAGGGCATTCCTTACGGGCTCTTCGAGGTCAGTGATCTCGGTCATTTTGCCGCCTGGAGAATTTACTCCGAAGAGCTGGGCCGTGTTTTTGCCTCTTGTGGAAACGATCATGCTGATATCTTTCGGGTGCCACGCGCAGAACCGGGTGCTTCTTGACTCTGTATACTTTTCGAGTTCGGAAACTATTGAGAGCGGCACAGGCGGAATGCCTTCGGCTATCAGATTGTCGCCTTTCGGTACAAACTCCGTCTGCGACCGGAGTGCCACAGAACTCAGCAGAAGTATGAATGTAAGCAGTTGCCTCATCACATTGAAATTGTTTGCGCCAAGTTATTCATACGTCAGGGAATTGACAATTGATTTCGACTGAGTGCGGCCTTCTGAGATGTCAGAACAGTTATGCTGCAGAAAATCAATTGTACACTTTGTCAGCAAATGATCGTTGCAACAAGCCGCCTTCTTCCGCCGTGATTCCTGTGCTCGCAAAGGTAGATCCCTTGCCATGTTCCGAGATTCAGCCGGCCGTCTCTGACAGGAACGGTTACGCTTTGTCCAAGCAGTGATGACTTGATATGTGAGGTCATATCATCAGGGCCTTCGGATGTATGAAGGAAGTGGCGCCCTTCTTCCGGCACCATGAGATTGAAATGCGTTTCAAAATCCGTCCTTACATCGGGATCCGCATTCTCGTTAATGGCAAGAGAAGCTGATGTATGCTTGATGAACAGATGGAGCAATCCGGCGCTCACATCTTTCAGCCCGGGTAAGTTGTCCGTAACTTCACGGGTGATGATGTGAAATCCTCTTCCGAATTCTCTGAGAGTAAATTCATTCTGGATTATCATGATTGCTCCGCTGTGTTTATGCCCGACAGATGAAGCACGATGAATCTTTTAGGTACGGAGCTCTCATATTTACGATTATATAACGGTGACATTACATTGTGCAGGATAAGTTAAGAATGCCCTTAATCTATATGAATAGTTTTGAAATTCAATATTCATTTAAAACCATTTATGATGAACAAACCCAACAGTTTCGCAAAGTTTGTGCTTGGCATAATTATCGTTATTGCAGTTTCAGCACAGACTTTTGCTCAGTTCAGGCTTACCGTGCTTCACAACAATGACGGCGAGTCAAAACTTCTCAATGCAGGTACAGGCAATCTTACAAACTTCGGGGGTGTTTCCAGATTCAAGACTCTTCTGGATTCGCTCAGGGCACAGTCAAACTCTGCCAACATTCCATCGGTAATGCTTGCCGCGGGAGACAACACACTTGCAGGTCCGGAATTCTACGTCAGTCAGCAATTGCCGTACGGAACTCCGTTTTATGATGTTGTTGCAATGAACTCATTTGACTATGATGCAATATGCATAGGAAACCATGACTTCGATTTCGGCCCCGATCTTCTTGCAAGAATAATCAGGGATTTCCAGCCTTTGCCGCAGGCGCCGTGGCTGTGCGCAAATGCCGACTTTACGGGCGAAGACAGTCTGCAAATGCTTGTTAACGCGGGCAGGATCGCGCCGACAAAGGTGATGAACATAAATGGTGTGCAAGTGGGAATAATCGGAGCGATAACACCAAGGCTTCCTTTCATTTCAAGCCCGGGAAATGTAGTGATTGATACGAATGTTGCAAACATAGTGCAAACTCAGGTTGACAATCTTACAAACAACGGAGTTGGCATCATAATCCTCATCAGTCATCTACAGACAATCAAGGAAGACTCTGCCTTGTGCAGAAGGCTGACAGGCGTTGACATCATGGTTGGAGGCGGCGGAAGTGAAGTCCTTGCAAATCAGGGCGACTTGCTTGTCCCCGGAGACGTTGTTTACGGAAGCTACCCCTACTATGTACCCAATATGAACAATGTGAATGTTCCGCTGATCACGACTGAAGGCGCATACAAATACATAGGCAGATTCACAGGTGGGTTTGACAATCTTGGGAACCTTGTTTCTGTTGATACATCCAGCGGACCAGTACGTGTCGCAGGAGGCAGTAATCCGGATTCTGTGACAAGGAATGCACAGCTGGTTAAAGATGTGGATATTCCGGTAAGCCAGGGTCTTCAGGCGCTTGGCTCAAACATCATTGCACAGACAAATGTAGCGCTCGACGACAGAAGAACAGCTGTTAGGACCAAGGAGAAAAATCTTGGTGACCTAATTGGAGATGCATTTCTTTGGAAAGCTGCAATGCTTGCGCCGCAATACGGCCAGCCCATACCGGACATAGCACTGCAAAATGGCGGGGGAATCAGGAACAACAGCATCCTTCCTGTGGGAAATTTCAGCGAGCTCAATGCTTTTGCCGTTCTTCCGTTTGCAAATTTTCTCTGCATTGTTCCCAATGTTCCAAGGTCGCAAGTTAAAGAGATACTTGAAAATGCGATTTCTAACATTGCCCAAACGGACGGCAGATTTGCACAGGTTGGAGGCCTTAGAGTGGAGTACAATCTGCAGGGACAAAGACAAATAGTTGATAATAATGGTAATGTACTGACTCCGGGTACGCGTGTAAGAAATGTGGAAGTATTTGATCAAAGCAACGGAATATCCTATCCGATCATACAGAACGGAAGTGTAGTGCCGGGACCTGGACTTAATATTGCAACTATTGACTTCCTTGCGAGAGGAGGAGACCAGTATCCTTTCAGAGGCGTTCCGTTTACTTCACTCGCAGTAAGCTATACCGGCGCTCTGATAGATTACATAACTGACGGACTCGGCGGTGCAATTGATTCAGCTTCTTATCCTCTGCAAGGGCTTGGAAGAATTACGATTCTTGATGTACCGCTTCCGGTTGAATTGGCTTCCTTCACTTCAAGCGTAAACGGAAATGATGTATATCTGAACTGGTCAACATCCTCAGAGTTGAACAACATTGCCTTTGATGTTGAAAGAATGCAGAGCGGAAGCGGCTCATGGATCAAAGCCGGATCCGTTGCGGGCAGTGGCACAACAAATGAGATCAAAAACTATTCATTTCGGGATAATGGTCTTTCAACAGGAAGATATGAGTACAGACTGAAGCAGATAGACTACAACGGCAATTTTGAGTACCACAATCTTTCAGGGGAAGTTATTGTCGGCTTGCCGGCCGAGTTCAGGCTTTCACAGAACTACCCCAACCCGTTCAACCCGTCAACAAAGATCGCTTTTGAAATTCCTTCAGAAGCGCTGGTGAAACTGGTGGTATATGATGTCGCGGGGAATGAAGTTGTGACTCTGAAAAATGAAAATCTCAGTGCAGGCAGTTACTCCGTGAATTTCAACGGAGCAGGCCTTTCGAGCGGTATTTACTTTTACAAGCTTGAGGCAGGATCTTTCTCTGCCGTAAAGAAAATGACACTCATCAAGTAATATCAGGATCTATCTGTCAACATCACCTGAGCCCCGTACATTACGGGGCTCTCTTGTTATTAAATTACAGAACATTATCAGAAAAGTCCGGCACAGGAAATTAATTTTATCCGTTTTGCAGAGAACTTTTTCCGGCAACACAGGATCCTTGCTTCATCTATATTATTCACCCGATAAATAATGTGTGCTTCATTCACCTGCTCATAAACACCGCCGCCTTCAGCGTTTTTGCTCCCGCGCTTCCGCAGTCAATGTAGATTATGTACATGCCGCTTGCAACATAGCTTCCGTCACTGTTCTTAAGATCCCACTTCTGGAGCGAGCTGTTCGGGTCGCTGTTGTCTCTGTCAATTCTCTTCACCAAAATTCCGTCAAGCGTGTAAATGTAGATCTTACTCTTTAGAGGAAGATTGGAAAAGTATATGAACTTCTCTCCGCCGGAATCATACTCAAGCTCAGAGGTTGCAAAGTACGGATTCGGAAAGACGTTGATACTTGCGATCTCCGCGGATGTGACTGAAGAACTGTTCACTGTTGTTCCCTTCACTTCCCACGAGTATTTAATAGGATAACCCGGAACAAACTCCGGCTTAGTGATTCTGTAAGGCCAAACAGTAAGAACATCACCCGCTGCAAAAGTCATTGGAATTCCCTGAGAAGTTCTTCTTGCCCTGGGCTGCCACACATACATCACATCCATCGAAGGAAAACCCAGGGTCACACTGTTTGACCCCGGATTCTTGCTTGTGTAGAACTGACTCGGAACAGGATCATAATCAGAAGCCAGAATATAAGTGAAATGAAAATTCCCGAGTGCAGAAGTGTCCGGATCCCGCATTGCGTTTATGTCTTTGTCAAGGAAAGCTGTGTTCAGTTGCCTCGGCGCGCCCGCTGTCGAGTCCAGTTCATCAACTGCAAACACGCTGAATGGAATTTCAATCATATCGGCAAACTGAGCATTTGATAAGTTTGTATCAAGAGGAACATATCTGTAGGTCTTTGAACTCTGCCCGAAGACTATCTTTATTTTTCTGAGAGGTCCTCCTGACAGGATGGCGTTTTGTCCCGCCACCGGTGTGAAGAATGGTTTGTTCGCAATGATTCTTGACCTGCTGTTCCTAAATGTGCCGGATGTCGGGAAACTCATTCCGATGCTTCTGCTCTGATACTGCCTGTTTGTTATAACCTTCGCAGTTTTCACTGCTTCAGTATCAGGACCTTCGAACCATAAATTCGATTCGGGTTCATAAGTCCAGCCCTTTTGATTTGAATTGTAGTACCTACCAAAGTATTGATTGTAGCTTGATGTATATGCCGGATTCGGATCAGCTATAATTCCGGAATCCATAACTAAACTGTGAATCAGCATCATTCCATCATAGACTCTTGCTGTATCCTGCCCGCCTGAAAAGTCATAAATATTTTCAAGTGGCGTTATAATGATCCCGTTTTGATTTTTCGTAAGTGTCCAGTTCAGCATTGCACCGGTTCCTCCGATAGTGGAAGTATACTTTGCGCTGGCAAGCTTAAGCGGTTCTACAACAACAGGTGCAACGGCAAGATCTTTCTGATCAGTATCAAGTGTGTCTCCGTATTGATAACTTGTTTGTGCTTCGGGAGAAAGTCCCTTCGGTACAACTCTCACAATGTTTTCGCTTATCACACTTGAAAGAACTTTGGGCAGTGAGTTGAGCCCGCCTGAAGGATCATAATAGTATGCAGTAACTGCAAACTTATATTCCGATCCGTTCTTGAACTCGCTTCCGCTCACTGTATCTTTTGACAACACAATTGAACGGGATATTCCATTGTCGCTGCCGCTTTGCACAACTCCATAAACCATTCCCTGATACTCTTCAAGATAAACGCTGTCGCGGATGTCTTTGATACCGTCTATTATATCATAAGTCTTGATGAGTATCGTGTCTGCTTTGGATGGAGTGATTTTGTTCGGACGAATTCGATAGATATTATATCCCTGAAACCTGTAAATCCCGCCTGACACCGGATTCGCATAACTTATTCTTTCGCATGAATCATTCCATATTAGACTGATTCTTCCATTGCCTGTGGCGTTTGAAGTTACGACGGGTTTCAGTGTCTTTATGCTTACATTGAAGTTGTTCTCAAAGAGATTCTTCAATGATCTGGAATAATTCTTAAGCAGAGAAACACTGTTTCTGTTGTTAGCACCTCTGGCGATGATCTGAGCTGTTATTATACTCTGAGTATCTCCCGGATTTACTGTACAGGGACCGGTTGCTTGCAGCCATCTTCTGTCTCCGTTACTTACTTCTAACCAACCGGTTCCTGATTCAGGATCACCTGCGAATGGGTAATTGCTCGGCTGCATTGTTGTTGGATTGATCCATCTCAAACCTCTTATTGTCTTGCCTTCCATATTCATATATGTCTCCCTGAAATTGGAAGGATCCCCATATTCGGGACTGCTGCCGTAATACAAATTGAAGCAGCTCATTCCGAGAAATTTGTAACCGCCTTTAACCGTGACTACATTGCTCAAAGGCGGATTAAAGAATCTTGCAGTATCGCCGGGGCTTTCAACCAAAGGACCTCTGAGAATCTGAAAACCAACTGCAGGCGGTGATAAACCGTAATTAGGATCATTGTTATCGAAATTGTAAGTATAGGCAAGGTTTAGGTTAGTATCACAACCTGCTGCATCGTCATTCGCATCACCAAGATCATCATCACTCCAAATAGCAAAATAGCACTTGTTCCATGGGAGAGTTCCCCTGTTAATAATTCTTTGTTCCGTAAGTATAATATTGCCGAGCGGGCTGTAATCTTTCACAAAGCTCCAGTTGGTCTGAAGTATCTGAGCTTTAAGCGGCGCAGTACTTCCGGCATTATTGCCATGCGCTTCAGGATATCCGTCTGTGTAAGAATAAAACATCATCTGATCACCTATCATGAAAGGCTTCCCAAGCGAATCCGCATAACCTCCCTGATCGAATGGCCAGTGTATGTAATCATAAGATGTAACATCATTCTTGTTGATCTTGTAGATGCGGTAAAGGGAATCATCCTTGCCTTGTGGATTTCCGTTGTTATCAATATATCCCGGAAGATATTCGTAATCATATTCAGCAATTGCGATGAGCGTATCATCGCCCACAACTGCTCCGATCCATAAGCCTGAAGCATAACGTGCAAAAGTTTGCGCAGTTTTGGGCCACCTAAATCCGGAATTTCCAGTCGCCGGATCACGGTTAAAACTACCGTTGTTTCTATACCACGTGCTGATACTGTTCGCATCCATCTGCTTGCTGCTGATGACTGCAAGCGGATTGTCCTGATTTACGGACTTATTGGGATCATCTTTGATACTTGCTGAACCAAGTAGAAGTAGGCACATCAACAAGCAAATGAAGACCGATGTTATTTTTATAATTTTCATTGCAGTAATTCTTAACAATTAAAAATTGCGGTGGAGCCGTCCCTTCGGGAAAATTTAAGAATTAGAAACAGCTGACTTCAGATTAACAGTGATTCAGAACGCTCTGTTCATTGTGCATAAATACTAGTTTCATGAATCTCAATCCTCAATTTTATAATTCCTCCTCACTTTCAATTTTCAATTTTCAATTTCTAATTCACAACTCTCAACTCCCAACTCACAACTCTCAATTCCTCATAAACACCGCCGCCTTCAGCGTCTTTGCTCCCGCGCTTCCGCAGTCAATGTAGATTATGTACATGCCGCTTGCAACATAGCTTCCGTCACTGTTCTTCAGATCCCAATTCTGCAGTGAACTGTTAGGGTCACTGCTGTCCCTGATGATCTTCTTCACAGGCACTCCGTCAAGTGTGTAAATGTAGATCGTGCTTCTGAGCGGAAGATTTGAGAAGTATATGAACTTCTCGCCTCCGGAATCATACTCAAGCTCGGAGGTTGCAAAGTAAGGATTCGGGAACACGTTGATTGACGCGATCTCGGCAGAAGTTATGTTTGAACTGCTTACGCTCGTCCCCTTCACTTCCCATGTGTATCTGAGAGGATAGCCCGGAACAAACTCCGGCTTAGTGATCCTGTACGGCCAGACAGTAAGCACATCAACCTCAGTGAATTTCATTGCGCTCCCGCCGGATGTCTTTTTTGCGCGGGGATGCCACGCATACATCACATCCATCGCAGGAAATCCCAAGGTAGGACTTCCAATGCCGGGATTCTTGCCTGTGTATGCCTGATTCGGCACCGGATCATAATCTGAAGCCAGTATGTATGTGAAATGATAATTGCCAAGCAAAGAAGTATCCGGATCCCATAACGAATTGTTGTCCCTGTCAAGGAATGCAGTGTTCAACTGCCGCGGTGTGCCTCCGGTTGAATCAAGTTCGTCAACTGCAAAAACACTGAACGGAACATCAGCCATGTCTGCATAAGGAGTGTTCGTCAGATTTGTATCCGCAGGAACATATCTGTACGATTTTGATGACTGTCCGAATACGATCCTGATCTTTCTAAGCGGCCCGCCTGTGAGGATTGCATTCTGCCCGGAAACGGGAGTGAAGAACTTTCCGTTTGCCTTCACCCTGGAAACGCTGTTGCGGAACGTGCCGATTGTCGGAAAACTCATACCAATACTGCGGCTTTGATATTGCCGGCCGGTGACCATCTTAGCAGTCTTAACTGCCGTCGTATCGGGGCCTTCAAACCACTTGTTGCCGGATGGTTCGTAAGTCCAGCCATATTCATTTGAACGTGGATATGCTGTATACTGGTTTTCCGGGTCTGTTACTATTCCCGAATCAGAAATTCTCCTGTGCACAAACATGATGCCGTCTGCTTCCTTCGCCGAATCCTGAGTACCGGAGAAATCCGCGATGTTTCTGAAGAGTGTATCTGTCATTCCGTTAAAGTACCTGAGCAGAGTAAAGGCAGGATTGTTTACTGTTCCTCCGAATACTGATGTGTACTTCGCATCGGTAAGTTCCAGCGGACTTATTACAATAGGTGCAACCGCAAGATCTTTCTGGTCAGTATCCAGAGTATCACCGGCTGTCTGAGGCACATTTGCTTCAGGTACGGTTCCCTGAGGAATGACTCTGACCAGGTTTTCCCCCGGAGACGCTGACAGAACTTTTGGAAGTGTATAAAGACCACCCGACGGATCGTAGTAATATGCTGTTACAGAAAATTTATATTCACTGCCGTTTATGAAAGCTCCGCCGCTGACAGTATCTTTTGATAGTTCAATGGATCTCGATATTCCGTTGTCGCTTCCTTTCTGAACAACTCCGTAAGTTATGCTCTGATATTCATCAAGATAGATGCTGTCCCTTATGTCCCTGATACCGTCAATCTTGTCAAATGTTTTGATTAGTATCGTGTCGGACTTTGAGGGCGTTACGGTATTAGGCCTTATTCTGTAAATGTCGTAACCCTGAAAATTGTAAACTCCGCCGGTGAGCTTGTTTGCATAAGTCACTCTTTCGCATGAATCGTCCCATGAAAGAAAGATCCTGCCGTTGCCGGGAGCGTGAAAAGATGCTCTTGGAAATCTTGGCTCAATTGATACATCGAAATTCTGATTGAACAGATTTGAAGTAATCCCTGAAATCGACTTAAGAAGAGTAACGCTGTTTCGATTGTCAGAACCTCTGGCAATCACTTGAGCAATTACTATGCTTTGTGTGTCTCCGGGATTAACCGCGAGTGGTCCCATTGACTGAAGGAATCTGTTGTTGGTACCATTTGACTCAATCCAGCCGGATCCACTTTCAGGATCACCGCTGAATGCAAACTTCGTAACCTGGCCTGTCAGAGGATTGACCCAGGGAGTACCGTTTCTTCTGAATCCCTGTAAAACAAGATATGTCTCTCTGTAATTGGAAGGATCACCTAAACTTGGATCGGCATTTCTTATCATGTTTGAAGAGGTCATTCCGGAAATTCTGTGTCCCGGCTTAATCACCTGATATGCACTGCCGGGCGGATCAAAAAATATTGCTGTATCGTCCGGTGATTCGACAAGCGGCCCTCTTAAAACTACGAATCCGGCTGCAGGCGGTGATAATCCGTAGTCAGGATCACTGTTATCAAAATTGTATGTATAGGTAAGGTTCAGATTTGTATCGCACCCGACAGCATCATCACTGGCACTGCCTATGTCATCATCCGTCCAGTTGACGACATAACAATCTGTCCACGGCATATTGCCTCTGTTGATCAATCTGTATTCTGTAAAAATTACATTATTCAGAACTCCGGCTTTCTTCACAAAACACCAGTTCGTCTGCAGTATCTGTACCTTCAGCGGCGCAGTGCTACCGCCATTATTGCCGTGAGCTTGAGGATAGCCGTCCGTATAAGAGTAAAACATTGTCTGGTCTCCCATCATGAACGGCTTGCCGTCTGAACCTTTGTATGCGCCCTGCTCATAAGGCCAGTGAATGTAATCGTAAGCATTTGTTTCATTCTTGTTTATGATGTAGATCCTGTACAGCGAGTCATCTTTTCCCTGCGGATTGCCGCCTGCGTCAATGTATCCCGGCAGATACTCATAATCATATTCAGCAATTGCAATGAGTGTGTCAGCACCCACCTTAGCGCCTATCCAAAGACCTGATGCATAACGCGCAAATTTCCCGCTTCCTTTCGGCCATTCGAATCCTGAATTGCCTGTTGACGGATTCCTGTTGAAGCTCCCGTTATTCCTGTACCATGTACTTATGTTGTTTGCGTCCATCTGCTTACTGCTGATGATTACAGAAGAAGGATGGTCTTTCCGGAGTCCGGAAGATTCACCAACTGCAATGATCATAATTAGCATAGTGACAATAAGCGCAAGCACACTAATTAATGGAAATGAATTCATGCTGTCTGTCTTTACTGCAAACTACCCGAATCTGCACTCCCGGTCAAAGATTTTTTTGGGGAAATTACACAGCTTTTCCAATGCCCGTAAGAAGGAGATGCATTGCAAAAGCCCAATTCCGGCTTGCATTGCATGTTTTGGAAGGAAATTTTGCGGACAAAATTCTGAGTTTGACATACTCTATCTTACCTCAAACTTTACTCACATCTCATTTTCTCAACTGGAATTCCGCACATGGAATCGAATCTGCGCACGATGCAGAACACCGGCAAAGATCTGAATCACTCTGAACTGCATTTCAGTCCCAACGTGAATACTCGCCTACCGTAGCGCTTACAGCCAATACCCTTCAGCGGAATTATCTGCCGTATCTCGGGATCAGATGAATGTGCGCATGCATTATAATCTGTCCTGCAGCTTCACCGGCATTGATGCTGACATTGTAACCGTTAGGGAAATGATATTCGTCGGTATGAAGCTTTGCAAGGTCGAGCAATACAAGCATGGCTGCTTTCTCGTCAGAGCTGAGCTCGAAATATGTCTTCACATGCTTCTTTGAGATCACAAGCAGATGCCCTTTTGACTGCGGAAACTTGTCGGGTATTACAAAGGCATGCTCATTCTGGAAAAGAATGTTCTCGTTGTTGATGTTGCAAAATACACATGAATTTTCCATACGTAATGTATTTGTTTGTTTAAGGAATTATTCGTGATACGAAAGACGCTGCGTTGTTGTATGCTATGGCAATATCGGTCGCGTCAACTGAAAAGTCTCCGCTCAGATCTTCCGGAACATAACCCGAAGCGTAAACGAAAGCGGCGTTGTCTGCAAGGAGTACATCGCTTCCGTCAACAACACCGTCTCTGTTCACATCACCGCTGTAAATGCAGTATCTTGTTCCGGACTGAGTGAGATTGCCACCGTAAGCAGATCCTGCAAATGCGGTCAGATCAACTGCTGAAGTGACTCCGGCTGTAAACGCTATTGGAGCAGAAGTCCAGGTCTCCAGGCTGTTTCTGTGCCTTACATCTGCATAGTAACTGCCGCCTTGCGCATTCATAAAGAGCATCACACTATGAAATCCAACCGAGTCTATCACTCCGATAGAGCTGTCCGCTTTCTGATATGGCCAGTTGGAATTTCTGAGGTACACTGTTACCGTGTCTCTCATGCTGAGCATGTCTGAAGCTGTCCTGTAGAATCCTTCCGGGATTGCCTTCAGACTGAGCGCAAGAGGAAAGGGATTGTCGGAATCCCACGCGGGCCCCTGTGGAGTGCCGCCTCTTCTTATCACTCCGTGGCTCGGCCCTCCCGCAGCATTGGAAAAGTCTCTCAGAGTGTCACCCGTGCCTTCGTTAAAATGGTAAAGGCCCGCCGTAAAAGCATCGGCAGTGAACTCGCTCAAGGGCGGAACGAAATCCGAAGTATATCTCACTGTTCTTGAAATTCTGAGTTCATCAAGCCGGCCGTTGTAGGAAGGATAAGCACTGCCGGCATCATGCTTCTCCGCACCAAGCACAAGGAACGGATCGCTCTGCAGCCAGGTTGTGGCCCGGTTATTCCTGTAACTTACGTTTCCCGCCGGTCCGGCCGCTGAAGTTCTCTGAACTCCGTCAATGAAGATCCTGACAAGCCCGCTTGCAGAATCTCTTGTAACAGCAATATGATGCCACTCGCCGTCGGCTACATTATGCTGAGCAACAAGTGACCTCCCGTTGCCGGCCCTGTCTATTCCAAAGCAGATTCCCCTGTCGCCTGAGCCGCCGCCGGTGTATGAGCCGATTGAAATACCAAAGTCGCCGTAATCACCCGAACCGTAGATGTCACGGTCGAGAATTATGTTTCCCGTGATCCAGCCGTCACCGTCAAACCTGTTTTCTATATAACCGTTATTGTCGGCGGCATTTGCCTTCATGAAGAACTCAAGAGTAAAACTGCCGGAAACGTCAACGGGTCTTGCAGGTGCATCAAGCCTTATCTTCACCCTGTCAATGTCGTTCACTCCGTTGCCGAAGAATCTCAGAGAGTTGTTTTGAGCTTTGAGCCCGGGAGAGAATCCCTGCAGGAATGCAGGAAGCACAGCAGTAAGTATCGGCCTGATAAGTGATGTTCTCATAACGGATTGTTTACAAATCTACGCATGTGCAA
>DAIQRO010000250.1:0-4015 GCA_036786155.1 Bacteroidota bacterium
GCCTGCAATGAATCCGATCTCGGGCTTCTTCACATTTTTCTTAATGAACTCCGCCGCTTCTTCTTCCGCATTTCCGCCGATCTCACCGATCATCAGTATTGCCTTCGTATCCTTATCCTCATTGAACAGCTTTACTGCATCAATGAACCTTGTTCCGATAACCGGATCTCCTCCGATGCCTATGCATGTTGATTGCCCGATTCCGAGGTTGGTCAACTGCCACACTGCTTCATAAGTGAGCGTGCCGCTTCTTGAGATCACTCCGACACTGCCTTTCTTATGAATGAATCCCGGCATAATTCCGATCTTGCATTCTCCCGGTGTAATGATGCCAGGGCAGTTGGGTCCGATGAAACGAACGCTGTGGCCTTCCGTGTTCTTATTCTTCACGAATTCATAAGCTCTTATCATGTCTTTGGTCGGTATTCCCTCGGTTATGCATACAATCACTTTGATTCCCGCATCTGCGGCCTCGATTATCGCATCTGCCGCAAACTGAGCCGGAACAAAAATGACGGACGTGTCTGCTTTGGTATTCTTCACAGCTTCCTTGACCGTATTAAAGACGGGTATTTTCTTGTTGAATTTTGTTCCTCCCTTTCCCGGAGTTACACCGGCAACTACGTTCGTGCCATATTCAATCATCTGGTTGGTATGGAAAGTCCCCTCAGATCCGGTGATTCCCTGCACCACCACTCTTGATTTCTTGTTTACGAGTATGCTCATTCTGTTATTCTTCTTATTTGTTTGTGGTTACTTTATTATCGCGAATTTTCCATTTGCCTTTGCTGTCTGCCGTTAGTATGTATTTAACAGTCATGTTGGTTTCAACTTCCTTGCCGTCTTTAAGGTCACGTTTGCTGATCTTCACCTCCACTACTGCTTCGTCACCCTTCTGCGAGACCACTTTGGGTTCCTCGAGCACCACTATTTTCTTAGTGTCCTTATAGTTTCTCTTGAACCTCCCTACATTGCTCTTCTCCCATTGCTCATCCGCCTTCTTAATGTTCTGTTCAAAATCCCCGCCGCCGGAGATGGCTCTTTGAAGGTATTCTATGTAGTCAGTGACTGCGGTCTTGGGATTATCAAGCCTTCTGTTCAGTTCTTTTTCTTTCTGAACCAGTTCCTTCTTCTCCTTCTTTACTGATTTTGAAGAAGCCGTGTCTTTGACATTTGCGGAATCTGTACTTGTCAAAGCGGAGGAAGTGTCATTTACGGATGATGTATCGCCCTGCTCAAGCCTCTTCAGTCTCTCAAACTCCTCGCTCTCAAGTCTTTCCTGTTCAGGGTCCTTTCTGACTTCCGGAGTGGGAGGTACATAGACCTGTTCTTCCTTCTTTCCGCAAGATGAAAGCAAGAATAATATCAGCAATGAAGAGATTAAGAGAGATGTTCTTATCAAGGGAGTTGAATCGAATATTTATTGCAAGATAAATCATTGATGAAACAGTTTCAATTTACAAACCGGAATTGAGGGTGCTTGGGCCCAAGCCCTGAGTGCACGAAGTATTCAGATCCGCTGGTTTGTGAGTCACTTGTATTTGAATTCCGTTGCGTTACAGCTTCCTGTAAATTATCATTTTGAGTTTCATTACGCGTGATTCTTTGCAGATAAATTAGAAGTCTTACAAAAAATGAGGTTTGACTGTTTATTTATTGACAATCACTATTAATATAAATAACTTCACCGCATTCAAATACAACTAATTTAAAAACATAAACAAGGGAGACAAAAATGAGGTCAAGACTACTGCTTTATGTACTGCCCGTAGTAATGGTGTCATTGTTACTGTTCTGTTACTCGATTCAGGACAATCCGAACAATGATATGGCGCCTTCGCTCACCGAAAACTCAAAGACTCTTACACTTCAGCTCGACACAATTCCCCCTGCCGGATTTCCTTATCCTACGCAGTTCAACTTTAATTACTCAGCGATTGGCGGCGTAAACGGCGGAACAGTCGGAGCAACCTATTTGAACGGCAAATACTATCTTAACAGATGGAACTCCGCCGTACTTTACAGATACAATGCCAACGGACCCGGCGGCGGCCCGGGCTCACTTGCCGACTCGATTTCTGGCTACAACGGCGGTGCCGGAGCGATCAGAGACATGACCGTAGCACCTGACGGATCAGGCAGGCAATATCTGTGGGGCGGATCAGCAAGCACAGCGCTCTACAAAATGGACTCGCTCGGAACCAGGCTTGCAACATTCACACACACTGGCGCAGCATACAGGGCCGTAACATGGGATCCGAACAGAAAGGGATTCTGGAGTTCGAACTTCAGCGACAACATAGTATGCCGCGATACGAACGGCACGATAATCAGGACGATCACCAACACGCTTGCCGGAAAATACGGAATGGGCTTCGACAGCACATCATCACCGGACTCAGCATTCCTGTGGGTATGGAGCCAGGTAACAGGCGGCCTTCAGAACCAGCTTGACAAGATCTATCTCGGAACAGGCCTTTCAGTGAAGACGTATCTGTTCAACACAACAGCGGCCAGCGTGGGAATAGCGGGAGGCGCGGAAGTATTTGTACAGGACAACAAGCTCATACTTGCGCTGAACTATCAGAACCAGGCCACATGCGGATACAAGCTTAAAGACATTGGCGGCGGCGGCACAGGAGGCACTATGACTTACAGAAAAAGCAAGTACACAGTAATCCCGGATAATGGAACCAACACCAATCCGGCTGTTGATACGATCAATGTCAGCGGCATCCCGGCCGGAAATGTGATAAACAAGATCACGGTTACAATGGATTCCGTAATTCACACATGGATAGGAGATCTGAGGTTCTGGGTTACCAAGACAACTACGGTTGACACAGTGATCAGCAGAATCGGCTGGACAGGTACAGGTTTCGGAAACAGCTGTGATAATCTGATCGGTACAAGACTCATTGATACGACAGGTGTGATCTCGGTACAGAACATGACACCGACAACCTGCGCAACAGGACTGCCGGCGAACTCGACAGGTAACTTCACTCCAAAATCACCGCTTGGTGTATTCAACAATACGGATCCTCACGGTGCATACATTCTGAGAGTCTCTGACAATGCTGCAGCAGATACTGGAAGCATCAGGTCCTGGAGCGTGACAATCACATACGGACCGGCAACAGGCGTTTCGAATAACACAGGTGTGATAGATGGCTACAAGCTTTCACAGAACTATCCGAATCCGTTCAATCCTTCAACGGTGATCAATTATACAATACCGAAGACAGGACTTGTGACTCTGAAGGTATTTGATATCTCCGGAAGGGAAGTTGCGAATCTCGTGAATGAGGTAAAGAACGCGGGAACTTACGACTTCAAGTTCTATGCAGGAAACCTCTCGAGCGGTGTTTACTTCTATCGACTGGAATCGGGTAATTTTGTTGAAACAAAGAAGATGTTCCTTGTGAAGTAAGTTCAGGAACTTCGAATATTTGAGATCCGGCAATATATATTGCCGGATCTTTTTTTATGCCCTGTTAAGTTTTTGTTAATTGACAATCCTTCTTAATATCAATAAGTTAAACCAAAGTTTCAAAAAGATCTTCCGTTTCTTTCAGGTCTCAACAAAATTCTTAAACTTCAAAACAACACTACAATGAGATCAAAACTACTGATTTTTGCTCTGCCGGTAGTAATGGCAGCAATTCTTCTGTTCGGTTACTCTGTACAGGACAATCCGAACAACGACATGGCGCCTTCGCTCACCGAAAATTCAAAGACTCTTTCGCTTCAGCTCGACACAATTCCTCCTGCCGGATATCCTTATCCTACGCAGTTCAACTTTAATTACTCAGCGATTGGGGGAGTAAACGGCGGAACAGTCGGAGCAACTTATTTCAACGGCAAGTACTATCTTAACAGATGGAACTCCGCCGTACTTTACAGGTACAATGCCAACGGACCCGGCGGCGGCCCGGGCACACTTGTCGACTCGATTTCGGGCTACAACGGCGGTGCCGGAGCGATCAGAGACATGACCGTAGCACCTGACGGA
>DAIQRO010000035.1:0-7484 GCA_036786155.1 Bacteroidota bacterium
AAGAAACTTAAGCTCAACGCCTTCGAGGAAACTGAACTGTTCTGTGCAGTTCTCAAGTTTGACGGAAGCTTCCTTGATGCCTTCCATGCCTCTGCACGGATTGATGTTCAGTCCTTCAAACGGTACCGGCCTGCCGGTCACAAGTTCATAAACTGTTCTCAGTGCAGCTTCCATGACGCCTCCTGTTGCACCGAATATCAGTCCGGCTCCGGAAGCTTCTCCGAACGGCTCGTCGAAGTTTGACTTCGGAAGGTCGGGAAGAACAAGTCCCGCCTCGCGGATCATCTTTGCAAGTTCGCGCGTTGTCAGTCCGTAATCAACATCCTTATAGCCCGACGAATTCATCTCCGGCCTGTTGCACTCGAACTTCTTGGCCGCGCACGGCATAACGGCAACTGTTACGATGTCATTGGGATCTATGCCCTGTTCGTTTGCATAGAATGTCTTGATCACTGCACCGAACATCTGCTGAGGAGACTTTGCAGATGAAAGATAGTCAAGATGTTCGGGATAGAAGTGCTCTATGAACTTTACCCAGCCCGGTGAACAGGAAGTGAACTGCGGGAGCTTCACATTCTCATCCTTTTCAACTATCGCCCTGCGAAGCCTGTTGAGCAGTTCAGTGCCTTCCTCCATTATGGTAAGGTCGGCAGAGAAGTTGGTATCGAACACCCTGTCAAATCCTATCCTTCTGATCGCCGTGTTAAGCTGTCCTGTCATTGATATTCCCGGCGGAAGTCCGAACTCCTCACCTATTGCGGCACGTGGCGAAGGCGCAGTCTGAATAACAACATGCTTTGAAGGATCTTCAATTGCTTTCCAGATCTCGTCCGATGGATCATTAGCATGCAGTGCTCCGGTAGGACACCTGTTGATGCACTGTCCGCAATTGATGCAGATCACATCAGCAAGAGGCTTGTCCATAAAGGTTCCTATCCTTGTATCATATCCCCTGTTGATCGCTTCAAGCACCCCGACTTCCTGCAGGTCTATGCAGGTTCTTACGCACCTTCGGCAAAGAATGCATTTGTCCATGTCGCGGATCACAGCATATGAAGATCTGTCCGCTTCGAATCTTGATTTGCATACATGTCCGAATTCATAGCCGTCAACTCCGTATTCCTTTGCAAGCGACTGCAGTTCGCAGTTGTTGTTCCTTACGCAGCTGTAGCACTCGCCGTAGTGTTCGCTCAGCATGAGGTCAAGGATGTGTTTCCTCGCCTTTCTCACCTTGTTCGAAAACGTCTTGATCTTTACCGGGCCGGTTACCGGAAATGCGCAGGCAGCCTGAAGTGTCCTCATTCCTTCCACTTCAACAACGCACATCCTGCAATTACCAGCTATGCAAAGATCTTCGTGATAGCACAAAGTCGGAATGTGAACATTATTCTCGCGGCAAACTTCAAGTATTGTCTTACCCATCGGCACATGCAGTTTCTCGCCGTTGAGTTCTATTGCCACATTGGCGCCAATGCCTTTCCTGTCTTTGGCTCTGGGAATTATGTGCGGCCTTTGTGATACCGGGCTTCTGAGTTCAGTCTTCATAGTCATACAGCTTCCTTCACCTCCCTGGGATTGAATATCTCATCTTTAAAATTTTCAAGAATACTGATGAACGGATTCGGGCTGGTTTGGCCGAGTCCGCACTTTGAGGCGACCTGCATCGTGCGACCTAGATCTTTGAGCTTTTCGATGTACTCGAACGTGAACTCGCCTCTTTCGATCATTTCCACGCCTTCGAGCAGTTTCACGTTTCCGATCCTGCAAGGCGTGCATTGTCCGCATGATTCTTCAACAAAGAATTCCATGAAGCTTTTCAGCACATGGAGCATGTTGCGTGATTCATTGAATATCATGATCGAACCGCCGGTGGCGGCATCTTCATAAGCAAGGCTCTTGCTGAAGTCCTTCTTTCCCAGGCAAACGCCTGAAGCTCCACCCACCTGAACCGCCTTGGCATTTTCCGCACCGACGATCTTAAGCAATTCCTTAATCGTTGTGCCCCACGGCAGTTCATACACACCCGGCGAATCGCAATCACCTGAAACCGAGAACAGCTTTGAACCGGTGGACTTGTCCGTTCCCATTTCACAGAACCATGCTCCGCCGTTCAATATCAGGTGCGGTACAGATGCAAGCGTCTCGACATTATTGACAATTGTCGGATGCCCCATGAAGCCGGTATTGACCGGGAAAGGCGGTCGGTTCCTCGGCTCACCTCTGTATCCTTCAAGGGATTCTATGAGCGCAGTCTCTTCACCGCAAACATAAGCGCCAGAGCCGAGCCTGATGCTGATATCGAAATTGAATCCTTCTTTTCCGAGTATGTTCTTTCCAAGCAGTCCGCTTGATCTCATCTCTTCGAGAAATCTCTCCATGAAAGAAAGCATATAGAAGTACTCTCCGCGGAGATAGACTATGCCTTCATCTGCTCCGATAGTGTAACCTGCGATAACCATTCCTTCGAAAACAAGCTCTGGATATTCAGTGAGAAGGACTCTGTCTTTGAACGTGCCCGGCTCGCCTTCATCTGCGTTGCAGATCACATATTTTTTGGCGTCGCTTGCGGCGGCCACTATCATCCACTTTGTTGAGGTCGGAAAACCCGCGCCGCCTCTTCCCTTGAGCTTTGATTCCCTCAGCTCGTTGAGAATATCATTCCTTTCCATTGAAAGTGCCTTTCTGAGCCCTGAACCCTTTTCGTAAGTTCTGAACAACACCGGCCCTGTGCGGTCCTGTCTTTCAAAAACCGTATTCATTTTATCTCCCTTATGATTTTGCAAGCCTGTTCAGGATCGAGTCCGGAGTAAACTCTTTCATTCACCAGCATGGCAGGACTCTTATCGCACATGCCGATACAGTTGGCATATTCAAGTGTGATCTTCCCGTCCTTTGTTGTCTCGCCGAAACCGATCCCAAGTTCCCTCTTCACTGCTTCGGCAACTGCCCTCGCGCCTGCAAGTTCGCAAATGATCGTCTTGCAAAACCTGACTATGTTCCTGCCGCGGGGTTTATCGTAAAGGAATGCGTAAAAGGAAATTACGCTGTAAACTTCTACGGGATGAATGTCAAGATTCCTGGCAACCTCCTGCTGTGCAAAGTCGCTGATATAATTGTATTTGTGCTGGATTTCCTGCAGGATAGGCAGAAGAGATGAACGCTGCCTGCCGTATTTTCGTGTGAGATCGCCGATGAAATCGCTAACCGCGTTTTTTTCATGTACAAACATGGCATCAGCCTTTCTTTCCGTTTAAAAGTTTTCCGATGACGCTGATAAGCACTTCCGGCTCCACCGGCTTGTCAATAAACTGATCAACCTTAACGACACTTCCTGAACCGAACTCGTAGCCGAGAGCATTTGAAACAGCAGAATACATGATGATCGGAACGCCCGGGTTCTTTGATTTGATCTTTGAAGCTATGAAGAAACCGTCGTCGGGCTCAACCATCATCACATCGAGGATGATGAGGTCCGGATTCTCATTTATCGCGGCCTGATATCCCGTATCCGGTCCGGATTCCGAAATGACATCATAGCCCTCGTTTTCAAGTATCAGTTTTGTGGATTCAACAATGTCAGGATCGTCATCAATTATTAATATCTTCTTCGTCATGGCCACTTATGTTTTATTCAAAAATAGATATAATTCATCAATGTAAACTATGACGCAAGTCATACTTTCAAAAAATATTTTTTCACTGAATTTATTGCATTTTTTGAACATACAGCGCAGGATGCAGGACATTATCAGAATCCCATATTTAACGCTCCCGAATACTCCATGATGATCGACATCAGTACCGAGCCAAAGAGAACGCTTCCGATTACAACCGTCATTGTTCCGACAGTGTTTGCCTCGTCCACTCTTATCTCACTGATGTTGTCAAATGAAATTGTATCAGACTTTGTGATCACGTTGTAAGTTGAATGAGAACTGTTCCATACAGTGTCGTAGCAAACGAAGCTGAGAGATTCGGCCGAGTTGCTGTCCGTTATGACTCTTGGCTTGCAGTTTATGTCAAGGTTTATCACACTGCCGTCCTTGAGGACTATGGATTCGATGTTCCTGACCATAACCGAATCTGTCTCCGGATCATAATCCCTGTAGCTTTCGACAGTTCTGCACCCTGTTATGAATATTGCGAAGCAGATCACAATTATGCTTTCTTCGATTTTTCTTATTCTGTTTTTCATTTCTCTACTGCCCCCTTTCTAATGCAAACTACACCTTATATCATATTTGGTTGTCATTGTATTGTAATTCAGTTGTAAGTCCTTTGTAATTCATTTGTCATACTTTTGTAATGCTAATTGACAAGGTTATCACAGCAGTTACCGGGCAGATTATTCCGGAAGGGAACAAATCATCTTTCGTTAGAAAAGTCATGAATTTCAAGTGGATTGCCAATGATCGGCATGCTTCTTTTAGGTTCATGCAAGGACCTGCCGCAGGCCATCAGATCAATGCAATGCGAACCTGCGGCTTGAAATACTGAGTCTGAGGAAATTCCCGTTACGAGGGATCACCTGAGATACGGCCCGGTGCTTTGGGAAAGAATCAGTTCACCGCGTTAGCGCAGTCAGCGAAATTTACATTTCGGCAGAATGCGCATATTCCTATATTTGCAGTCTCTAATTAACCAACCACACTAAATGGATTTCAATCTTTCTGAACACGAACTGGAAGTGCAGAAGCTTGCGCGTGACTTTGCGCAGAACGAGATACTTCCGCATGTGATGAAGTATGACGAGTCACAGGAGTTTCCGATGGAGATTGCAAGAAAGATGGGCGACATGGGATTCCTCGGCATAATTTTCCCTGAAGAATACGGAGGCGCACATTTCTCCACACTTGAATATGCGATCATTGTTGAAGAGATCTCAAAAGTTGATCCGTCTATCGGTCTCACGATTGCCGCGCACAACGGACTTTGCACAAACCACATTTACAGCTTTGCAAACGAAGAGCTTAAAAAGAAGTACCTCCCCGACCTTACCACAGGCAAGAAGCTCGGAGCGTGGGGACTGACTGAAAATGTTTCCGGAAGCGATGCGGCGGGAATGGCGACAGTTGCCGAGAGGAAGAACGGCCACTATGTAATTAACGGAAGCAAACTGTTCATTACACACGGCAGTGTCGGAGAAACTGCAGTCGTTACGGCAGTTACCGACAAGTCAAAAGGCAAGAAGGGAATTTCCGCATTCATAGTTGAAAAGGGCTGGGACGGATTCAAGACCGGAAAGAAGGAGAACAAGCTCGGCATGAGGGCTTCTGACACTGCCGAACTTATTTTCGAAGACCTTCATGTTCCGGCGGAGAATATGATCGGCAATGAGGGGGAAGGATTTGTTCAGTGCATGAAGATACTTGACGGCGGAAGGATCGCCATAGCGGCGCTTTCACTCGGCATAGCTCAGGGCGCGCTTGATGCTTCGCTGAAATATTCAAAAGAAAGAAAGCAGTTCGGCAAGTCGCTCTCGGAGTTTCAGGGAATTCAGTTCAAACTTGCTGACATGGCAACAGAGATCTCGGCGGCGAGACTGCTTACCTACAGAGCGGCAATAATGAAGGATCAGGGCAAGGAGATCAACCTTTCGGCCGCAATGGCAAAGTTCTATGCGAGCGAGATAGCTACGAAGGCAACGAACGAGGCGATACAGATTCACGGCGGATACGGGTTCATCAAGGAGTTTCCTGTTGAGAAGTTTTACCGTGACGTAAAGTTAATGACGATCGGAGAAGGAACATCCGAAGTTCAGAAGATGGTGATCGCAAGAAACCTTTTGAACATGTTCTGATCCGGTAAAAGATTTGTTCCAAAAGCCAATCTCTGAGCGGAGCTTGGCTTTTTTTGTTAAATGAATTTCGAAGGAGTAAAGTTTTGTCATTTTTAGACAAGATCGGATTCAACAAACTGAAGGATGGCCTTAACAAGACAAAGGACAATCTCTTCGGCAAGGTGAACAGGCTTATCAATTCAAGGACAACGATCGATGACAGTTTCATGGAAGAGCTTGAGGAGATATTCATTTCGTCTGATATAGGATTTGATACATCGGAGCAGTTGATGGCAGCGATAAGGGAGCGCGTTAAGAAAGACAAATACGAAACACAGGAAGAACTTTCCTCGCTGATCAATGATGAGATAAAGAACATATTCAGCACTACAACCTCCGCATTCCGGGAGTTCAGTTTCGACATTCCCTCAAAGCCGTTCGTGATCATGGTTGTGGGAGTGAACGGAGTCGGCAAGACCACTTCGATCGGCAAGCTTGCGCACAACTTCCGCAAGGCGGGCAAGAGCGTGCTCATCGGATCAGCAGACACATTCCGCGCCGCGGCAAATGATCAGCTAGAAATATGGGCAAAGCGTGCCGGCGTTGACATAATACAGAGCACAGGAAATGCAGACCCCGCCTCGGTTTCATTTGACACAGTGAAGTCAGCTGTTGCAAAGGGAACCGATGTTGTGATCATAGACACTGCAGGAAGGCTTCACAACAAATCACACCTGATGGAAGAGCTTAAGAAGATCAGGCGTGTGATGAAGAAGGTTGTTCCCGATGCGCCGCATGAAATATTCATAGTGATAGATGCAACAACCGGGCAGAACGGACTTAATCAGGCCAAGGAATTTTCGAATGCGCTTGAAGGATTGAGCGGAATAATTCTTACAAAGCTTGACGGCACGGCAAAAGGCGGGATCGTACTGAAGATCAACAAGGAAATGAACCTGCCGGTGAGGTTCATCGGCGTGGGCGAGCAGATAGACGACCTGCAGGTGTTTGAGAGCGAGAGTTTTGTAAAAGCAATGTTTGAAAAGTAGAGATGTCAGGGATCATAAAACTTCTTCCGCAGTAGTTGTCAAACAAGATCGCCGCAGGAGAAGTGGTGAACAGGCCGGAGTCCGTAGCGAAGGAACATCTAGAATACTCAATAGCTGCCAGAGCTTCATCCGTAACTCTGTTCATAAAAGATGCAGGCAAATCCCTGATACAGGTAATAGACAACGGCAGCGGCATGAGCGAAGAAGATGCGGAGATCTGTTTTCAGAGGCATTCCACAAGCAAGGTTGCCACGTATGAAGACATCGAATGCATAAAGACACTTGGCTTCAGGGGCGAAGCTCTTGCATCAATTGCATCTGTCTCGCAGGTTGAGCTGAAAACGAAGAGGGCTGAAGACGAGCTTGCGACGGTGATCAGGATTGACGGCGGAGATTTTGCCGACAAGAGCCGTGCGGCGGGAGAAACCGGAACATCGGTAAGCGTGAGGAACCTTTTCTACAACACACCCGGAAGAAGAAACTTCCTAAAATCCAACCAAACGGAGTTCAGGCATATATACGACACTTTCGTAAGGCTTGCGCTTGCAAATCCGGACAAGGGGTTCAGATTCGTAAGCAACGATGATGACGTTTTTGATCTTAAGCCGCAGGGCAGGAAAGAAAGGGTGTCTGATATATTCGGCAGTGACTTTGCC
>DAIQRO010000035.1:7494-10089 GCA_036786155.1 Bacteroidota bacterium
TGCATTGATCGAAGTCAGCCATGCAAATGAGAAGATCAAAGTAGGAGGATTCATCTCAAAGCCGAACTTCACAAAGAAGACGAAGCAGGATCAGTTTCTATACCTTAACAACAGATACTTCACAAACAAGAATCTGAACTTCGCCGTTTATGCCGGATACGATGACCTTATCGAGAAGGGAGATTATCCGTCGTTCTTTATTTTCATTGACATCGATCCCTCGAAAGTGGATGTGAACGTTCATCCATCAAAGATGGAAGTGAAGTTTGAGGAAGAGGGACTTGCATTCGGTACGGTGAGGAAATCGGTGAGGGAGGCGCTCGGCAAGGCAGACCTTGTGTTCAATGTCGGATTCGCCGGTAAGCTCGGCTTTCCCGGCAGTAATGAGTCATTTTCTTTCGCAACGCCATCACGGGAAACACGCGACACGCCGTCGCTGAGACATGAGCGCACATGGAAGGAAATTTCAGAGGGAAGGAAAACGGGTGCGAGCATTCACTCGATACTCGAGGCCGGAAGGGCAGAGACAGAAAACCGTGATCTGCCGGAACCCGCTAAGCAGGAGCAGCCGAATGTATTTGAGCACACGAGAAAATCAGAGTATGAGGGATTCAACCTGTGGCAGTTTCAGCTCAAGTACATCATGTGTCAGACCGAATCGGGATTCATGATCATTGACCAGCATGCGGCGCACGAGAGAGTGCTTTACGAAAGAGCATTGCTTTGGATGGAGTCACATTCATCATTCTCACAGCAGTTGCTGATCCCGGTCAATCTCAAACTCTCAAAGATCGATTATCATCTCGCCGAAGGTCTGAAAGATGAACTATCAAACCTCGGCTTCAGCCTTAACTTTACCGGCAACGACACGGTGGAGATCGTCGGCGTACCTTCTGACGTCCGGCTCGGCAATGAGAATAAGATCCTTCAGGAGCTCATTGACCAGTTCAAAGAATATGAACTCAAGCTGAGTCTTGAGAAGCGCGACAATCTTGCAAAATCATTTGCATGCAGAAGCGCGATCAAATCGGGCGACAAGCTTACGAACGCGGAAATGACCAACCTAATTGATGAGCTTTTCGCATGCAGAATGCCTTATGTGTGCCCTCACGGCAGGCCCACGGTGATAAGGATCACCACTGATGAACTCGACAAAAGGTTCAGCAGAACCTGAAGCAGGCAACATGCCAGTTAATCTTCATCAGCACTTTCAGCGTCATCACCCGACGGCAGTTCCAGCACTTTGATCGTACCGATCGCATTGCCTGCAATGCCTTTGACGGAATGGTACATGTGGTTCGTGTTCAGCAGAACTTTCCTGATCTGCTTTTCCCTCTTCTTCCAGATGCCCTGCATGGCGCGCTTCTCGGCTTCAAGGTCATCGTTCATCTGCACAAATCCTTCAACAATTGACTCGATCTGCTGTCGGAATTCATTTCCGGTGAGATAATCGTAAAGCATATTCATCTTGTCACCCTTGTTCTCCTGCGTTGCAACTGCTTCTCCGAGCATCACCACAGATTCCCTTAGCACAAAACACAGAGCCTTGAATTCCTCGAAAGTGCAGATCCAGATCCCGTCCTTCTGCCCCATTCTCTTCCAGTCCTTTGGGAGAACATTAGTAACAAGCACTCCGAAGCCTGCGCCCATGCTTCTCATATCCTCCTTGAACTTCTCAATCCATGACGGCTGAAAATCTTTAGTCCTCTTGCTTTCGTAATAGATCACGCCGCAGTTGCGCCGTGTGCGGGTGTTAACGGTCTGCACGCAATCGGCTCCCCTTGCACCTTTCTTTATCTCTTCCACAGTATCGAGGGGAAAATTCTTTCTGAGAAATTCCTCGATTGCCAGTTCCTGCACTTCGCCCTGAAGCTGCATCGAACCCTGCTCCGCCTTTCGCCTGGCCTCATCAAGCTGTGACTTCAGATCTTCGATTATCTTCTCTCTCTCTTTCATTCTCAAATGGGATTCTTCCTCTACCAACTTCCTAAGCTTCGTTTTCTCCTCATTCAGTTTTCCGGTGAATTCTTTTTCCTTCTCCATGGAGATTCTTTCCGCAAGTTCATCCTTATCTCTCTTAAGCCTTTCAAGCTCTGCCTTTGTCTTGTTGAGCTCCCTGAGCTTGTCTGATTTCTCTTCAAGCTCTTTTCTTAAACCGGAAACAAATTCTGCATTCTCTTCATCAAGTTTCTTCTTCATGAGCTTCTCCCGTGATTCAAGCTCCTTCTTCAGCCCGGCCGAAACTTTTCTTTCCACTGCTTCTTCCAGTTCACTTTCCTTCCTTGTGATCTCATCTTCCCTTTGCTTCATCTTTGCGATCACAGCTTTCATCTCAGTTTCCTTTTCCGCCGAAGCCCTTGCAAATTCGGCCTGAAGCTGTTCCTTAAGCTGGCTGTAAAGAACTTCGCTAACATCAATCGAAGCGCCGCAGTTAGGGCATTTCAGGACATCTTTCGTATGTTCCATAAATAGTTTGATTAAGATAGAATACGACGATATTGAGTGCGGTCAAATTACAAATGCAGTCTTGCAATCTCAAGTTAGCTGAAATTAGCCATGGTTTATGCAGTTAGGGGAACTTACTCACAAAGAAAG
>DAIQRO010000035.1:10099-10632 GCA_036786155.1 Bacteroidota bacterium
GGGATGGCAAAAGCTTCTTTGACGAAAGCGCCTAATTCTCCTTAGCGAATCAGATTTGAGGTCATCCTCGCTTCAGCCCTCCGGCAAGACTGCAATACCGAACTCCTTTCGAGATGCAGTGCCGGGGGGCATTTTTTTGCCCGGCAGAGCCGCATAATTCCTGCAAATTCTTCCATTCCTGAAAATCCTTATAACTTGCAATAGCCATGCAATATTGTGAACTTTGGAAAAGACCACAATCATTTGATATTACGTAACAAATTGACAAACTAAAACACACACTACCATGAAAACCAAATCACTGCTTGTTCTTCTTTTTGGGTTTCTAGTGACAACCGCATCAGCGCAAAATTCCGGGACCAAGCTGGATATCTACGGATTTGTGATGACAGATGCCGGCTATGAGTTCTTCACGCAGGACCCAAACTGGTATGACGTAATGCGTCCTACAAAGCTTCCTTCGTTCAAGGGCGAATATGAGCCGGACGGCAAGACATATTTCAGCGTAAGGCAAACCCGCTTTGGCGTGAAAT
>DAIQRO010000035.1:10816-19067 GCA_036786155.1 Bacteroidota bacterium
CAAGACACAGTTCGAGTTTGAACTTTTCGGAACGGGAGTGGATGCCGGACAGACCACATTCAGACTAAGACATGCTTACGGAGAGCTTGGCAAATTCGGAGCGGGGCAATACTGGAGCCCGTTCATGGATATTGACGTATTTCCCAACTCGCTTGAATACTGGGGACCAAGCGGCATGGTGTTCTTCAGGAACATACAGGTAAGATACATGCCGATACAGGGACAGTCAAAACTGACATTTGCCCTTGAAAGGCCGGGTGCCAGCGGAGACGGTGGAATTTACTCCGACAGAATTGAGCTTCAGGACATAAAGCCGCAGTTCTATCTCCCGGATTTTTCTGCAGAGTACAGATACGGCGACAAGTTCGGTTATGTTGAGCTTGCAGGAATTCTCAGAAGCATCAAGTGGGTTGACACCAGGGAAGACACTCTTTCGCTTGACGGCAGCGCGCTCGGATGGGGTGTTAATCTTAGCTCTAACCTGAATGTCACAAAGAACGACGTTCTCAGACTTCAGGGAATTTACGGTGAAGGGGTTGAGAACTACATGAACGATGCGCCGGCAGACATCGGCCTTGAGCCGAATTCCGGCGATCCGAACAGGCCTGTTAAGGGAGTTCCGCTTCCGGTTTACGGAATTGTGGCATTTCTTGATCACACATGGAGCAAGTACTTCACAAGTTCGCTCGGATACTCGCTCATTAATATTGACAACACAGACGGACAGTCAGGAACCGCTTTCAAGAAAGGCCAGTATGCACTTGCCAATCTTCTCTATTACCCCGTCAGCAACATGATGGCAGGTGTTGAATACCAATGGATACAGAGAGACAATAAGAACGGATTCAAATCAAAGGACATGAAGGTACAGTTCTCATTCAGGTGGAACTTCTCCAGAACTTTCTCAATGTAAAAATCAAACAAATCAAAATATGAAACACACATATTTCAACACCAAGAGTTACCTGGCGACGATGATTGCAATTTTCATTCTTGCAATATCGCAGGCAATTACGGCCCAAACAAAGTCGGATATTGAATCAGCCATCAACGAAGCGTACATCAAGTATGAGAATGTGACCGAAGGCAAGAATGCGGATTACATTCCTGCACTTGCAGAAGTGGATTCAAAAATTTTCGGAATTGCGCTTATCACTGTTGACGGAACGGTTTACACAAAAGGCGACCTAACTTCAAAGGTCTCGATTCAATCCATTTCAAAGGTCTTCACGCTTGCAAGTGTGATCAACGAGCTCGGAGCTGACGTTGTGTCGAGCAAGATCGGCGTTGATGCAACCTGTATGAAGTTCAACTATGCAGAATTCGTTGAAAGGAACAAAGGAAAGCAGGGAAATCCTCTGGTAAATGCCGGAGCAATTGCGACCACAAGCATGATCAAAGGTGCCGATTACAACGAGAAATGGAACACGATAATGGCAGTGATGGAAGGCTTTGCGGGCAGCAAGCTTGAAGTCAACCAGCCCGTGTATGAATCCGAAGCGGCAACGAACCAGCACAATCAGGCGCTTGCATTCCTTATGGCATCATTTGAAAGCATGTCATGGGACAATCTTCAGACAACGGACCTTTACACAAAGCAGTGTGCGATAAATGTGAATGCAAAGGACCTTGGCATGATGGCGGCTACGCTTGCCAACGGCGGTACAAATCCGGTTACAGATAAGTTGGTTGTAAGTCACGAGACAGTAGCGCACGTTCTTTCAGTGATGTCAACTGCAGGACTTTATGATGACAGCGGTATATGGCTTTACAGGACCGGCGTTCCGTCGAAGAGCGGTGTTGGCGGCGGGATAATTGCAGTAGTTCCCTGCAAGTTTGGAATCGCCGTAATAGCACCTCCGCTTGACGATGCAGGCAACAGCGTGAAGGCACAGTTGTCAATTGACTACATAATTGACAAGCTCGGCGCTAATCCATATCTCGTTCAACCCAAGTAAAGACCGCATCAATTCTTAAGTGGATTGAATATCCGGGGTGCTAATGCGATATTGGAACATACAGATCGCCCCATGCCGCGGAAGTGTTCAATCCACTTTTTGCTAAACAAAATTACTCCAATGACACGGCCACTTTCATTGAAAACAACCCTAAAAATTTTCCTCCTTGTAGCAGCAATCTTGCTGACAGGAATTGCATCGTATGCGCAGGATGACGTACCTGACAGATCTTTCACAGATACTGCAACAGTTTCCAAAGAAGAGCTGAAGCAGATAGAGAGCTACAAGAATGAAACAGCCGGTGAGTTTACTCCCGGAAGAGGATTTGACGCTTTCAAAACGAAATTTGCAAGCCTCAACATAAGCGGATATTTGCTTGCAAGGTACATAAACCAACTTCCCGCAAAACAGACTTTCAGGGACCATCTTGACCGTGAGCAGGTAATTGATCCGAGAAACGACATACAGGTTCACAGGGTATTTGTTTGGTTCACCGGATTTCTGGGTGTTCAGCGATTCAGATACAATCTGACCGTATGGGGACTTCCGACAACACAACAGGTTTTGGTGTTTGGTAATCTCACCTATGCCGCATCGAATGCGTTCAAGTTCGGAGTTGGCATTGCTCCCAACCTTGGTGCGAGGTCACTGCAGGGCATGTGGCCATTCTTCAACGGGTCTGACAGACAATTGACTGAAGAATCCATGAGGCCGGGTTTTACAGGCAGTATATGGATGACGGGAGAGATGCTGCCCAGACTTAACTACAATATTTCGGTCGGTAATAATGTCAGTCAGCTTGGCGTCACCGGATCTCAGCTTACAAGAGACCTGACAACAAGTGCAAGCCTTTGGTGGATGCCGACCACGGGTGAGTTCGGTGAACGCGGCGGAATGCTTGATTTTGAGAACCACAAGCAACCGGCAACAAGATTCGGAGTTTCATACACTCATGCAAGGGATGACAGATTTGATCCCGTTTCAGACTCAACTTCAGCCAACACGCAAACAAAACTTTCGGACGGAATGAATTACTATGACAGAGGCGCTCTTGCCGATGGTGTTACCGTTCAAAGAAGCAATTACGACGAAGGTTCAGTAGACGTCGGATTCAAGTATAAAGGATTTCACTTTCAGATGGACTACTTCTTCAGATATCTGTCAAGCATTGCGGCAGACGGACCTCTTCCGGTCGAATCAATTTTCGATCACGGCGGCCAGGCTACAATTTCGCAGATGCTTGTCCACAAAACACTTGGCGCTTATTTGTCATCCTCCTATATCTTTGACCAGTTCAGAAGGAATCCGTGGGAAGTAGTTGCGGGATTGAGCTATTATCCGGTGCAGTCTAGAAGCTGGAGAATAAACGGACAGCTGATTTATGTTGACAGGTCTTCAGCAAGCTCGTATTTCGGTTATTACCTTGCAGGGCTTAAGGGCCCCATTATCGGGATCAGCACAGACATATTACTTTAAACACAGGAAAAATGAAAACAATAATCGGGATCTTTGCTGCACTGTCATTGCTGTTGGCCGGCAATGCAACGTTTGCACAGAATTCAGCTGACGATGGATCACTGTTCTACGATTCTCACCTGCATCTTACCAACTACATACAGAAGGGGCCATCCATTAGGGACTTTTTAAAAGTGATGGGCGACAAAGTCGGAAGATCAACACTGTTCGGCATTCCCCTTCAGCAGCAATGGTCATGGATGAACTCCGGCGAAGATGCACCTAAATACTATCTGGACACAGATGCGCCGCTTTATTATTACTCGTTCACGGATGCATTCATTGCAGATCAATTCAATGAACTGACAGAAGACGAGAAGAAGCGGCTTGAGCCGATGATAACGGGATTCAATCCTGCCGATATGTATGCCGCAGACCATATCAAAAGAGTACTGCTCACATATCCCGGAGTATTTTCAGGAATTGGCGAATTCACGATACACAAGGAATTTGTCTCTTCAAAGATTGCAGGCGAAGTGGCAAGTCTCAGAAATCCCGCCCTTGATACGATCCTGACTGCGGCCGGTGAGATCGGGCTGGTTGTAATCTTCCACAATGATATAAACAAGCCGTTCCCGAAGGCGTACACGAAGGATTATCTGAAAGATGCGTGGGAGCTGTTCAAGAGGCATCCTGATGCGACAATAATCTGGGCGCATTGCGGACTCGGCCGCGTAGTTGCTCCTGTGAAAGATCAGATCAGGTTTATGGAAATGATGCTGGAAGATCCGACTCTGAAGCATCTCTACTTTGACATTTCATGGGATGAAGTCGCAAAGTACATTGTGCAGAGCGATGAGACGGTGAAAGCAGTCGCGGAACTCATAAACAGATATCCTGACAGGTTCCTTTTCGGCACAGACGAAGTTGGCCCTACTGACCAGGATCTATATATGAAGGTTTACAACATGTACGAGCCCTTGTGGAAGGCTCTGACTCCCGATACCGGCGAGAAAGTGAGAAAGGGAAATTTCGCCAGACTATTTGATGAAGCAAAGCCAAAGATAAGAGCCTGGGAAGAAGCAAACAAAGGGCAATTGTATTGAGCAAGATCTGTCAAATCACCCAACCCTCATTGATTTAGTTCTTCTGCTGCAGAGTCGCCCGGGAAGTTAAATGATATTATGAAGAAGCGGAGCGGAAAATTCTTCCGGTTCTAAAATGGGTCAGTCTTTCCCGGCAGTCCGGAGGGACTGCCCGCAGAAAGACTGTTTGAGTGTACTACCCGATTTTATGTATGTATTACGGCCTTGCCACCGAAATGAAATTTGCAGCGTTGTTGTCGGCTATTGAATAGTCTGTGGCATCCACAAACCTGTCTCCGTTAACATCCGACACAATATAGCCTGAAAGAAAATTAATGGCATCGTTGTCAATTATGCTTAGATCTGATCCGTCTATTGCACCGTCCTGCGTGACATCCCCTGAGTAAAAAGCAAACCTCAGCGGAGATGCATCAACCTGCCTTTGATTGCTTCCGAATGCTGTGGCGGCTGACGGGAGAAAATCATAATTCAGCGTATTGCCAGCAATGTATTGCTCCCCTCCAGATTTGCTCCAGGTTTCCAGTGCATTTCTGTGCCTGACCTGTATGTAATAAGTGCCGCTCGGGGCATTTGAAAATATGAATGCCGCTTTCAGCAGAACTGAATCAAGTAATGCAACGGCAGAGTCAACTACTGAATAAGGCGGAGAGATATTCCTTAGGTAGATCCTTACCGTATCCTCCATTCTAAGCCTGTTGTTTGAAGCATTGTAGTAACCCTCTATTCCGAAACTTATGATTGCCGATACTCCGGTCGAATCTGCCGTCCATCTTGAAAAAGAGGTGAGGCCGGTGATAGTGATTTCATTCGTTGATATGTTGACGGTGCCTCCCATGTTTGTCCACGTTGCACCCGAGTTGGTTGACTTGAACAGCTTTATGGCTTTTTCGGGCCTGAGGTTCAGCTCCGAGTCATCGTATCTGAACTTCAGTGTTGCATTGAGCCCGGAATTGTTAGCAGGCGTGATATCGTAATATCGCCTAATGCTTCCTCCGGTCTGAACGGCATGCCCTCTTCTTATTTCAGTGCTTCCGAGATTTGCCGAAGTAGTAAGAACCGCTCCAAATCCCCCGACATCAAGAGACGACGGAGCATTTATGCTTCTCGTTGTTGTAAGATATCCCGATGAACCCTTTACAACATTTCCGGGAGATTCGGAAAGAAATCCGGTCGGAGAGATCGTGAGAATTCTTGTATTTATGTCGAGTGTGCCGTTTTGAATAATCAGAGAATCATTCACCGTCACATTATTGGCCAGGGTTGTGCCGCTTGAGTTATTTATCCTGAGCCTGCTGTAAGTTATTCCTGTTGCAGATACGGTCTGCGCCGCAACGCCGTTGTACTCAACAGTTGAGCCGGTTGCAGTAAGTGTACCGGCTACAACGAGCGGGTTTGACGCTGACAGCCTAAGCCATCTGTTTGAAATGTTGAAAGAGGTTCCTGTATTGACCGTAACTGCGCTCATTTGATGTGAGCTGTTGAGAGTCACATTTGCATTACCTGAAAGTGACACACCCGATGTGAAACTTCCGGTTCCGGAGAGCGCTGTTGTGGTATCAAAGAAGAACGACCCCGCTGGATTGATCAACCCGTTGTTAGCTAACGACGATCCTCTGACCCTGATGCTTCCTCCGCTGCTGCTTGCTGTGAGTGTACCATTGTTAGTTACACTTCCATACAACTGCAGACTCCGGCCGGAAATATTGCCGCAATTAAGAGTGGCGCCAACATCTATTGTAACATTGCCGAAGATTCTGCCGTTATAGGGTGCACTCTGGTCATAAGCAAAAGTTGTGCCTGAGTTTACAATCAATGGGGCATTGAAAAATGAACCTGCTCTCAGGTTCAATGCGACTGTACCCTGAGTCCTTACTGTGCCCGGTACGGAAACAGTCGCATTCAGGTTTACAGTCATAGTGCCTGAAGTCAGAGTAAATGTATTGCCGTTTGGATTAAGGGTTCCGCCTGTCTCAATTGTTATCTGTGACGATGGCGAATATGTGATGCTGTTTAGCAGTGTAACAATTCCGTTGGCGCTTATGTAACTGTTTGGCGGTGTGAATGTGCCGATGCCGGAAACAGAAGTGGTTGTATCAAAATGGACGCTTCCTGCGGGACTCAAAGCGCCATTGTTTGTAAACGATGCTCCCCTGAATCTGATACTTCCTCCCGTACTGCTTGCTGTCAGAGTACCGTTGTTTGTTACATTTCCGTAAAGTTGCAAACTCCGGCCTGAACTACTGCCGCCGTTTATAGTTGCGCCTGCATCTATTGTAACATTTCCGAAGACTCTTCCATCATAGGGTGAATTCACGTCATAGACATAAGTTGTTCCGGAGTTTACGTTCAATTGGGCATTGAATAACGAACCGCCCCTCAGATTCATTTCAATAATTGTGCCCTGTGTCTTTACAGTACCCGGGCCGTTGACAATGCTTCCGAAGCTTGAATTAATTTCGTTGCCTGAACCTTCAACCAATGTTAGTATTATACCCGCATTCACTGCCAGCACACCGCCCGAATCAACTGTAAGCTGATTGGCTGTAACATTTGCTGTTACGGTTACGGTGTTCGGATTTCTGATTGTTATTGCGCCGCTGGTATCGTGCGGCGTCGATGATGCGGCAACCCATGTACTGCCGCCGTTTGTTGACATTTGCCATGTCAGTGTTGAGTTCCAGTTGCCGTTTGAAATGCTTCTGAACAATTCGTTGGCCGCAAACCCGTTTCCGGATATAAGCGCCGTCAGAAGCACAAAGAGGAAAGCGATTGTGCATTTCATGACTTAAAGATTTAGGTTAGTTACACTCAAATGTGAAGTCTGATGCAATCCGCGGAATCTCAGTTTATCTATAAGAAGAGATGTACGCATCAGAAACTTCTTGCGGCAAAGTTATGCACAACTATAAATTACCCCAAAGAAAAATTTCCCAGGGTTTAGAGCGCCGGAACTTTTCGGCTTATTTCAAAAACAGCTAAGACTTTGGGATTTCTTACAATTTCAGCTGTCTTCAACTCAGGTCTTTAGAAAAGTCAATCAATAAGGAATAATGAAGAATGCCAGGCTCATTAAATTCCTGCGGGCACCCATCTCCTCAGAACTAAGGACTCATTGCGAATTTGTCGGCTCATCTGTTTACTATAGGAATGAAAGAGTTTCTGCCCTGATGGAACTGAACACGGGCATTGTCCTGACAGGTTTCTGTTCGGCACTGACGAGATTGGACCCAAAGGCCCGGATCTTTACATGAAGGTTTACAGCATGTATGAGCCTTTGTGGAAGGAGCTCACTCCGGAGACCGGCGGGAAATGAGGAAGGGAAATTTCGCGGGGCTGTTTTAGAAGCGGATGGAATTTTTTTCTCTTTGCGGGCGGGGTGATTATATAATCCCCCCGCCATTTTTTTTGCGGAACTCTCCGAAAGTTTCATTCACAATTGTGATCTTTATACCTATTTTTGCATACGTTCCTTTCCTAATATCATAACAACTCAATCATGAATAAAGCTGTTCTACTGATTTCATTTTTGACCACCAGCCTTTTGTTCAGTGTTCATTTCGAGGTTAACGGACAAACTGCCGGAACCATTACAGGATTTTCTTCCGGCTCGCTCAAACTTCGTGAGAATTCTGAAATTCCTGCCGACACATCCAGGTCATTCGGAACATACAGTCCCGGCGCAGGATTCACCATTGCGGATACAAAAATGGGAAGCCTGAACTTCAGGATATT
>DAIQRO010000035.1:19119-19681 GCA_036786155.1 Bacteroidota bacterium
CAGCAAGGCCTTGATCCGGACTATACAAATGCATTCGGCGATACCAGCATAATCAAAAGGAGGAATGACATTCAGCTGAACAAGGTAACGCTCACGTTTCTTGGCTGGCTGCTCGACGAGAAATTCAGATACCTGTTCTACGTTTGGACAAATAATACTGCGCAGCGACAGGATTCGCAGGTCGTGGTGGCAGGCAACCTCTCATACAAGTTCAACGAATACATCAAGCTCTCGGGAGGTATCGGCAGCCTGCCCGGAGTAAGGTCAACCGAAGGCAACTTTCCGTTTTGGGTTGTCAATGACAACCGTCTGATTGCCGAAGAGTTCTTCAGGCCTTCTTATACAACAGGACTTTGGATTGACGGACAACTTGCAACAGGATTCTTGTATCAGTTCATGATCGGCAACAATCTAAGCCAGCTCGGAATCGACGCAGGACAGCTTGATGAAGACCTGAGCACTGTATCGCTTGCGCTTAAGTGGTATCCGACAACAGGCGAGTTCGGCAGGAACAGCAGTTACGGAGATTTTGAAAATCATAAGAAAGTTGCGACAAGACTCG
>DAIQRO010000251.1:0-3994 GCA_036786155.1 Bacteroidota bacterium
AGTATGTACTCGCTGTGCGCCATCAGCATGGCAGGGAATATTATCGTGTGGAATACAATATTGTCTTTTCCTATGAAATGTATGAGTTTGGTGTCATTGTCAATCCAGTACTTTTTCCAGCCATCTGCATCACCCCTCAACTCAAACAGCTCTTTAGTTGCAGAGATATATCCAATTGGGGCATCAAACCAAACATAGAGAACCTTGCCGTCATATCCTTCAAGAGGAACTTTAACTCCCCATTCAAGATCACGGGTTATCGCCCTTTCCTTTAAGCCGGTTTTCATCCATCCCTTAATGTAGTTCATTACATTCTGCTTCCAGCCGTTCTTTGATTTCAGCCACTCTTCGAGCTTCTCCTGAAACTTGTCGAGCGGGAAGTGAAAGTGCGTTGATTCCCTCACAACCGGTGTATCTCCTGTGATCTTGGATTTTGGATTGATCAGTTCAAGCGGCGACAGGTTGCTTCCGCAGTTTTCACACTCATCTCCGCGCGCATTCTCGTATCCGCAGTTCGGACAAGTGCCTGTCACATACCTGTCTGCAAGAAACCTATTTTCCTTTTCAGAATATAACTGCTTTTCGGATTTAGTAAACAGTATCCCTTTGTCATAGAGGTTGAGGAAGAAATCCTGCGCGGTCTTATGGTGAACTTCATTTGATGTCCTAGAATAGATGTCAAATTCTATCTTCAGGTCTTCGAATGCCTTCTTGTTTGAGAAGTGGTATCTGTCAATAATCTCTCGCGGCTGCACTCCTTCCTGAATTGCGGCCATTTCAATCGCCGTTCCGTGTTCATCGGAGCCGCAAATAAATATCACATCTTCTCCCTTCAGCCTCATATACCTGACGTAAATATCGGGGGGCAGGTAAGCTCCCGCAATGTGGCCGATGTGGAGATGGTTATTGGCATAAGGAAGCGCCGCCGTAACAAGGTATCTTTGGTTATTCTGCATCCTGCAATATACTTATACAGTTCAAAACTAAGAATGTAGAATGTCCGGTAAGGAGATGCTTCCTGAACAGCTCTTCATAAGAGTCTTAATGAACTCTCCGGCTACTCAAGAAACCTCGAGCGGCTTTCGGGATCGGGCATGCGGCAGGAATCCTTCTTGCCAAACCACCTGTATCTGTTGGCGGAAATGTAATCGTAAATGCTGTCCCTTATGAAAGCGGGAATTATGAGGAATGCTTTTGCAAGAGGATACGGAAACGGAAGAAATCCGCCGATCCTGATTGCAGCTTCCGACCGCATGAAGATCTTCTCTTTGTGTATAAGCACAACGGTGTCGATCTTATCAGCGTCTTTGCCGAATTTCCTCATGAGTTCTCTTCCTGCATCAGACTGAAGCGATGCAAATCTGAAGATCTTATCCTTGTCGCGGTCCATAATGAAATTTACGGACGAATTGCACAGGTTGCAGACACCGTCAAAAAGTATGATCGGATTATCGGTCACAGCGTACCTTCATAAGGCGATTTTGTTTAAATTGGCGAAATCGGCGGCTCTAAAAAATGTATCTCAAAACTAAGATTAATAATCATTACATTTTATCCAATTTTTCTTATGCCCAACACTCCACAGCAAATTGCGGTGATAGGAGACATTCACGGATGCATTCACACTCTGGAGAAAGTGTATTCGAGGATATCTTCTGAGAAGTATATCTATTCCGTAGGAGATCTCGTTGACAGGGGTGCATATTCAAAAGAAGTGGTCACCTTCATAATCGAAAACGGAATTCGAACCGTAAAAGGAAATCACGAAGACATGATGCTGAAAGCGATAGATGCATCGGATAAACTGCTCGGCTTTGTGAACAGGGAGGTTGAACACTATTATCAGAACGGCGGACAGGAGACTCAGTATTCATACATAAGTTCAAGGTAGAACAGGGATGTGAAGAAGTTCGGAAAAAAAATGAAGTCTTTGGGCCATTATGATTTCGCAAACACAATGCCGCTCAAGTTTGAATTTAAGAAAGCAGTCATCACTCATGCGGGAATTGTGAATGACGGAAACGACATGACACTTCTCTGGAACCGCAGGGAGCCGGCATTCATCGGCAAACTGCAGATACACGGACACACACCGCTTCAGGACTTTTCATACAAGCCGAATCATTACATCAATATTGATACAGGATGTGTTTACAACAACAAGCTTACCGCCGCGATCATAGATACGGTTGAAGGCAAGGTCTTAGAGGTCATACAGGAGAACTGTGATCCGAGAGACCTGAACTGAAAACTGCGGACGGCATTGTCCCGGTCCGGCAATTTCAACCAACCCTGCTTCAAATTCTGCCACCGAACATTTGCGCTGTTCGTCAAATTTAGCATGATTGAAAAGCCAAAAAGTGTTGTACAGCATACAATAGAATTGCTGAAATCCGCCCTGTTTCTGCGCATTTTCGGTGATGTTCTGCGTTGTTAAAGACCCTCGTATTCGGTATTTTTGCCCTGTTAAAAATGGGGCTATAGCTTAGTTGGTAGAGCGTTTCGTTCGCAACGAAAAGGTCACCGGTTCGACTCCGGTTAGCTCCACAAAATTATGCTGATCTCTTTATATGGTCTCTCCCGTTGATGCTTATATCCGCGATTTGGATGCATTCTTCTATACAGGCAATAACTGGCAACCCTCTCTTATGGAGCTTCTCAGCGAAATCACTCCCGAAGAAGCATCGTGGAGGCCGGCTAAGGGAAGGAACACTATATATGAGATCCTCCGCCATTCAAACTTCTGGAAGAAGGCGGTGATCTGCCAGCTCAGAAAGAAGCCGATGAGCAAGGAAGAACGGCGTAAGGGAAACTGGACAAGAATGAAGAAGCAAGTAACTGAAAAGCAATTGGCTGAATGCATTGAGGAAACAATAAGAGTGCATGAAGAACTGAAGCACGAGATCAGGAAGCTCGGAAAGCAATTGCACAATGTAAGTTCCCGCGTTTCCAATTACACAAGAGAGATAATCAATCACGAATCATATCACGCCGGGCAGATCGGAATTATCAGGGCGATGCTCGGCAAGAAGGCAATCATCTGAAAATCAAACAAAGTTAAGCTGACCAACACATGGCCAATGAAAAAGTAGTGCCTGTCAATATCGAAGAGGAGATGAAATCCTCTTACATTGACTATTCGATGTCTGTAATTGTAGCCCGCGCTCTGCCTGATGTACGCGACGGCCTTAAGCCGGTGCACAGAAGGGTGCTGTTTGGAATGAACGAACTCGGACTTGCGCCCAACAGGGCTTATAAGAAGTCGGCAAGAATAGTCGGAGAGGTGCTCGGTAAATACCACCCGCACGGCGACAAGGCGGTTTACGACACTATGGTCAGGATGGTGCAGGAATTTTCGCTGAGGTACCCGCTTGTTGACGGCCAGGGAAATTTCGGATCAGTTGACGGTGACTCTCCCGCGGCAATGCGTTATACAGAAGCAAGGCTTTCAAGGATCTCCGAAGCTATACTTCAGGACCTTGAAAAGAACACGGTTGATTTTGTTGCAAACTTCGATGACACGCTTCAGGAACCTTCAGTACTGCCGTCCATTATTCCCAATCTGCTTGTGAACGGCTCCAACGGCATTGCAGTCGGAATGGCAACGAACATTCCTCCGCATAATCTTGTAGAAGTCTGCGACGGCCTCACACATCTTATCAAGAATCCCGATGCTGAAATAAAGAAGCTTATGAAGTTCGTTACGGCCCCCGACTTTCCGACCGGAGCGATCATCTACGGATATGAACCGGTGAAAGAGGCCTATGAAACCGGAAGGGGAAAGGTCATTCTCCGGGCAAGGGCATCCATTGAGACTGAAAAGAACGGAAGGCAGAACATTATAATCACAGAAATTCCGTATCAGGTAAATAAAGTAACGCTGATCGAGAATATTGCACAGCTTGTAAGAGACAAGAAGGTTGACGACATTGCCGAGATAAATGATGAAAGTGACAGGGACGGTATGAGGATTGTGATAGGACTGAAGAGGGAT
>DAIQRO010000252.1:0-3992 GCA_036786155.1 Bacteroidota bacterium
AATAGAGTGGGATACCTCCGCATCAACTGCATCATATAAATGGATCTTCGGAAGTCCGACAACTACGCCGAGACTGATCACTCTTCCGTCGTCATCAAATTTCCTCACTGTCACACTCGGTCAGCTTGATCTGATTCTTGCAGGTCTTGGCATTCCTCAGGGTGGGGAAGTTACCGGACAATGGGATGTATGGGCATTCAGGAACAATCAGCAGAATGATTCGCTTAAGGCAGGCAACGGACCAATGCAGATTACTTTCAGAAGAGGAGTTCCGCAGTTATTGCCGTTCACACTCAGCTCTCCGAACAACGGCAGTACAATACTTACATCACCGTTCAATAATTCCAACGTTTCGATCAGATGGAACCGGTCGGGAGGGGGTGTTAATTACAGGTGGAGATTCGGGGCACCGGGTATCGGACAGGTCTTGCTTGACCTTCCTTCGAATAATTCCGTATTTGATTCGGTGCTTACGATCAACAACAGAACGCTTGATGCGGTACTTGTCGGACTGGGACTTGCTCCCGGGGATTCCATTAACGGCCAGTGGGCCGTTTGGGCTTATGCGGGTACGGATTCCCTGAGATCGTCAAATGTTTTCAATCTCACACTTAAGAGGCAACCGAGGGGAGATGTGCTCATAGTCTATGATTCAACCACCGCAAGCTCAAGAATATCGAGAGACTCCGTGATTGCCAATCTCAATGCAATGGGAATGTCTTACGATGTTTTTAACCGCGGAGTGAACATCAACAATTCTTCAATCTCATACAGGGGATTCAAAAGAGTGCTTCTGCTCGGAGAAGCTTCTTCAGTTATGTCTAACTCGGTAAAGGACTCATTGAAATCATATCTGTCATGGGGCAACGCGAACCAGAAGGCAAAACTGATGATCATGGCTGAGGATATCGGGTATCATCTTGACAGGCCCGCCTCCGTTTACTATGACCCTGATTTTGCAAGGACATGGCTTGGATTCGAATACGGAAGTGATTTCCCCGGAACTTCGGGAGGCAAAGGACTTACCGGTGCGCTTGCAAATCCAAACATAAACGACAGCACAGTGGGTCCGAGGCCTGATGTGATAAAGAAGTCGGCAGGCATTCCGGCATACGAACTTCACGAACTGTACCGTTTCCGCGGAACAACTCAACTAAGCGGTGTTGGAAGGATAGGCGAGACTTTTAATGTTTCAATAATGGCAGTAGATGTGGAATCTCTGAGAAGAGCCACGGACAGCCCGCCCGCAAGTCCGGTGAGGCGATTCCTGAAATCAGCTATTGATTTCGTTGACGGGCTTCTGACCGTATCGGTGAATCAGATAAGCTCTCAGATTCCGCAGAAGTTCGGGCTTAATCAGAACTACCCGAACCCGTTCAATCCTTCGACGAAAATTGCATTTGACATTCCTTCAGCCGGTAAAGTAACCCTGAAGGTGTATGATGCGCTTGGAAAGGAAGTTGCCTTGCTTATCAACGAAGAACTTCAGGCAGGCAGTTACGAGAAGTCATTCGACGCGGTTTCACTTGCCAGCGGAGTTTACTTCTACACTCTTACTTCGGGTTCATTCATTGAAACAAGGAAGATGCTGCTTCTGCGCTGATTGATGCTTTCTGTGTACGATGTGAGGTGTGCGGGCAACATAGATTCGGACTTAAACTTCACAGGCAGTAAAAATTTCTGCAGGCTCACGGTTGATTCCGCGGGCCTGCACGTTTTTGATACGTTGCACGGTAAACTTGCATCGTTCATAAGTTCATACTTATGCTGATGTCCAGCAAACCCTGCTCCGGCTTCACTGCAATCGCTTAACATTGTTGAAATTGCAAACCGATTAGCATATCTTGAAACAGTTCAACCAACTTTTTTTCACAAAAAAATACCATTATTAAAATGCATCGCAAGCTTTTTGTGTTCTCAATTCTGTTGCTTGGAGCAGTTGCCTTCATGGGTCAGAAAGACAAAGACGAAGACCCGAGATGGAACATCCCCAATTCAGCAGCATATCTGAGCGGAGAATATGTCCCGCTTCCAATAGCTCAAAATGATATCAAGCAATTCACTTATGAACCAAGGACAACGATCACTCCGATAGGAGTGCTGACTGTATTCCCCAATGTGAGGGTTCTTCCTTCAACAGTAATGCAGCAGTCAGAAGTGATAATTACCCGTGACCCGAATGACCCGAGTGTCCTGTTTGGTTCTTCCAATGCCGCAAAGACTTCAGGCGGATCATTCATCAGCGAAGGTGTTTACGTCTCGACTGACGGCGGTATGACTTGGAGAGGTTCTGACACGGTCAATACGCCGATACTCACAGACCAGAGAGGCGATCCGGGTCCGGCAATTGACAAGAACGGAAGATTTCACCTGACCCACCTCACATCCGCAACGGTATTCGGAGGTGTTACGGGTATCGGTTCAAATTACTCAACCAACAGGGGACTCAACTGGCAGCCTACTGTTCAGCTTGTCAATGATGCCAATGCCGATAAGAATCTTGCGGGAACTGACGATTCTCCCACAAGCCCTTATTACGGAAACGTTTACTGTGCATGGACTTCATTTGGTACTTCGCCGGCAACCGGAAGAGCGGCAAGGACGACCAACGGCGGCGTAACATGGGAGCCTGCACAGCAGATCAATGTGGGCCTTAACGGAAGATTTGCACAGGGCCACGATGTAGCATGCGGTCCGAACGGAGAAGTCTATGTGGTATGGACAGCCGGGCAGTCTGCTTCACCGTTCACCGAGGATTTCGTCGGCATGGCAAAATCAACCAACGGCGGAGCAAACTATGTAACCACTGAGAGTATCTTTGATGTGAACGGAAGCCGTTCAACATCTTTTAACGGATGGGGAATAAGAACAAACGGATTCCCGAGAATTGCGATTGACAAGACAAACGGCCCGAGAAGAGGGTGGATCTATATTGTAACAAGCCAGCTCAATCTTCCGCCCGCAGGCTCAGATGCCGACGTGATCCTCAACAGGTCAACAGACGGCGGCGCAACATGGTCAACAGGAATCAGGGTGAATCAGGATGCTCTGAACAACGGAAAAGTTCAGTTCTTTCCTGCAGTTTGCGTTGATGATGCAGGCGGTGTGAACATTGTTTACTATGACAACCGTGCATTCCCTTCATCAGGAGATTCAGCAACCGTTTACATTTCAAGGTCAGTTGACGGAGGAACAACCTTCACAGACGTTGAGGTCGCCGATCACCATTTCAGGCCGAAACCGGCATCTGGATTTGGAGGCGGATACATGGGTGATTACATCGGAATCACATCCAGCGTAGGAAAAGTGGTGGCAATATGTATGGATGACAAAGCAGGAGTTGCAGGATTTTACAATGCATGGACAGGAGCTTTGCAGACTGTCACATATCCGCTGAATGCATTCAATCTTCAAACGCCTCCGGCGGGTGTAACAGTGACATCATTCCCGAATTCGAACACACCAATTACCATAACCTGGGATACATCGGCATCAACAGCTTCATACAAATGGATATTCGGAAGCCCCACTCCGAATCCGAGACTGCTTACATTGCCGGCTTCGACAAACCAGCTTACCGTTACCGCCGGACAACTTGACAACATACTTGCTTCTGCCGGTGTAAATCAGGGAGATTCGATTGTCGGCCAGTGGGATGTATGGGCTTTCAGAAACAATCAGACAAATGATTCGCTGAAGTCCACAAACGGACCGAGGGCAATTACTCTGAAAAGAGGCGTGCCGCAGCTGACATCATTCTCACTTGTTTCTCCGCCAAACAACACGACGGTTACAACATCACCGTTCAACACTTCTCTGATCAACATAAACTGGACAAGGTCCGGGCAGGGAACAACTTACAAGTGGAAGTTCGGAGCACCTACGATCGGAACCGTAAGACTTTCAGTGCCTTCCAACGGCAACGGGTACGATTCAGTGCTGACGGTTCAGAACAATGCACTCGACGGCATACTGGGAGGACTCGGTCTCAA
>DAIQRO010000253.1:0-3989 GCA_036786155.1 Bacteroidota bacterium
TCAACGATCAGTGCGCTTGCCTCACCGCCTCCGATACAAAGTGTGGCAAGTCCGCGTTTTGCATCCTTCCTGTTCATCGCATGCAACAGTGTTGTGAGAATTCTTGCGCCGCTTGCTCCTATCGGATGGCCCAGAGCTACAGCGCCTCCGTGCACGTTAACTTTATCCGGGTCAAGTTCGGCCAGCTTATTTACCGCACATGCCTGAACAGAAAATGCTTCGTTGGCCTCAACAAGGTCAAGGTCGCCAACTTTCAGTTTTGCCTTTTCAAGCACATTCTTGATCGCATAAGCGGGCGATGTGGTGAACCACTCGGGTTTTTGTGCAAATGATCCCTGAGCAACAATTGCTGCGAGAGGCTTCAGTCCGAGAGCTTTGGCTTTCTCCTCCGACATCACCATAACAGCTGCAGCGCCGTCATTCAGAGAAGAAGAATTGAATGCCGTTACTGAACCGTCCTTTTCAAATGCTCCCTTGAGTGTTTTGCCCTTTTCAAAGTTGACTTTGCGCGGTTCTTCATCTTCTGAAACCGTGATTGTTCCTTTCCTGTCCTTTATCTCAACAGGCACAATCTCCTCCTTAAAAAGCCCTTCATCCATTGCCTTCAGAGCGCGCCTGTAGCTTTGCTCTGCAAAAGAATCCTGTTCTTCTTTCGGGATGTTCATTTCCCTTGAGCACATCTCCGCCGCACTTCCCATGTGAAAGTTGTTGTAAACATCCCAGAGTCCGTCATGGACCATTCCGTCAATCAACGTTCCGTTTCCCATCCTGTAACCGCTTCTTGCCTTGTCAAGATAGTAGGGGACATTGCTCATAGATTCAAATCCTCCGGCTATTACCACTTCCGCATCTCCGGCCTTGATCGCCTGGTCAGCAAGCATAACGGATTTGAGTCCGGAGCCGCATACTTTGTTAATGGTCATGCATGGAACCGAGTCAGGCAAACCGCCGAAGATTGCCGCCTGCCGTGCCGGCGCCTGTCCCATGCCTGCTGGAAGCACGCATCCCATTATCACCTCGGAAACTTCTGCAGGATTTACACCGGTCTTTGAAATAAGTTCCTTGATTACTACAGCCCCAAGCTGAGGGCCCTTGAGCGGCGAGAGCGAACCCATATAACTGCCGATGGGTGTTCTCAATGCCGCTACTATAACTGATCTTGTCATTTATGCTTATTGGTTTATTTGTTTTCTTAAAATTCAGCAAGCGGAAACAATAGTCAGGAAGTCTTCCGCCTTAAGGCTTGCTCCGCCTACAAGCGCACCGTCTATTCCTTTTGCTGCAAGTATTTCTCTTGCATTCTTTGCATTCACGCTTCCGCCGTAGAGTATTCTCACAGCTTCGGCTGTTTTGATATTGAAAAGTTCCGAGATTTTCTTTCTTATGAACAAGTGCATGTCGGATGCCTGTTTCGGAGTTGCGTTCACCCCGGTCCCGATTGCCCAAACGGGTTCGTATGCTATTGTCACAAAGTTCATCCTATCTTCTGCAACATCCCTCAGCCCTTCAGTTATCTGCTCTCCGACTATTGCTTCAAATATCTCATCCTCCCTTTCCTGCAATGTTTCGCCAACACACATTACCGGCTTCAGTCCTTTTTCAAGCGCCTTTTTCACCTTTACATTCACGCTCTCGTTCGTCTCACCGTAATACTTGCGCCTTTCGCTGTGGCCTATGATCACGTATTCGCATCCCGCTGACAAAAGCATAGAAGCGGAGATCTCCCCTGTAAATGCTCCGTCATCGTTTGCGCACACGTCCTGAGCACCGAGCATAACGGGCGAACCCTTCAGCGCTTTTCCGCACTGTTCGAGTGAGAGAAAGGTCGGACACACCAATACATCCGCATTTGGACTCTTCAAATTTATGACGCTCTCAGCAATAGTTTTGGCAAGCTGTATTGATTCTTTCACATTCAAATTCATCTTCCAGTTACCTGCAATGAGCTTTCGGTTCATCAGTTATTGACTTCAAGGTTTTTGATTAACAATTCATTGACTATCCTGGGATTTGCCTTACCCTTGCTTGCCTGCATTATCTTGCCTACAAAGAATGCGGCAAGCTTCTTTTCGCCGCTCTTGTATCTTTCCACCTCATTCGAGTTCTGCGAAAGCACGCTCTTCACTATTTCCTCGATCTCCGACTCTCCTGAGACCTGCTTGTACTTCTGTGCCAGTTCATCAAACATACTAATCTGCTCCGCCTCCGAGCTTCCTGCAGAAAGCAATTGTGTGAATACTTCGCGCGATGCGCTTGCGCTAATCTCACCTGCTGAAACCGCGTCTGCAAGCCTGGCTATCACGGCAGGGGAAAGCATGAATTGCCCGATGTCGATCTTCTGCTCATTAAGGATCCTTTTGATGTCCACGCGGAAAATGTTCGAAGAGATCCTGAATGTCTTCTGATCCTTATTTCCAAGACGGGATGTAATGCTCTCGTAAAAATCTGCATGGGGCTTCTCAGCCGTTATCTCTTCAGCTTCAGCTTCGGCAAGCCCGTATTGCTCAGTCAGTCTTAGAGTCCTTGCGTCAGGCGGTTCGGGAAGAGCGGCATTGACTTCCTCTATCTTTTCGTCAGCAACATGCAGTCTCACAAGGTCCGGTTCGGGAAAGTATCTGTAATCGTGCGCTTCTTCCTTACTGCGGGTGTGGGATGTTGTCTTGTCCTTTGCATTGTACGTCATTGTGTGGTAAGAGACCTTTCCACCCGACTCTATGAGATCGATCTGCCTTTTCATTTCCGCCTCGATCGCATCCACCACATTCTTGAACGAATTGAGATTCTTGATCTCCGTTCTTGTGCCGAGCTCCGCTTCGCCCTTTCTGCGAACCGATATGTTCGCATCGCATCTCATTGAACCTTCCTCAAGGTTGCCGTCATTTATACCGAGGTAAACAAGTCCGGTTCGCTCACAATTTCTATCAGCGGTACGCCGCACCTGTTGAAGTCAACAAGCGTGTCGTTGTCAGAGAAATCATGAATTGACTTACCGGCATCTTCCTCCATGTGTATTCTGGTGATCCCGATCTTCTTAACCGATTTATCCCTGAGTCTTATGCTCACATGGCCTCCGAAGCACAACGGCGTCTCAAACTGTGTGATCTGATACCCTTTGGAAAGGTCGGGGTAGAAGTAGTTCTTTCTTGCGAAGATCGTATTCTCCCTTATTGAACAGTTTGTTGCAAGTCCCATTTTCAGTGCGCAGTCAACAAGTTCTGCATTCAGGACAGGAAGGACTCCGGGATGCCCGAGGCAGACGGGGCACACGTTTGTGTTGGGGGGGGCATGGAAGTCTGCAGGACAACCGCAAAATGCCTTTGTCTTCGTCATCATCTGGGCATGCACTTCAAGCCCGATCACCGGTTCGTATTTGTCGTATGGTATGTTCACTTTGTGTTCAATGTTTTTCCCGCCGCAATGCTGAATCTTCTTACTGCTTCTTCTTTTGCTTTCATATGGTCAATTATCGGGTAGGGATAATCAACTCCGATCCTGACATTACAACTTGCCTGCGATTCTTCACTCAAGAGGTGCGGCTCGTGAATGTACTCCCCTGGCACCTGCTTCAGTTCGGGTACATATTGCCTTATGTAACTGCCGTCAGAGTCAAACTTCTTGCTCTGAAGGTAAGGGTTGAATATCCGGAAGTACGGCTGTGCATCCACGCCGGTGGAAGCGCTCCACTGCCATCCGCCGTTGTTGCTCGAAAAATCCAGGTCAATCAAATGTTTCGCAAAATGCTCCTCTCCAAAGCGCCAGTCAATAAGCAGGTCCTTTGTAAGAAACATCGCAGTGATCATCCTAACCCTGTTGTGCATCCAGCCTTCCTCTGCAAGCTGACGCATGCCTGCGTCAACTATCGGGTAACCTGTGCGCCCTTCCTTCCATTTCGTCAACTTGTCGTCATCATAATTCCACTGAACATTGTCAAACTCTTCCCTGAATGATTTATGAGTCAGCTTAGGATTGAAGTATGTAATGTGATAGTA
>DAIQRO010000254.1:0-229 GCA_036786155.1 Bacteroidota bacterium
CCTGAAAAGGGGGTGCAGCGCAAATCTCAGGAGAGAAGTGACTTCGCTTGAAAATGCTGCAAAGAACAGGAGGAAGTGGGCAGATGAGAAAGAAAAGGAAAATATCGGCGCTTATGACAAAGGCTTTATCGGAAGAAAATCCGCAAAGCAAATGAAGCGTGCTTTGCAGATAGAGAAGAGAATAAACGAGAAGCTCGGGCAAAAGAAATCTCTCCTGAAAAATGTTGAA
>DAIQRO010000254.1:316-1401 GCA_036786155.1 Bacteroidota bacterium
CGGGAAAACGAGTTTGCTGAACACGATCAGACCTTTGTTGCAAACATAGCAACATCAGTTGTATCTTTGAGTTGAACAGACCGTTTTTCGTCCCCGCAAAGTTACCCGCCGACTCAACACAATGAACACAAAATGTTATTTCATTACCACCGCTGTTGATGTTCCCGAACGCAGTGCCTGCATGCATGGAATGCTGTCGTAATGCCGCCTGCGGTCAGGAGGATCACCCCTTCGGGGAAAGTTTGCATTTGAGCTTAACACACTTTGTGAAATGCTTTCAAGCAATCTTTTGGGAACAACAACGGCAAAAAGCAGGCCGGGAATTTCAATAATCAAGAATGTATTTGCCAATCTTCATTGGGAAAAATAAATGCATTTCATCATTTGAGAGGCAATGGTAGTTTTTACAAATTTAAGGAGGTTGAATTATGAGAAATGTAATTTCTATTCTCTTGGCCTTGCTGCTTTCAGTTAGTGTTTGCATTCAATCCTGCAACAATCAAGATCCTCTCCAAATAACATCAGGAAATAATGAAAAGGTTTACGCATTACTCCTTGATCCATGCTGTAACGAGCATAATCCTGATAGTACAACTGCGCCAACCTATCATGTCTATTGTTCGGGAGGTGATGTTCAGATTGACAGTCAATGCTGCGTTAATTTATGGGACTTCTTTGATGGTCCGCCGCCACCTTCAATGAATTGTACAATAATAGGAATTCAGTGCCCTGCGTCAAAGTGACAAATTAAGTTTGAATGCGGCAAAATTTTTTCCGAAAGGAGGGTTTGAAGTAATGAATGCAGTTAATATTGGAATTCAATTGAGGCAACTTTTCTGTAAATGTCTGCTTCTGTCAATGATGTTAACATCCTCAGCTTCAGTTGCAGAGGCACAAAACGCTTTGTGGCATCAGCTAAACGGCATTTATAATTCTGCAAATTTTATGGATCTCTATTTCATCAATCCGAATACCGGATGGCTGATCCATACATACGGAAATATTTATCGGACAAGTAACGGAGGATATAATTGGTTAAAAACTGATTCCATAGTGACCGGGGGATTTACAGATGCAGAGTTCAT
>DAIQRO010000254.1:1411-3982 GCA_036786155.1 Bacteroidota bacterium
ATCTTCCCGAAGTTACAATTTGTTCAAAACAACTAACGGCGGAGCTAACCTTGTGCGCATTACAAACTTTCCCAATCCTGTACCCGGTGGGCTGGAATGTATTCATATTCTCAACGATCAGTTCATTTACGGCTGTGGCAGATATGACGCACTTGCAAACTTTGTAAAGAGCACTGACGGCGGTAATACATGGACTACAAAGAGCCTTGAACAAATGGCAACCGGACTCCGTGATTCCTACTTTTTTGATGAAAGCAGAGGTTTGGTTGCAGGTGGCCTGGGTTCCGGAAACAACCGGGAGGCAGTTATCTTGTACACTTCGGACAGTGGCTTGAACTGGATTAAGGTTTATGAAGGAAACAGAGTTATTGAAGCGGTTCATAAAATCTGCTTCATTGACCATCTCACAGGCTATGCTTCTGTTGAGAGAATAACCTATCCGGGGAAGTTTGTCCTGAAGACAACAAACGGAGGATTGAACTGGGCAGAACTTCCTTTTCCTAACTTTCACGAGCACGGAATCGGATTCATTAATGCTTATACGGGCTGGGTAGGAGGCGACTACAATCCAACTCATGGAACAACCGATGGAGGGCAAACCTGGTTTAATGCAAATATCGGACAGTTTATTTTTGGATTTCAATTTTTCGGAGATACACTCGGATTTGCCTGCGGCAAGTATGTTTATAAGTATGAAAAGACAAACAGCATAATTCAAACGAACTCAGAAACTCCCGGTGAGTTCAGGTTAATGCAAAATTTTCCGAATCCGTTTAATCCGAGTACAGTCATCCGGTTCGAGATGAAAACTTCAGGCAATGTACTTCTCAGAGTATTTGATGTGCTGGGAAGGGAAGTTGCGGTGCTTGTGAATGAGTACCTAAGACAGGGTAGTTATGAGACAGTTTTTGATGTAAGTATGTCCGGCGGACAGGAAGTGAGCGGAATTTACCTGTACCAGATTGTTGTGAATCCATCCGGGCAGCATAACGCTTCTGCTGACGATATCAGTGAAGTCGGATTTTCTGACGCTAAGAAAATGCTTTTGATAAAGTGATGCATCTGAACTATCTGACTTCTTATTAAGGTCAAATGATTCTGCTTAACTTAGTGCATTGGCGGTCATCATAAGTACAGCGGGATTCCCGCAAGGAATTCACACTGCAGTTCAGTGGTTTACTAAGAGCAGTCGTTTTGAAAATCAACTGATCCTGTCAGGGGATTACATGTGACTGAACCTGAAGTTGTCTTGTCTCCACAAAAAAAAAACAGACCCGCACAAGTATCTGCACGGGTCAATTCACATAACAACAAACTCAGGGAACTACTGTCCCAGATAAGTCTTTAGCGCCTTGCTTCTTGATGCCTGCCTCAGTCTCCTGATCGCCTTTTCCTTTATCTGCCTTACTCTTTCGCGTGTCAGCTTGTACTTGTCGCCTATCTCTTCAAGTGTCAGCGGATTCTCCTTCTCAAGTCCGTAGTAAAGCTTTACCACTTCCTTCTCCCTTTGTGAAAGCGTATCAAGGGCCCTTTCTATCTCGATCCTGAGAGAGTCCTTCATGAGATTAACGTCCGGCATCTTCTCTTACTTGTCAGACATGAAGTCAAAAAGCTATGTAACTTCGCCGTGAATGCTCGGGGCGTCTACAGAAACGTGGCCTCCTGAATTCTTCAGAGTCTCCTGGACTTCCCAGATGCTCATGTCCAGCTTCTCAGCTATCTCAAGCACGTTTGGAGCACGCTCGTTCTGCTGTTCAAGTTCGCTGATCGTCTTGGCGATCTTGCTCTTTTGCTGTACAATGTTGAGCGGTAGCCTTACAACCCTCGACTGTTCCGCCAGCGCCTGCAGTATTGACTGCCTGATCCACCATACTGCGTATGAAATGAATTTGAATCCTCTCGTTTCGTCAAACTTCTTGGCGGCTTTGATCAGTCCGAGGTTGCCCTCGTTTATCAGGTCATTGAGCGACAGCCCCTGATTCTGATACTGCTTTGCCACGCTGACCACAAACCTCAGGTTTGCCTTGACCAAAGCGTCAAGCGCCTTCTTGTCTCCCTTCTTGATCCTCTTCGCATATTCAATCTCCTCCTCAACCGATAAGGGAGTCGTCTTGCTGATCTCTTTCAGATAGATGTCAGTGGACTGATTCTCCCTGCTTGTGTACTGTTTCCCTAATTTCATCCGGGTTTATTTTTGATTACTGAATTGTATTTCCTGTTTACTTCCTGCCTGCTTATCAGTTTTACGCTGAACTTTTCCGAAAGTGACAAGTATCTGCCGGTGTCAAACGTCACCAGGGGAAGCTTCGCTTCAGAGCACATGGTTATCACAAATGCATCCCTGAAATTGCACTCTTTGCCTGAAAATGACTCCTTCAGAACTTCAGACATTTTCTCGGAATATCTGTAAGGCATTCCCAGCAAACCTGTGCCGTAAAATGCCCGCTTCGCAGATTCCTTCTGCTCTTTTGTATCACAGGCGGAAAGGACTTCCGCGATATTCACCACGCCTGTAAAGCAATGGTCAAATACCGTCATCCACTTGATTAAGAAAGAACATTTGCCCGATGC
>DAIQRO010000036.1:0-1960 GCA_036786155.1 Bacteroidota bacterium
TTGCTTCTTATCAGTGGGCAATGGATCCGGATACAAACGCCGCAACGATGAACATGCCTGATGTGATCAGCTGTTCCTGGCAGGATCCGACTGTAGCCGGTACCGCACAGTGCAATTCCATCTATGTACCGACCTTGAATGCTCTCGAAGCGGCGGGTATCGCAGTCTGCTTTTCTGCAGGTAATTCAGGTTCAGGCGCTTCAACAATCACACCGCCGAAGAACATCAACACAGATTCCGTGAATGTCTTCTGCGTCGGCGCAGTTGACGGCAATACATCAGGATACCCGATCGCAAGCTTCTCAAGCCGCGGGCCTTCAATATGCGGCGGCACCGGCACGCTTCTGATCAAACCGGAAGTTTCAGCTCCCGGAGTGAACGTGAGGTCATCACTTCCAAACAACAGTTACGGAAACAACTCGGGAACGTCAATGGCATCACCTCACGTGGCAGGTGCGATTGCACTTCTCAAGCAGGTTGCTCCGAACATGACCGGAAGGCAGATCAAGGCGATCCTCTTTTCAACAGCAACTGATCTTGGAACGCCGGGTGAAGACAACACTTACGGAAAGGGACTCATTAATCTTGAAGCCGCTTTCCAGCAAATGGGATTGTTCCCTCTGAATGCATTCAACCTGCAGTCACCTGCTCCGAATGCGAGAATAGAATCGTTCCCGAATTCATCAACACCTGTAACGATCACATGGGATACATCCGCAACAGGCGCTCAGTACAAATGGATATTCGGAAGCCCGGCGGTTCCGCCAAGGCTTCTTACACTGCCTTCAGCCACTAACTCGCTTACCCTAACTCTTGGCCAGCTCGATCAGATACTTGCATCTGCAGGACTTGCACAGGGCGATTCGATCTCGGGGCAGTGGGATGTATGGGCTTACAGAGTAAACCCGATTGACTCTGTAAAAGCAACTAACGGCCCGAGGGCTATCAAGTTCAAGAGGGGAAGGCCCCAGCTTTCGGCTTTCAATCTTGTTTCTCCGCCTTCAGGCATCACGGTTACAACTTCGCCGTTCAATACGTCTCAGATCGACATCAACTGGAGAAAATCCGGCGAGGGAGTTACATACAAATGGAAATTCGGCGCGCCGACAATTTCAACTGCATTGCTGACGGTTCCGTCAAACGGCGGCGGATACGATACGGCTTTGACTGTTGCCAACAACGCACTTGACGGAATACTTGCCGGACTCGGTCTTAATCCGGGCGATTCTGTAGTGGGCCAATGGGCAGTATGGGCTTACAATGCAACTGATTCCGTGAGGTCAACGAATGTCCACAACATCACATTCAAGAGGCAATCAAGAGGCGATATTGTGAACCTCTACGATTCCACCGTTACGGGATGCAGAACTTCAAGGGATTCTGTAATTGCAAACCTGAACGCACTCGGAGCTACGTATGACCTGTTCAACAGGAAGTCAAACACAACGGGAACTTCATCCATCTCTTTAAGAGGATACAAGAAGGTAATTCTGCTGGGTGAAGGCACGGGCGTGGCTTCCAATGTCGTGAAGGACTCGATAAAGTCCTATCTTGCTTCCGGTACGTCAAATTCGAAAGCAAAGCTCATCATTATTGCTGAAGACGTCGGATACCATTGGGACAGAGCGGCATCAACTTATGTTGATACGGACTTCTCGAGAAATCAGCTTGGAATAACATTTGTGGCTGACAGGCCGGGAACACTGGGGACACGAGGAATAATCGGCATTACGACAAATCCAAACCAGGCTGACAGTACAGCAGGCCCATGGCCGGACGTGCTTCAGAAATCGGCTTCATTGCCGGCAAACCAGTTGCATTCTCTTTACAAGTTCAGGCTTTTCCCCGATTCTCTTAATGCTGTCGGAAGGATAGGACCAACATATAACGTTGCTGTATTTGGTGTTGATCTGGAATCAATGAGGTCAACTCCCGACAGTCCTCCCGGATCGCCGGCAAG
>DAIQRO010000036.1:2060-12178 GCA_036786155.1 Bacteroidota bacterium
ATTCCATCGGATCAGGGTGGAGCTCTTAAGGCATATCATCATTCTCTTCAAATGCTTAAATTTGATCAAAATTCTAAATGAAGCATAAGCATATTATCAAGGATGCCCCTGAAAAGGGCGGATTGTACAGAGTAGAGTACAAAGGGGAAGAGGTCTATGATGCAAAGGTACTGGACTATGAAGGCGGCTGTTGGGCAAAAGTGAGAATAGAAAAGGTCCTGCCCGGACAGTATGAAAATGTTTACAAGGTTGGCCAGGAATTTGACCTGAAGCTCGCGTATTATAAATTGTACGAGCAATCGGAAACAGAATGATTATTGAGCGAAGCCTGATTTCGCTCAATGATGTACAGAAGAAGATGCTCAGAAGCGGTTGGGGTGAGAAGACGGCCGGCGAAACAGCGGTTGAAAAAATGCTGTATGAATCGGCAGGCAGAGAGGTGGAAGGATACATTGCATACCCGAAGGACATCAGGGAACCTCTTCCCGTAATTATATGGAACAGGGGAGGGAATCTCAGGGAAGGAAGAATTGACGAGTTCCTTGCTAGCGGTATGTACGGCGAGATTGCTTCATGGGGTTACGTGGTGCTCGCATCGCAGTACAGAAAGGATGAGGAATTCGGCGGCAGGGATGTGGAGGATGTGCTTAATCTGATCCCACTGGCGGAATCACTTGAGATCTGCAATGCCGAAAGGATCGGAATTGAAGGGTGGAGCCGCGGTGGGATGATGGCATACAAGTCGCTCTGCCATACAGACAGGGTAAGATGCGCGGTGGTGATCGCGGGCATAGCAAATCTGCTGAGGAGATCGAAAAGCCTTAAGAAACTTGAACAGATCTACGGTCATGTGTTTGAGAATGATGCGCATGACAAATTCAGCAGAAGGTCGGCGGTCAGATTTGCACATAAGATGTTCCCATCAACGGCTATTCTTCTGATCCACGGAACAAATGATCATACTGTCTCCCATCTTGACTCTGTGGAAATGCATGAGATCTTCAAGGAGCAGGGCAGGATATCCGAGTTGAAATTGATTGAAGGCGGAGACCATTTTCTCAGGCATCACAGGGCTGAAGTGTCCGGACTGAGGAGGGAATGGTTCAGCAGATTTCTTAAGAATTGAACTAAAATGCTTTGCGGAGTTGTTCAAAGGTTTCAATAATCAAACCAAACTAATAAATGTACGATCCAATCATGGTTCAACCAATGCGAGAAGAAGCCAAAGAGATAGGCTTCAGGGAGCTTCTCACTGCATCGGAAGTAAAGGAAGAGCTTGGCAAGTCTGGAACCACGCTGATATTTGTTAACTCTGTTTGCGGCTGTGCCGCAGGCAAAGCGAGGCCGGGGCTTTCACTTGCAATTGACTGGGCAAAAGAGAACAATGCAATGCCGGACAATCTTGTAACTGTATTTGCCGGAATGGAAAAGGACGCAGTTTCAGAGGCACGCAAGTTTTTCGAAAATTATCCGCCTTCATCCCCGCAGGTCGCCCTGATGAAGGACGGCAAGCTGGTTCACATGATTCAGAGGCATGACATTGAGAACAATGATGCCTACGCTGTGGCAAACAAGGTCGCAAATGCGCTGAACGATCACTGCAAAGTTCAGGAAGCGGAGAAGTGAGATGTTTCAGTGCAATAAGTAATTTCAATATGTTGGGGAATTTTGATATATTGGGCGCACAGGAATGATGAGGTTTGGTGAAGTGAAAGGCGCCGGATTATATAATCCGGCGCCCATTACCCCAAAAAAATCTAAAGATATATCCAATTATGGACAGTAATTTTTCGAACAGAGTTCAGGATGTCATAAGGCTTAGCAGGGAAGAAGCTATCCGCCTCGGACATGATTACATCGGTACTGAACATCTGTTGCTCGGCATTATTCGCGAAGGAGAAGGAATAGCGATCAAGATATTCAAGAACCTTGGAGTGGATGCCGCAAAGATCAAGAAAACAATCGAGGATACCGTAAGGCAATCGGGCGGAACACTCACAGTCGGAAATATACCGCTTACAAAGCAGGCAGAGAAGGTCCTTAAGATCACATACCTTGAAGCAAAACTTTTCAAGTCTGATGTGATCGGAACGGAGCACCTTCTTCTGTCAATTCTCAGGGAAGACGATAATCTTGCCGCGCAGATACTTCATCAGCTCAATGTGAACTATGAAGCTGTGAAGTCGGAGCTCATGAACATTCTCAGCGGAAAGCCCTCCTCCGGAGCGGCCCCGCAGAAGTCGTCAGCGGAAAAGAAACAGGAAAGAAGCAAAACCCCGGTTCTGGATAATTTCGGCAGAGACCTGACGAAGATGGCCGTGGAAAACAAGCTCGACCCGATCGTTGGAAGAGAGAAGGAGATTGAAAGAGTTGCACAGGTCCTGAGCAGAAGAAAAAAGAATAACCCTGTTCTGATCGGTGAACCGGGTGTGGGAAAGACGGCGATTGCCGAAGGCCTGGCGCTGAGGATAGTGAACAAGAACGTTTCAAGGGTCCTTCACAATAAGCGCGTTGTGACTCTCGATCTCGCAGCTCTTGTAGCAGGCACAAAGTACAGGGGACAGTTTGAGGAAAGAATGAAGGCGGTGATGAATGAACTTGAGAAAGCAAAAGATGTGATACTTTTCATTGATGAACTCCATACGATAGTGGGAGCCGGCGGCGCAAGCGGCTCACTTGATGCATCAAATATCTTTAAGCCCGCCCTTGCAAGAGGAGACCTTCAGTGCATTGGCGCAACCACTCTCAATGAGTACAGGCAGTACATTGAGAAGGACGGGGCTCTCGACAGGAGATTCCAGAAGATCATGGTTGAGCCGACAACGGTGAGCGAGACGATCCAGATCCTGAACAACATAAAGAATAAGTACGAAGAACATCACAATGTCAAATACACTGAGAAGGCAATTGATGAAGCAGTAACGCTCAGCGACAGGTACATTACAGACAGGTTCCTTCCTGACAAGGCAATTGACGTTATGGATGAAGCAGGATCAAGAGTGCATTTGTCAAACATTGTAGTGCCGAAGGAGATCGTTGATCTTGAAGCGGAGATCGAGAAGATCAGACAGTTCAAGAATCAGGTTGTGAAGAATCAGAATTATGAAGAAGCCGCAAGGCTCAGGGATTCTGAAAAGAAGGCTCTTAATGATCTTGAACAAATGAAGCTTGACTGGGAGATCAAATCCCAAAGCATGATATATGAAGTGACCGAGCAGAACGTTGCAGATGTGGTTGCGATGATGACCGGCATTCCCGTGAATCAGATTGCAGAAGCTGAGTCGCAGAGACTCGTGAAAATGGATGAGCATCTTAAGGATGTTGTAATAGGTCAGGATGAAGCAGTTGAGAAGATTTCCAAGGCGATCCGCAGGGCGCGTGCCGGACTCAAAGATCCGAATCGTCCCATCGGCTCTTTTGTATTCCTGGGTCCGACGGGCGTGGGAAAGACTGAGCTTGCCAAACAGCTTGCAAAGTTCCTGTTCAATTCTGAAGATGCGCTGATAAGGATCGACATGAGCGAATACATGGAGAAGTTCAATGTCTCCAGGCTCGTGGGGGCGCCTCCCGGATATGTCGGATATGAAGAAGGCGGACAGCTTACAGAGAAAGTGAGGAGAAAGCCCTATTCGGTGGTGCTTCTTGACGAGATCGAAAAAGCACATCCGGACACATTCAACATTCTTCTCCAGGTTCTCGACGATGGTGTTCTTACTGATGGATTGGGACGAAAGGTTGATTTCAAGAATACGATCATAATCATGACGTCCAACATCGGAACCCGTGACCTGAAACTGGACAAAGTATTCGGATTTGGTGAGCCAACCAAGAAGAGCAATTATGAGAAGATAAAGGGCACTATAGAAGAGTCCGTGAAGAGGGTATTTTCGCCGGAGTTCCTTAACAGGATAGACGAACTGATCATATTCAAGCAGCTTGGAAAGGAAGACATCATCAAAATTGTTGACATCTCCGTAAACAAACTGCTTTCAAGGATCCATCTGCAGGGAGTTAAGGTTGAGCTTGCAAAGTCTGCGATCGAGTTCCTCTCGGAAAAGGGATATGATGAGAACTACGGAGCGAGGCCTTTGAGAAGAGCCGTGCAGAAGTACCTGGAGGACCCTCTGAGCGAGGAGATCCTTAAGGGAGCGATCAAGGATGGTTCAAAGATCAAGGTGAAACATAAGAAAGGAACCGATGAGCTTACATTGAGTGATGATCACAAAGACCCGCCGTCAGACAAGGAAGTTCAGATCGAAACCATTGAAGAGAAGGGAGATACCGAATAACTCCCGATGGACAACAAAGGTCCTTATAATGCAATGATAACCTCTGTCGGGCATTATGTGCCCGACAGAGTCATTGATAACAGGTACTTTGAACAGTACCTTGACACAAGCGACGAGTGGATCAGAACAAGGACTGGCATAAGCGAAAGAAGAAGATTAGATAAGAGCAAGCCCACTTCATTCATGGCAATAAAGGCAATCGAAAAACTTCTCCAGAACAGAGGAATAGGGGTAGAGGAGATTGACCTGATCATTGTTGCTTCAGTTACACCGGACATGATCTATCCTTCAACTGCCTGCGTAATTCAGAAGGAGATGGGCGCTGTCAATGCCTGGGGCTTTGATCTCTTGGCGGCCTGTTCCGGTTTCATTTTCTCACTGACCACGGCGATGCAATTCATACAGGCGGGTTCACATAAGAAGGTCATTGTTGTAGGCGCAGACAAGATGTCTGCAATTACAAACTTCGAAGACAGGAACACCTGCATCTTGTTTGGTGATGCCGCAGGAGCAGTGCTTCTGGAACCGACGGAAGATAAGAGCATCGGGATCGTTGATGCCATTATGAAGATTAACGGTGAGGGCGGTAAGTATCTTCATCAGCTTGGGGGCGGAAGTCTCAACCCGGCAACCCATGAGACAGTTGATAAGAGAATGCACTTTGTTTATCAGGAGGGTAAGAATGTTTTCAAGGATGCAGTGAAGGGAATGGCAGATGTTTCATATGAGATTATGAAAAAGAACAATCTTACCGGAGAACAGATCTCATATCTTGTGCCTCATCAGGCAAACATGAGGATCATTTCGGCATGTGCCGAGAGGATGGGGCTTTCGGAAGACAAGGTCATGATAAACATTCACAGGTACGGAAACACAACTTCGGCAACAATACCCACCTGCATTTCCGAATACTGGCATGCAGGAAAGGTGAAGAAAGATGACTATCTTGTTCTGTCCAGTTTTGGAGCAGGATACACCTGGGGTTCAATATTAGTTAAATGGGCATATTAGCCCCGTTGCATTCCTCATGATCTGTCACTATAAGTCAAAATCAATCCATGAATCAGCAGGTACTGTATTCACATGCCAAAATAAATGTAGGCCTGCGCATCCGCGGAAGGAGAGAGGACGGCTATCATGAACTCGAAACAATTTTCTATCCGGTCAAGCTTCGCGACGTAATAACAATCAGCCTTGAGAGAAATGATTCAGGCTGCAATTCTGTAATTCTCAAATCCAACAAGTCTTATATACCCCTCAACAAGGATAATCTTTGCTATTTGGCTTTTGAAAGGCTCTTCAAGGCATTTGCAATTAGGGATACTTATACCTGTGTAATGGAGATCGAAAAGCACATTCCGGTTTCGGGAGGAATGGGAGGCGGAAGTTCAAATGCCGCGACTGTGATCAAATTTCTTGTAAGGCAACTGAAAATTGATGTGCCCTCAAACAAGAGCAAGCTGATCGACCTCGCACTTTCTATCGGAAGTGATGTTCCATTCTTTCTGATAATGAGGCCCTGTTACGCAACCGGAAGAGGCGAAGAAATGAGAGAACTCCCTTCTTTCGTAATTGATCATGACATACTCATCGTGAATCCGAATCTGAGAGTCTCAACCAAGTGGGCTTTTGAGAAGATGAACCTGAAGGGAAAACCGCTGAAGCCGGAACTTCTGTCAAAGATCAGGAAATTTGAGCCGTCAAGCTTTGAGATCCTGAAAAATGACTTTGAGCCTGTGATCTTTGACAGGATGTCCGCATTAAGAGAAGTGAAGGAAAAGTTGCTTGAGGCCGGAGCAGTTTACGCTTCGCTGAGCGGAAGCGGCGCAACACTTTTTGGCGTATTTAAAAAGAATGAAAGAACCGGACTAAGGAATGCGCTCAGGCATTTTCAGTCACTCGGATATTTCACTTTCGTTTCTTCTCCCGGCTAGAACGTAACGCTGATGTTGGCCATCGGCACCATGACTCTTTTGTAATCGTGCGAGAGCTTTGATTTCATTCTCACGCTCGATTTCACCCTGAGGTCCTTATTGAACATAGAAACGCTCCACGCGGCGTCTGCCGCGCTCAGAAGGTGATTCACAATTACAAGCGTCGTGCTTGTTGAAGCCATGTCGTAATAGTCATTTGCCTGTTGACGGTCGGCCGCATAATCCACATACATTGTGGTCTTGTAAGTGCCGTAATAGTTGGGACTGCCCGGATTCTTGCTCAGCACCGAAATGTCAGCATCTGCCCACCCTGCAACAAAATTCTGATACTTGCCGATAAGCTCATAGTACTGCTGAGCACCATACGGCGGCAACTGGTGAGAAAAATTCTGTCGCTCAACTTCATTCACCTGAAGCCTGAGAGTTTCCTTGTCCGGATTATTTGGATTTGTAATTGCCGTATAACCTGTAAACTGCTGGTCAACAAGCCATTGAGCATACTTGTTAATGCTCCAGTTCTGGTCTGCAAATTTCTCGTACTGATCTGTCTGATCATCTCCCTTATTGTCATATATTGCATATGCCGTCCAAAGACCTGCCTCGATTGCAAAGAACACTGCCGCTTTGATATAGCTTTTTGCATAGAACTCTCCGCTGCCCGGGAGTATTCCTGATAACAAGGCGCCAAGGTAAGGACTCTTCTCTTCAGATTTCGGAGCAAGGTTCTTCATTGTTGAAGAATGCGTCTTAATCTCAACATCAGCAGCCTTCTGCATAAGCTCGAGTTTCCTGAAGTTCTTCCCGCTTTCCTGTGAAGAGGCTGTTCCGGTAATGCAGAACAGGATCATCAGTGCGAGTGAAAGGATCTTAGTTTTCATTTCTGTAGTGGATTTTTATTAAACTTAACGGTTCAGGCGGAACGAAGTAGAGATTGATCTTATCTCCTCTTTCGCTCGCCCGCACAATATCTTCAAGGCTGAACCTGCCTCTGCTCAGGTCAAGACAGCATCCCACAAGCGCACGCACCATGGAATGAAGAAAACGGTCTGCAATGATACGGAATTCAAATTCAGTGTCACAGGATTTGGTTATTTCGAAATTGATGACATTGCAGGCAAAGTTGTGCTTGTCGTCCTTGTTCTTGCAGAATGTCCTGAAGTTCTTAAGCGTGAGCACATGCCCGATGAATTGCTGCATCTTGTCAAAATCAGGATCATGCCTTACATGGTAATACTGGTCGGAATTGATGGACTTTCTTTTGGTCGTGCATCTGTAAGAATATTCACGGGCAATTGCCGAATATCTCGAATGAAAATCATTGCTGACTTCAACTGCATCAAGAACCGTGATATCTTTAGGAAGCACCGAATTTACAGAGTGCACAAATTTCCCTGTGTCAATTTCTGTTTCTGCTGAGAAGTTTGCCGCCTGTTCGTATGCACTCACGCCGGCATCTGTGCGTCCGGCTCCAGTAAGTCGGATCTCCGGCGATCTAAGGACCTGCGAAATGGCCGATTCAATTGTTTCCTGTATCGTGTTGGAAGTTGCCTTTTGTTTCTGCCAGCCTTCGAATTTCCTCCCGTCGTACTCAATCAGGAGTTTGTAATTCGGCAATTGTTGATCACTTAAAATTTAGCGGCGAACTTGAATTCTATTCCGTCAATGCTCATTCCGTTCTTATACAGCAGGTTCGGAACAACCGTGAGCTTCCGTGAATTGTTCATATTGTTTGCTATGAGGTAAGCGCTGATACCGCTTACGACCCTGTTGGCAATCAGCAGGCTCCCGAAGATTATCCTGTTGTTGTAGATCCTCTCGCTCTTCTTTCTCTGGGCTTCAAACACATCCCTGTTGGATTCCGCATCCCAGTTCCAGAACTGCGTGCTCACATTGTAAAGCATGCTGTACTCGCCGCGTGAGAGCTTGTCATTGTTATACTCGTAAACGCTGTTGTAATTGCCAACGTTGGCAAAGAAATCCTCATCTTTTCCAGAGGGGTCCGTCACCTCTGCATGCTCTACGGAGTAGCTTTCGGCATCGTCAATTACATTGTCGCCGTAAATGTTGAGCGAGATAAGTCCTGTCCAGGAGATTGCATCAGCGGTAAGGAAATATTTCCCCACGTCCATCCTGTCAATGTACCAATGGCCCGCACCGGGAAGCAGCAATGAATAAGCAAATGCAAGAACAGGCGATTTTTTCGAAACCTGCGCCTCAAGTTTGTCTCCGAGGTTTATCTCGCGCTTTGCTTCAACTATTGCATTGCTGCGAAGTTCAGACAATGAAAACCCGCTTTCAGTCTTATTCTCAAATTGAGCATTCGCAACGGAGGAAATGAGAATGCCGGCAAATAGAGCCAGGAGCCCTGTTTTTGATATCATTATTTGGTTAGATTTTTTTCCAATGCTTCAATCCTCTTTGAAAACTCTTCGGGTTCGAGGAATCCGGTGACACGAAGGTCTCTGAATTCCTTCCCGTCAGGGCCCATGAAAACTACTACCGGGAGTCCTTTTATATCGAACTTCGAAGTGATCTCCTCGTTTTCCTTTGTGAGGTCTATTTTGATGTTGTTAAAATCCTTGGTCATCTCCACAACGCCGGGATCTGTGTAAGTGTACTTGTCAAGTTCCTTGCACTGAGCGCACCAGTCTGCATAGAAGTCTATGATCACCGGCTTTCCCTGGCTCTGCACCGACTGTTCAATTCCATCAAGAGAAGTGAGCATATTCCATTTCACTTCCTCCGCCGCGCCGTGTGGCTTGAGCATCCAAGAGCCGACTGCAACAGCGGCAATAGCAATAATGTTCTTCACCGACGTATATCCGGTTGAATTCTTCCCGTTCTTATCAAAAAGTATCAGGTAGATCCCTGAAAGGATGATATAGACCGGGAAGATCTTTTCGAACAGATCTTCCGGAATGAGCGGGGCCAAAGTGAAGAGAGCCATCCCGAAAAGTATGAGTCCGAAGATCACTTTCACGCCAATCATCCATTCTCCGGATCTTGGAAGCTTGCTGATCGAACTGGATGAAGCGGCAAGGAAAACATACGGAAGTCCGAGGCCCATAGCAAGAACAAAGAACAGGAGAAATCCCGTGAAGGCGCTACCGATCTTTCCCACATAAACAAGAAGACTCAGGACAAAAGGTCCTATGCATGGTGCGGCAATGAATCCTACCGTCAGTCCCATGAGCAGAGAGCCGAAATATCCTGACCTGTTTGTATTGCCGATCAATGCAAGGCTCTGCGGAACGCGGATCTCAAACAAGCCGAACATGCTCAGTCCAAGCGCAGCCATGATCAAGGCGATCACAATAATCACAATCGGATTCTGAAGGGCAGTGCCCAGAATGCCACCGGTAAGAGCGGCTACAACTCCGAGTGTTGAATAGGTTACCGCCATTCCGAGAGCATAAAAAACTCCCATAAGTATGCTCTGTGTTTTACTGCCGCTTGCCTGTGCTCCAAAGAAGCTGAGAGTTATTGGTATTAGCGGATAAACGCAGGGTGTCAGGTTAAGCGCAAGGCCGCCAAGAAAAATGAGGGCAAGAGCCGCAAATAATCCCTTTTCCTGAATCCAGTCTGAAACCTGATCCTCCTCAGCGCCAGGTGAACCGGTCCTTTCATTCTCGCTCAGCTTTGTTTCTCCCTGATTCACGGATTTCTTTACGAGTTTTCCGGAGGTGAAATCAAGTGAACTGAAAACCTCTGAATTTGAAACTACATCCGAAGTGTTCCTGCTGATCAGTACCTTGACGCTGTCCGAAAGCTTCTTTGGGGAATAGCAGACCTTATCGTCGCAAGCCTGAAAATTGACAGAATAGCTGAAATAAGTTTCACCTTCCTGTGCGTCTTTAGAAACCGCGGACAAAATTCCAACTACCGCTTTCCCTTC
>DAIQRO010000036.1:12251-17716 GCA_036786155.1 Bacteroidota bacterium
TATCAGAAAACTCGAACTTCAACCGCTTGCTCTCAGGATAAAGCACACCGAGTTCAGGGAAGCTCTTTGAAGTTACGGATACAGTGGTGGGTATGAGGGTAGGATCGCTTACGATATTTGAATTTATGTGGTAGGGTTTTTGGATATCAACTACAACCGCTACCTTCACAGTATCTCCCGGTTTGTAAGATGACTTTCCGGTGAGCGCTGAGATCTTGAGATAATCAGAACTTGCCTGAGTAAAAGCATCTGAAACAAACAACAGCAGGGAGACAAACAGCAGGAGTTTTTTCACTGAGGAACTAATATTATTTGCCAATGAGTTTGAAATGCAATATAAGACAAAATGCCCTAACAAAACACATAAATTCTTAGTTTCCGGCTCAAAAACGCAACCTTGCTTGACTTTGCATGCCCTTATGAGCTATTTTTGTATAGGATTATTTGTTTACGGAGACAAGAAGTGATTGGACTGTCTTTTCAAATTTTAACAACATCAACAAGGAGAGAAAATTGAAACCTGCAGTTAAGTCTAAAAGTGACAACCCTCTGAGTGAACTTATCGATGACAACGTATACAATACACTTAAGAAGTATAAACTGCTTGACGAAAAGGCCATAAGAGACTATAAAATAAGGCAGATGTACAAGGAAATGAGAAGGGAAATGAGCGCAGGTGAAGCAATTGACAAGATCCAGGAACTGTTTCCGTACTTGCAGTTTGACACGATCAGAAAGATTGTATATCAGGTATCAAAGTAACAGGCCAGAAGAGTATTTCAAGCCGATCCGGTTGACCGGGTCGGCTTTTTTTATATAATGACAAAATTGGAACTGAACAATGAATTGTTGACCGGCCTCCTTACCGGCTTCATCAGCAATGAAACAAAGAGGATCGGGTTGTCGAAGGCGGTCATCGGACTCTCCGGAGGAATTGATTCTGCTGTAGTTGCTTATCTTGCGGCAAAAGCTCTTGGGAAAAGGAACGTTATGTGCCTGATAATGCCGTACAAGACAAGTAGTCCGGACAGCATTGAGGATGCGATGAAAGTGGTGGATTCGCTGAAGGTGCCCTTCAGAAAAGAGGACATTACTAAACCTGTTGATGCTGTGTTTGAGCTGAGCAAAGGGGAAGAGGACTCAAAAGTAAGAATGGGAAATGTGATGGCGAGGATAAGAATGATACTGCTCTATGACGAATCTGCAAGATGCAACGGACTTGTGATCGGAACAGGCAACAAGACAGAGATACTTCTTGGCTATTCGACGATCTTCGGAGATGCGGCCTGCGCAATAAATCCCGTCGGCGATCTTTATAAGACACAGCTTAGGTCTCTTGCGCGTCACCTTGGAGTCCCGGAATCAATACTTGACAAGAAGCCTTCGGCCGATCTATGGAAAGGGCAGACGGATGAGGGAGAGCTTGGATTTACTTACGAAGAAGTTGACAGATATCTTTATCAGAAAATTGATCTTAGAAAATCAGCTGAAGCATTGCGCAAGTCCGGTTTCAAGGATGAGTTCATGAATAAGGTTGACCGAATGGTTGAAAGGAATCAGTTCAAGAGACTGCCTCCGCTTATTGCAAAGGTGGGCAAAAGAACTGTTAATGTTGATTTCAGATATAACAGGGACTGGAAGACATGAGGAAGGCAAGACCAAAGTGCATGGCTCTGTTCATACTTATCTTCCTGTTACTAAATCCATTCTATGCATGCTCGCAGGAATACAGGAACGGCGCGGTCAGTTCTGCTCACAAGCTTGCCACAGAGGCAGGCATCAGCGTTCTGAAAAAGGGAGGGAATGCAATAGATGCGGCTGTCGCAACGGGTTTTGTGCTTGCGGTTGTGTATCCGCAGGCAGGCAATCTCGGAGGCGGCGGATTTATGGTCATTCATCTTAATGACGGCAGAAACACTTCGATTGACTATCGTGAAAAGGCACCCGGAGCTTCTCTCAGAAATATGTATCTTGACTCCGAAGGGAATGTTATACAGGGCCTCAGCACAGTCGGGCAGCTTGCAGCCGGAGTGCCGGGCTCGGTTTCGGGAATGCTCTTCGCTTTGGACAAGTATGGAACAATGGGCAGGAAGGAAGTATTGAAGTACGCGATTGATATTGCCGATACCGGATTCACAGTGGAAGAAAAACTGGCTCAGGCAATTGATTCGTACAGATCAGATTTCATCAAGTTTGAAGGATCCCGGGAGATATTCGGTGCGGGTATACAGCCCGGGACTCTTCTCGTTCAAAAGGATCTGGCAAGCACGCTCAGGAGGATCTCGGACCTTGGCGAAGACGGATTCTATGATGGTGAAACTGCAGAGTTGATTGTGGAAGAAATGAAGAGGGGAAACGGTATCATAACAATTGATGATCTTCGTGCATATGAACCTAAGGAAAGGGAAGTGATGAAAGGTTCATATAAGGGCTATGATCTTATCTCGATGGGTCCGCCAAGCAGTGGCGGGATAAGTTTGATATACCTGCTTAACATTCTCGAAAATTACGACCTCCGTTCAATGGGTTACGGGTCAGCAGAATCTGTTCAACTTATGACCGAGGCCATGAGAAGAGTGTATGCAGACAGGAGCGAATTCATGGGCGATGCTGATTTCGTAAATGTACCATGGGACATTCTGACTTCCAAAGTGTATGCTGAAAGAAGGATGCAGGACTATTCTCCCAGCAGTTCATCAGCAAGTTCAGTCATAAGGCATGGCGATGCATATTACAGAGAGAGCGACCAGACAACCCATTACAGCGTTGCAGACGGCTTTGGAAATGTAGTCTCAACAACCACTACTCTGAATGATGTATTCGGCAACAGGGTTGTGGTGAAAGGAGCCGGATTTCTTCTTAACAATGAAATGGATGACTTCTCATCCAAGCCGGGTGCGCCTAACATTTACGGATTGGTTGGCAATGAAGCCAATGCGATTGAGCCGGGCAAGAGGATGCTCAGTTCAATGACTCCGACAATAGTCTTCAGTAAGGGAAAACCGTTTCTAGTACTCGGTTCTCCGGGCGGAGGGAGGATCATCACAACGGTACTTCAGACCTTCATCAATATCACCGAATTTGACATGAACCTGAGTTCGGCAATTGACTCTCCGAGATTTCATCACCAATGGCTTCCGGATGAGATACAGTTCGAGAAGAATTACGGCAATGAAGAAATGAGAAAGCGACTTGAGCAAATGGGTTACTCCATAAAGGATGTTAATGAGTTCGGCAAAGTTGATGCAATAATGATTGAAGATGACGGCTCTGTCAAGGCTCATACAGACCGCCGCGGTTACGGATCAGCAGTTGTATTCTGACAGGCGGAATTGAAAGGCGTAAGTTTTCAAAAGAACCGGCTGATCATCTTTTTTTTCAGGAAGTACTTTATCCGGTCGCTCAAGAGAAACTTCTCACATGTAAAGGCCCGCGGACTGTCTGAAGCTCAGGCTCTTGTCCGAAAGTGCACTGAATCAAAGAGGCCAGTTGTTTACTGCGTAAACCACTCTTCATGGTGGGATGCGGTAATGATCTATTATCTCTCCTATGATGTCTTCAAGTCTGACGGCTATTGCCTCATGGAAAAGAAGCAACTGGATGTTTATCCGTATTTCGGCAAAGCAGGGGCAATACCTGTTGTCAGAGAGGATGCTCGCTACTCGCTTGAAGTAATTGAAAGGCTTGCTGATCACTTGAACAGCGAGGGGAGCCATCTTTGGATCTTTCCTCAGGGCGAGATCACTCCCAATACGAAGCTGCCTTTTCATTTCTACAGCGGAATAGGGGATGTAACATCAAGGCTTCACCGTCCCGCGCTGATAAATTGCTATTTTGATTTCAGGTTTGAAGAAGGCCAGTATCCTGCCGCCAATGTTGAATTTTTCGGATTGCGTGAGGAGGTCAGCCTGCAAAGATCTGGAAGGAAGAACTTTGCAAATGAACTCGCTGTAGAGTTCAGCAGAAAGTCAGAAGAAATTGAAAGAGAGACAGCAAATGGCGGGATGAGGGATCACAAGATCATACTAGCCGGTAGGAAGTCAGTAAGCGACAGGGCATTTACGAAACTTTTCTGATCCTTAGTTTTACAAACGGGGCGAGAAAAGAACTGGTAAGTCTCCCGGGAGCAATGCATTCGCTGAAGCCCACGGCATTGTCAAAGATCTTCTTTCCATTGAAATCCGCATTGAACCTGCAAAGCGACCTTACATAGAACGGCCCGTTGTCAACAAACTCATCGCTTCTGCAGTTGAATTCCAGCTTATCGTCTTTTCCTCCGATAGATTCGGCATATTTCAGCATCCAATAGTTCCTTGCGTTTTTGGCCTTGAACTGAAAGTCCGTGCTTATATGCACCAAGTTGCTTTTGTCAAACAGCAGAACTGATGTGAAATTCTTTCCGTGAGATCCTTTATGTCCTACATCAAAAAACACGAGACAGAACTCATTCGAAATGACCCTTCCCCAATACCACTTTTCTATCCCGACTGCCATGTGTTCATTTCCCCAATTGTGATCAACATAGCCCAAACCGGAGAGCTCAGACTTTGTCCTTCGGTCATTAGCATAGTTAACGATCTTCAATGTTGCATTGCAAAAGGGAGCAGTAGGCATCCAGAAGTGCTTGCCATCATGATCACCGGACTTAGTGCGGCTGACTGCTGAAGCATCCGCAACAGGAAAAAAAGACAGTTCAAAGCGTTTCCTGTCCCCGTATTTTTCGTAACTGTAGTTAACATCTATCTGCCATGAACCGGAAGACTTGTCATAGGTTATGGATGAGTTTGCTATGGAGATCTTCAGCACCTTTTCGTCATCAGAGAAGCTGAAGTTTTCCCTGCCGAATTCAAATAATGACCTGTAAACAACCCTCTGCTTCAGATATATGTTGACGGAAATACTGCAGAAGTCTAATGGATGAGGGCCCTCTGCCTGTCCTGCCGACCTTCCGACCGGAACGCTGTAGTCAGGCGAGAAGGGACTGCCGGTAAGAAAGATGACAACAGCCGAGTATTCGTTTTTGCTGTCAATAAAATCAAAATACCACCATTCGTAAGAGCCGGGCTTGCCGGCAGGATGCGGCCTGATATGTTCCTTACCGGAAAATATCTCCAAATGAATTTCTTATTAGTTGGCAAAATCAAATATTACAATCAACATTTTTAAATCAAACACCAAAATTCCAGAAACCTTGAGAATATCTGCCGGATGACTGTACTTGACTGGGTGATGATTCTGATACTGGCTGTGCTTGTAGTCCTGCTTTTGCTTTGCATTGTAAATATTCTTACAATACCTGTCCTCCGGAAGAGGAAGAAGCAAAACGGTGATGTACTTGTATCCGTTCTTATACCCGCAAGAAATGAAGAGCAGAACATTGGCAATTGCGTAGAGTCAGTTATCAGGCAGAGTTACAGGAATCTTGAGGTAATAGTTTTGAACGACGGATCTACTGCCAGAACAAG
>DAIQRO010000036.1:17739-19398 GCA_036786155.1 Bacteroidota bacterium
CTTCATAGATGCAGATACCAAACTGGAAGAAGACTGCATTTCGTCTGCTCTCGAATTTTCGCTTGAACATTCCTGCGATCTTTTGTCTGTTATGCCTTACGAAATTTCGGAATCATTCTGGGAAAAGCTTGTGATACCGATGCTCTATTTTGCGGTAACAGTATTCCTTCCGTTTCCGATGATCAGCCGGTCGCCAAAGAAACAATATGCAATGGGCAACGGTCAGTTCATGATGTTCCGCAGGAGCTTCTATGATAGTATTGGCGGGCATGAATCACTGAAGAACAGGATCGTAGAAGATGTTTGGCTTGCAAGGAGAGTGAAGGAGTTTAAGGGGAAGCTTGTGTTTGCGGATGCAAATGAACTCATAAGCTGCAGGATGTACAGAAGTTTGAAGGAAGTATGGGAAGGATTTTCGAAGAACATTTTCGCAGGACTGTCTTTTTCGGAATTGGGATTGCTTATGACGGTGTTGATCTATCTTGTACTGTTTGTGATACCTCCGGCATTGCTGATCTCAGGAGTGATCGCGCCTTCGGCAGTTTCAGTATCTGTGGTAATGATCCCGCCGTTGATGAGAATTCTTCAGGCAGTTAAGTTCAGGCAACCACTGTTGTACAGTTTTCTGAATCCTTTGAGTGCACTTTTCATTTCCGCAGTTGCTTTGAACTCATTCAGGCTTGTAAGATTCAGAGGGGGTGCAACATGGAAGGGAAGGATGTATGCGGAAGATACGATCTCGGCATAAACCAAAAGTCTAACAGTCACAAATCAAATGAATAAGATATTTATTACAATTCTCGCTTCGGTAATAATTGCGGGCACCAGCATTGCAGGCACCGGAGCCGCAGGGAAGATCGACGTTCTGAGTTATGACGTAAGCATTGATCTCAGGCAGTGCCTTGAGTCGCCTTATCCCAAGTCGTACAAGGCAAAAGCGGGGATCAGAATAAAGGCATTGCAGGAACTGAGCACCATCGAACTTGACGCAAAAAATTTTTCCCTAACAATTGATGAAGTGAAAGGCAATGCCGCTAAGTTCACTCACTTTGGAAATTTATTGAGGGTTGACCTCGACAGAAGTTACTCTGAAGGAGAGGAGTTTGCGCTGACTGTGCAGTACAGGCACAAAGATGTTTTCGATACAGCTTTTTACTGCTTTGACGGGATCGTCTATACGGACTGTGAAACCGCGGGAGCGAGAAGCTGGCTTCCATGCAATGATGTTCCAAGCGACAAGGCATTGCTTACTCTCAAGGCGGTGGTTCCGGAGGATGTGCAGTTTTGTTCAAACGGCATACTCAGGGATTCAACAGCAGTCAATGGCAAAGTGACCTACAGTTACGAAAGCATTCATCCGATCTCCACATATCTGATAGCTTTTGTAGCTTCGGAAAAGTACATGCTTGCAGTGCAGGACTGGGAATATGCAGACAAAACTAGAGGAAGCATGCAGGTCAGGTACTACTATCAGCGCGGAGAGACAATGTTCAACCTTAGGAATATACTTCAGAAGACGGGAAGGATGCTCGACTTCTTCTCTGAAATATACTGCGATTATCCGTTTGAGAAGCTCGCCTTTGCAACAACGGACCGTCATTTCCCGTGGGGCGGAATGGAGAATCAGACGCTTGTTACATTGTGTCCCGATTGCTGGAT
>DAIQRO010000037.1:0-5777 GCA_036786155.1 Bacteroidota bacterium
ACTCTTCCCGAACAACTTTGAGCAGGCTGTCAAACCGAAATTGAATTGCTCGATCTCCTCGTTTGAGTATGGATTTCTCACGGTTGCGTCTTCATCTGTCAGATCGGCTGTGGACTGAGCTGTGTCAAGCCCTTCGTTGAGGCCTCTTGAGATGTTGTTGTAGTAGAAGTCTGCACGAAAGCTGAGCTTGTCCGACGGAACATAACTGAGTCTGGACCTGCCGTTCCACACATCAAATTCAGAATTGCCGTACCTTCCGTCTATCGAATGCTTCGTAATGCCCGCAAGGAAATTGATCTGCCGGGCAAGCGGGAGAGAAAAGAAAACATCTGCATAAAGCGAATTGAACCTGTCCTGAGAGTACCGGAACTGTGAGAACGGCTTTCTGTGAATTTTGTCTTTCGTAATGATATTGAAGCTCTTGCTTGCGGGAGAGGAGCCGTAGATGAATGACGAGACAGCGCTTATCTCTTCGATCCTTTCAATGTCATTCACCGTATGCGACTGAACATCGAAGCCGCCGAAGTACACGTCGTTTATCTGAACACCGTCCCTGAATATGCCGGTCTCCTTATCGGATATTCCGTTGAAGTAGATGCTGTTTCGTCCGCCGTTGTTGAATCTGAAAACATATGACCCTGTGATATCGGACATAGCTTCCGAGAAGTCACGGCTGTCAATCCATACAAAAGATGAATCATATCTGTAGAAGCGGGAGTCTTGAGACAGTGTCTTTGTTTCTGCAACCTTCACTGAATCATTCTGCCTGACCTGAATAGAGTCTGCGGAATGTGATTCAGCGGGTGAGAATAAGCTGTAAAGAGTCAGGCAGAGCAGTGCTTGAGCAACCTTCATCAGGACTACCCGGATTGCTCGTTTCCTTCGCTCTTTTTGTGCAGTTCCTTTGCATGCTTCATGATCTTTGCATCAATAAGGAAGATCACGTCTTCTGCAATGTTCGATGCATGATCGGCAAGGCGCTCGATGTTGCGGGTAAGCGTAAGTATATGAGAGCAGGGTACGATCATTTCGTTGTCTTCCTTCATTTTTTCCGTGAGCAGGTCGAATATGGAGGATTCAAGACGGTCTATTTCTTTGTCAACAATTATCACTTCGCGCGCAAGCTCTGAATCCCCGTTTACGAAACAGTCAATTGACATTTTTACAACGCTATGAACCTTTCCGGCAAGTTCATCCAGCTTGACTTCATGAAAAAGTTCGTCAAAGTCTGAGAGATACTTTGTCTTGAGAGAAATGTTCACTGCAAGGTCACCCATCCGTTCAAGATCCGTGTTGATCATCAGCGATGCCATGATCAACCTGAGGTCGTAGGCCACGGGTTGCGTAAGCGCAAATATCCTTTGGCAGTGCTTGTCAATTCTCACTTCAAACTTGTCAACTTCATCATCTCTTTTGAGCACTGCGTCTGCAAGTTCTGTATCGCCTGTGAACAATGCTGCAAATGCGTCACCTATCTGTTTTTCAACAAGGCTGCCCATCCTGATGATCTTTGATCTCAGCTGTTCGAGCTCTTCCTGCAAATACTGATACATGAGATTCTTCTTTTACTTTAGTAAATGATATTCACGGTCAGCCGAATCTGCCCGATATGTAATTCTGCGTCTTTTCGTTTGAGGGAGTAGTGAATATTCTTGCAGTCTCATCATATTCAACAAGTTCCCCTGTAAGAAAGAACGCACAATGATCGCTGACCCTTGCCGCCTGCTGCATGTTGTGAGTAACTATCACGATAGTCAGATTCTTTTTCAACTCATAAATCAGTTCCTCCACTTTTGCCGTGGAGATCGGATCAAGCGCGCTTGCAGGTTCATCCATCAGCAATACGTCGGGTTCAACAGCAAGGGCACGGGCAATGCAGACTCTCTGCTGTTGTCCTCCGGACAATCCGATCGCAGAATCATTCAGCCTGTCCTTGACTTCGTCCCATATAGCCGCCTTCCTGCAACTGTGCTCAACAATCTCATCAAGCTCTGATTTCTTTCGCACACCGTTTATCTTCGGGCCGTAAGCAATGTTCTCATATATGGATTTTGGAAACGGATTGGACTTCTGAAACACCATGCCAATCCTCTTCCTCAGCGAAACAACATCAACACCCTTTGCATAAACGTTCTCTCCGCCTATCAGCACCTCTCCTTCAATTCTCACAGAGTCTATCAGGTCGTTCAGCCGGTTGAGTGTCCTGAGGAAAGTGGACTTCCCGCATCCGGATGGACCGATCAGGGCAGTTACATGGTTGGACCTTATCCTGATCGTGATGTCTTTCAGCGCCTGGGTCTTCCCGTAGAAAAGATTCAGGTTCTTTGTAAGTATCTTTTCAGACATTATTTGCCTGTGTTGATATTTTCAATTCATTCCGGTCTTTGATAGCGGTCACAAGCCCGTCTTGCAGGTGTATTGTCCTGTCGCATTTGCCGGCGAACTCTTCATTATGCGTAACGATTATGAAGGTCTTCCCGTATTTGTTTCTGAGATTGAATATCAATTCAATGATCGCACCCGAATTCTCCGTATCAAGATTTCCTGTCGGCTCGTCGGCAAGTATGAGTCCGGGTGAATTGACCAGCGCTCTTGCTATTGCTACCCTCTGAGATTCGCCTCCGGAAAGTTCGGACGGCTTGTGGTCCATCCTTTCGCTGAGTCCCACTTCCTCAAGCAGTTTTGATGCAGATGCACTGTCTTTGCGTCCGCCGATCATAGATGCGATCATGACATTCTCAAGAGCAGTGAACTCAGGAAGCAAATGATGAAACTGAAAGATGAATCCGATCTCCCTGTTCCTGAATTCGGACAGCTTCCTGTCGCTCATTCCGGTAAGATCGCTGCCATTGAATTCGTATGAACCCGAATCAGGCTTGTCTAGCGTTCCGATTATATGAAGCAGAGTGCTTTTGCCCGCCCCCGACTGTCCGACAATCGAAACGATCTCGCCAGCCGAAACGTCAAGGCTTATGCCTTTCAGCACACTGAGACGGCTTTCGTCCTTCATTCCGTATGACTTCTTTATGTCACTTAACCTTATCAATCAGTTCTATTTATGTATTCGAAATCATTCACTCCCATCTTATCGCGCTCACAGGCTCCATTGAAGACGCCCTCTTTGACGGATATATTGATGCAAGAAAGCAAAGCAGCAAAGCCGCCAGCGGAACAAGTATCAGGTCTATTGCGCGCATCTCAACAGGCAGTGCATCAAGCTTGTAAACCAGAGGATCGAGTTTGTAGAACTGAAAATATTTCTGCCCAAGCGTTATGAGTATCCCGAGCGCGGTTCCCGCGATCATTCCGATAGCGCCAACCGAGATCCCTTCGAACAGGAATATTCTTGTGATCATTTTGTTTGTTGCACCCATTGCCTTGAGTACGCCTATATCCCTTCTCTTCTCGATCACAGTCATTGTAAGTGAGCCGAGTATGTTGAACGAAGCAACTGCAATTATCAGGCTGAGAATGAGATATACTCCTGTCCTCTCTACTTTGAGTATTGAATAGAAATCACTGTGCAGGTCATACCACGTTTGCACTTTGTAACTGCCGCCGAGCTCATCCTCAAGTTTTGATTTTACGGATTCGGATCTGCCGATGTCTGCAAGCCTGATCTCGATCCCGTTCACTTTCCCCTGAAGGTTGAACAATTCCTGCGACTTGGGCAGTGAGATGAAAGCGTAGTTGCCGTCGTAATCCTTGTTGTCTGAATCAAACACGCCTTTGATAACAAACAGAGCCGATCTGGGATCAACAAACTGAGTAAGAGACATCTCCAGCCCTGCGGGACTTAAGATCGTAATTGTGTCTCCGGGCATGGCCTTCATCTTGTTGAGCAGTGAGAATCCGATCACAACTCCGCCAAGGCCTCCTTCATCGCTCAGATCAAAACTGCCGATAGTGGTCAGTTCCTTGATTCCGGAAACTTCGGCAATCCCGTCCTGGTCAACTCCCTTTACAAAAACAACCTCATTGCTTCTTGAATTGGCAAGCATTCCCTTGTTGAGCGTGTAAACGGATGAATTTGCATAGCCCATTTGCTTAACGGATGTTTCTAGAGCCCTGTAGTCTGCAACACCGCCTTCGCTTGCCGCTTCAATTCTTATGTGAGGGTCGAAGTTGATAAGCATGCCTGTAACCTTGCCGCTGAAGCCGTTGAAAACGGAAAGCACAATTATGAGCGCCGCAACGCCCACAGTCACACCAAGCACGGAAATCAGCGATATCACCGTGATAAAACTGAACTTCTTTTTGGAGAACAGATACCTTCGCGCTATGAAAAACTCAGTGCTCATTTGTTCTTTCGCTCCGGCTGAACTTTATTCATCAAAAACTATCACAGATTCCTGATACTGTCTCACTTTGTTCTTGTCAATTTTGTCAATAAGCAGTTGCTTCAGCTCTTCCTGCTTACCATTCAGATTGTTCTCGCTCTTCAGCTTCCTTATCTCATACTTCACATGGAGAACGCGGTTGATCACCTTGTGACGGGAAATGCCCGCAGGCAGTCTGTACCGGCTGTTTGCAATTTCGACTATGTGGTGCTTTTTGAAACTTGGAAATACGATGAGCGTTCCCTTGCGCCTCGTGTATTTGCGCAGGTCAGTGTATTTTATGTCGCTCTCGGATCTGTCAAAGTCATACCTTTTGAAATACAGCCTTGTGATGCTGTCGAGCTGTCTGACCATTACGGTAAGATCGGTTGACAACTTAACGAGTATGTTTCTGTCGTTAATGAGGTCGGCCGCCATCAGGTAGTGAAACTTTGACTGGATCTCCTGTTTGCCGTGCGCGTAACTGATATGAGCGTATTCGAGTTTGTTAAGCCGGCAATACTCTTCTATATGATCGGTGGTAAAATCGTAAACAAGATGGTTCCAGTTATCCAGCCGAAGTCCCTTGCTTCTGTAATCAATCACCTGTGCAAGTATGAGCTTGCAGCCAATGCTCTTCAGTGAACCGTATCGGTTTGCACCGTCAAGCAGGATCAGCTCATCATCGTGCCGGCCGACTATCACCGGATTGAAGAGATATTTGGACTTTGAGATCCTGTTGTAAATATTTCTGAGCCTGATATTCTCGGTGGCCTCGTGCAGTTTTATATCCGAGATCCTGAGCAGCTCAAGGTCAAAGTAGTTGTCAGTGTAGTTTATCAATTGGCTGTCATCGTTATCCCGGTGTCTGGAATTTTCATCTTTAGCAGGCTTCTTTTCAAATTCTATCAGCCCCTGCTTGTTCAGGAATATGTGTATTACGTCACCCGGAAGAAAATCCGCACTGAGTATTTTCTCTGACAAAACATTTACAAGATGTTTCTGAATGGTTCTCTTCAGCGGCCTTGCGCCGAATGCAATGTCATAACCAAGTTTGCCGAGCCAGTCCTTAACATCGTCATCAATGCTCAGCTTCATTCCGTTCCTTTCAACACGCTCCTGCAGATTTTTCAGCTGTAGGTTCACGATCTCACGTATCTCCTTCTCTGTCAGCGGCTTGAACACGATTATCTCATCAACCCTGTTCAGAAACTCCGGCCTTATTGTTGACTTCAGCATATCCATAAGCTGAACTCTCAGTTCGCCGATGATCCTGTCCCTGTTATCCGGAGTGATCTCGGAAAGCTTCTCCTGTATGAGATGAGATCCGAGGTTGGAGGTCATGATTATGATCGTGTTCTTGAAGTTGACCGTCTTTCCCTTCGAGTCAGTAAGCCTTCCCTCATCCAGAACCTGAAGCAGATCGTTGAACACATCGGGATGTGCCTTCTCTATTTC
>DAIQRO010000037.1:5787-10387 GCA_036786155.1 Bacteroidota bacterium
GTACGGCTTCCGCCTTACCGCCTCTGTCAGCTGTCCGCCCTCTTCATAACCGACATATCCGGGCGGAGCGCCTATGAGCCTGGATACCGAATGCTTCTCCATATACTCGCTCATGTCAATTCTCACTATTGCCTTCTCATCATCAAACAGGAATTCCGCGAGCGCGCGCGCAAGCTCGGTCTTTCCTACACCGGTGGTTCCAAGGAAAATGAACGAACCAATCGGCCTGTTCTCATCCTGCAATCCCGCCCTTGATCTTCTGATCGCATTGGACACGGCTTCAACTGCATCCTCCTGACCGATCACCCTCATCTTCAGATTGTCTTCCATGTGAACGAGCTTTTCCCTCTCGCCTTCAAGCATTTTTGTAACGGGAATGCCTGTCCACTTAGACACGATCTCTGCTATGTCTTCGGCATCAACTTCCTCCTTAAGCATCTTGTTGCTCTTCTGCAGTTTTGCAAGTTCTTCGGTCTTCTTTATGATCTCCTTTTCCAGATCCGGCAGTCTTCCGTACCTTATCTCCGCCACGCCTGCAAGATTGCCTTCACGCTCGTTCTTCTCAGCCTCTGTCTTCAGCCCTTCGATTTCTTCCTTTGTTGTCCGGATCGACTTGATCAGTTCCTTCTCCTGATTCCAGTGAGAAACAAGCGCGTTCCTCTGCTCTGAGAGGTCTGCAAGTTCCTTTTCAATTTCGCTAAGCCTTATCCTGGTGGGATTCTCTTTGGCTGTGCTTTTTGCCATTCGGTGTAAATTTTGCGTGAAAATTAAGAAATTCAGCCTCCATAAACTATATACTTTGAAGTGTTACGAATGCTTAACGAAGGCTGTCCTGCATACCGGTTGGCTTCAGGGCTTCAGGTCAGGCAAGGTTTGAAGAGTAAGTGAGAATAACCAAAGCGCAAGCCGGCAATTCCTTTCGGATTACTTCATTGAGTATCAGGCAATGCCGGACTATAGTCTCTCGGTCTGAATAAGTTGCATTTCCGTTTGAATGACATGCACCGGAGATTCCGCTATCTCAGCAATGCAAAATCCAGACGGCGGGTTTCGAGATTGGCACGGATCACTTTGACCCTTACCTTCTGACCGATTCTGTAAGTCCGGCGGTATCTTCTTCCGGTTGCGGTTTTGCTTCGCTCATCGTATTCGTAATAATCATCATCCATCTCCTTAAACCTAATCATCCCTTCAACAAGTATGTCAAGGATCTCCACAAACATTCCGAATCCGACTATTGATGAGATCATTCCTTCATATTCGTCACCTATGTGGTCAGACATGTAGTGGATCATCTGAAGCTTAATTGACTCACGCTCTGCAACCGTTGCATTTTGCTCTTTCTGCGATGAATGCCTGCAAAGCTCCGGAAGTTCGTTGCGTGTTTTCTCTATCATGCCGCGGCTCAGCGATTCCGGTTTGAGGTAACTCTTCAGAAGTCTGTGCACTTTGAGGTCGGGATACCTTCTTATAGGCGAGGTGAAATGCGTGTAATCCTTGAACCCGAGTCCGTAATGCCCGATGTTCTTCGGCGAATAGATTGCCTTTGCCATGGATCTTATCAGCAGGTCGTTCAGCAGAAATTCCTCGGGCTTTCCTTTGGCATCCTCCAGCATCTTTCTGATGGAGTCCTTATTATCGGGGTCAAATGTGTAACCGAACTGCTTCACAAATTCCGCCAGCTCTTCTATCCTTTCTTTGTTTGGGATGTCGTGCACCCTGTAAATGAACGGAAGCTGTGTCCTGATCTCCTTCGAGAGCTTGCCCGTAAACTGCGTTGCGCACTTATTGGCAAGCAGCATGAACTCTTCGATCATTCTCATCGAATCGAGCCTGTGCTTCATGAGGATCTCTTTCACATTGCCGTTGCGGTCAAACCGGAACTTGATCTCATTGCTGTCAAAGTCGAGACTCTCGTTTTCAAGCCTTCTGAGGGTAATTGACTTGCTTATCCTGTGCATGAGCCGAAGCTCTTCCGAAAAGTCACCTTTTCCCGTGTCAATTATTTCCTGCGCTTCTTCGTATGTGAACCGGCGCTTGCTGTTGATCACAGTTTCATGCAGTTCAAATCCCTTTACCGTAAACCGCTTTGACAAATGCATGAGAATGGAGAAAGCGGGCCTGTCTTCATTTGGCTTGAGCGAACAGAGGTCATTTGACAGTCTCTCGGGAAGCATGGGAATTACGTTCCTTACGAGATATGTGCTCGTAGCCCGCTTCAGCGCCTCTGCATCCGTTACGGAACCTTCCTTCACATAATAAGAAACGTCGGCAATATGAACGCCAAGGATGTATGTTCCGTCACTAAGTTTTTCTATTGAGATCGCATCGTCAAAATCTTTTGCATCCTCAGGGTCAATGGTGAATATCACCTTGTCCCTGAGATCAAGCCTTTCTTCAGCATTGATATGCGCCGGGATCCTCTTTGCCTCATCGGCCACAGCTTTGGGAAAACTTTTCTGAAGCCCGTACTGCAGCATGATGGACTTCTCTTCTGATTTCTTTTCTCCAGGTTTGCCGATCACTTCAAGCACTTTTCCGGCCAGCTCGGAATGTTCATCCTGCAACTCGCCCGGATTCAGCAGTTTCGCAAAGACCTTGTCTCCGTGCTTTGCACCGGCGCTGTCTTTGTGCTCAACGTACACCTCACGCCTTATGTCCCTGCTGTCAGGTACTATCACTCCGTAATTCCGGTGATGATCATACCTGCCGGTGAATGTAATTTCGGAAGTTCCGATAACTGACAGTACCTTTGCAAAGATCTCATTGCCCTCATTCATCTGCAGTTTGTACTCAACAGTGTCGCCGTGCTTCAGCCGCAGGCCTTTTGTATTGCTTATCTTAAGCATGTCCTCAAACCGGTCGCTTTCTCCCGTGCGCACTATCAGCCTTCCGTCCTTTCCGTAGTCGATTGTGCCCTTCTGTGTCCGTGATTCCCTTGACGGCCCGGAGGTCTTTTCCCTGCCGGCCTTGAAGTATTTGCCCTCTTTGGTTATCAGTCCCTCATTCTCCAGCGATTTTAATCCGCTCCTGAATGATGCCCTGTGTGAATGCTTAAGGTCGAGCCTCCGGAAGATCGAACTCCCTTTGAATGACTTCCCCTTGTTGCTTTGGAGAAAGTCCAGTATTCTGTCTTTTATGTTAATTGTGATTTAAAATTTGATTCTGTAAAGTATTTGTGCGCCGACTCTTGTCCCGGTCAGCACCGATGAAGATGATGAATAGGCATTCACGGGATCATAGATCCTTTCAAGCCTAAGGAAGAGATCGTTTGAAAGCGCCTTTGAATTGAACAGCTTGCCGACAGGGTAATCAACAATAAAGTCTGTATTTGAAATGCCTTTGAACAGCTGTCCGCCGAATCTTACTACGGCATCTCCGAATGCAGCCGTGAACCTGAAGTCGGCGTTTTCCGCCACAGAGCCGCACATTGAATCAACTTATCTGACATCTGTGTTTATGAGGAACGGCAGAACCTTTTCTATCTCGGTTGACAGGATGCCGGAAAGGTATGATGTGCCGATGTTTACGCCGAGCGTCGAGCTCTCTGCAAATGTGAGCTGGTCCTGAAACTTTCCGAACAGAAGATAGGATATCGCATCGCTCGCCGCATTTTGTCCTGTCTCCTTCCTGCCTGCTCTTTCAATGGAAATGTCAAGCTTCGGATTCATTGCCGGGCCCGTCACATCCATGGTTATCAGTACATCATCCACAAGCCCCGAGCCCCGCGTGTTGGTTTGCGTAAGCACGCCTTCGTAAGATGCCTGTATGTCGAGGTTCGGATTCGTCACCGGTCCCGTGAATACCGCCTTGCCCGTAGCGTCAAACTTCCTGAAAAACCTGTAGTAGCAATTATTCCCGAGTGTTACTGTGCCCCGCGCAGCTATCTGGTTATTCTCCCTGTTGTCAACATAGAGGTCGGTCGTGATCTCCCCGAAAAACTCCTGCTGTGATCTTTCATTCACTATGAAGCGAAGGAAGATGTTGTCGGATGTTGTGACGTTGACATTGTATATGAATGCGCCCGATTTCTCCTTCGCAACTTTCTTCACCGGAGGTTTCTCGTTGTAAATGTATAATATCTTCTCAAACGGATTCATGGTATTGTTTGAAAGAACCAGCGTACTGTCGCTCTTCTCCATAAGCACCTTCGTGATCACGGATCCGTCTTTGAGCGTCGAGTCGATAACGATGCCGTATTTGAAGTCGTCATCGTAGAATTTGTACACCTCCTGAATGAAGGGATTGAAGACAACATTGCCCTTTATGAGGATCAGATTGCCCCGAAGGTCAAATCGTCCCTGGCTTCCGGTCAGGATAAGTTTAGGATTGCCACTGCCAACCCACAGGTCACCGTCAATGCCGAGTTCGGTCAGTCCGTTTGCCCTGTCAAAAGCCTTCACATTGCCGTCCATCTCCAGCTTGATGTCGTTCAGGACCAGCCCGGTCAGGTCAACGTAGCCAGTTGCTGAGATGAACCTCTCGCGTTCATAAGGCACGCGAAGATGCGAGTTTTTTATGATGATCTTTGCATTGTCCGTTTCGATGTCTGCGTCAAATACATACTTCATCTTTGTCATTGTCACAAAAACTTTGCCCG
>DAIQRO010000037.1:10397-11340 GCA_036786155.1 Bacteroidota bacterium
TTCATGTTTCCGGTCAGCTTCGGCGCTTCCGATTTTCCCAGAATGCTTATTGTTCCGTCAAGCGTGCCTTCAAGGCCCCTCGTATACGGGAGAAGTTGCTGAAAGACCTTGATCTGAAAATTGTCTGCAGTTGCGATCAGGCTTACGTCCTTGTCTTTCTGTTCATTTCTCCTTCTTGTAAGATCCTCCGCATCGTCCTCGAATGTCAGTATCATCGGCAGATTGCCTTTGATCTTGAAATCTCCGGTGCTGTTCACATTTGTAAATGTTATGTCGGATATTGCATTGTCGTTCTCATACCTAACGTCAGCGTCAAGACGGCCGATCTTTGTGGATCCGTATCTCAGTACATCCGAAATGGCAATTATGCTAAACTGCGGATCCTTCATTGTGCCTTTGTACTCGATCTCGAGATTCCTGATATTGCCAAGAAGTGTGTTTGAAGAATCAATAACCTGATTGCCCATCAGAAGAGAGTACGTCTCCACCTTCAGGTTCTTTCCGGTGAGTTTGAGCGAGCTCGAATCGTCAATTGAATAGAAACCATTCACCGAAAGTCTCTGTCCCAGGCTCGTGATGTTGAATGTCCGGAAATCTATCCCTCTTGCCGAATCGTTGTCAACATACCTGACTTCGAGATCGCGGTTGTTCATAATTGCAATGTCCCCGAAATTCACCATCAGTGTATCGAATTTTGCAATCAGCGAATCGCGTATGGAAGCTCTTGCAACGAAACCCATTGTGCTGTCAAGCAATCCGGAGATGAGAATTGAATCGCTGTTATTTACGATCCTCACATCGGCAACGGTGGAATCAAATCTCGTTCCTGCCAGCATCAGCTGAGGAGCGTTCATTCGGAAGTCTGTGAAAAATCCGTTGAAACCGGGAAGTCTTGTGTCATTCACAATGCTCAGTATCAGCCCGAGTGAATCGCTTGCAACCG
>DAIQRO010000037.1:11447-14320 GCA_036786155.1 Bacteroidota bacterium
ATTCAGATGGTTCACGTATCCGTCAGCGTTCAAATGAAATACTCCGCAGCTGTCGGAGATGCTTCCCTGGACAAACGCTTTTGCATAGATGTCAACGCTGTCAAGATATTGAGCAATGCCCTTGGGATCTTTGATGTTGATCTTGAACTTCAGGCCGTAACCCGAGCAGTCTGCTGCCGATAGGGGAATGCTGAGAACAGTCTGAGTGTCCGTGCCGAGCGTATCCCTGAATGCAAGCAAAATGTTCTCGAGATTCTTGCTCATGGTGCCTGAGAGTTCTGCAAAGGAGAAATTTCCTTCCGCTTCAATGTCTGCAATGTCAGAATCAAGCCTGATGTCCTTTGCATTCGCACTGCCGGATTCAAATGTGAGTGTTCCCGCGGGTATTACGATGCCTGAGTAGGATGAGGGCTTGAGATCAATTTTGTAATTGCCGGTAAGTTTGTCCGGTTCAATGCCTCTGCCGTTGATGTCAAAGTCAAAGTTAAGATCGCTCTTTTGTGATGCGGCCTTGGTGAATGAGGAAATGTCGAGGCCGCGCATTGTGCCTTTAAGCCTGTATGAGATGCTGTTCAGGTTTGAGATGTTGACGCTTCCGGCAAGCTTTGTGTTAAGTGTGGTTGAAGCGTAATTTATTCCAAGCTTGACATTCCCTCTGTTGAAATCGAGCCGGCCTTCGGAGTTTCTTATGTTCTGTCCGTAAAACCGACTGCCTTTGATCCTGTAATCAAGAAACCCGCTCATTGTCCTGTAGTCAAAACCCTTGCCAGCTGTTTTGAATTCACCGTTGATGTTGCTTTCAAGTTCTTTGTCCTTCAGGAATTTCCCGAGGTTTACGCCGTATGCTTCGAACTGCCCGTTGTAAATGCTCTCCTGTCCGCGGAGGTCCAGCGCTCCCTTGCCGCTTATATTGCCGACTCCGCTTCTGAAATCAATCTCAGCTTCGAAGTTATCAGGCTCACCTTTGTAAGATGCGTATGGCATGTAAACCTTTCCCACATATCCGTAGTCGGGAACGGGCAATCCGGGAATGACTCTTCTCGTGTCAGCAGGATCTATCTCAAGGTCCTTTCCTCTCACGTCAAAGTAAAGCTTCGACGGCTCATCGAGGTTCTTGACTCTTCCGCTGAAGTTGAGCCTGGAATTTGGAAGCGCCGCGTCAAGGCTGATAATGTTTAGGTCGGCGTAATCGCCTTCGGCAAAGAGCTTCAGCGAAGCGGTGCTGTCGAGGAAGTTGATCTCAGGAAGAAAGAATGTAAGGTCATCGAAATTTATCAATCTAGCATCAAGATCGATCTGTGTCATATTCTTGTCAAAGTCTTCGTAGCTGACTCCTTTCTTGAGGCTGAAGTCAGTCATCCTTATGAAATTTATCATCAGGTCAGATCTGTCCGTCAGGAGCCGAAGTTTTCTAACTGTTGCAACCTCTTCTTCCTCGTCAAGCACGGCGGATAATCTCAGGCTGTCGAGATTGAATTTTGAATTTGTCCTGCAACTTATGTTGTCTATCGTTACATCTTTTCTGTCGGGAAAGTAATTACCCGAAAGCTCAAGGTTGAGCTTGGTTAGGTCAAGATTCTTGAGGCCGAGTGTGTCGATCAGAGGCATCGAAATGCTTCGCATATCCACTCCCTCCGGTTTGTTCCTGAGTATCCTTACATCGCCGTCAATGATCTTCAACTTGCCCGCAGTTATACCCCAGTCGAATTCAGATGTTGTTGTATCCTCTTCCTCTTTCTCTGACTTCAGCAGATATCCGATGTTCCATATCAGGCTGTCATTCATATCTTTTACTTGCGTAAGATTGATCTGCGGATGGTCAAGCACAAGTTCGTTTACTACGATGTCCTTTGACAGCAGTCTCATCACGTCATAATCAAGCTTCAGCGAATTGACCTTCAGCATCGTATCTCCCTTCACTGTAATGCTCACGCCCTTAAGTTCGATCCCGCTGAGAAGATTGCCTTCCAGTGAAACAGCGTTTATCTTGGAGTCTTTGTCTGCCAATCCTTCATTCACCTTCGCGAGTGCAAATGGCAGTAGTTTTGAGTTGAAGTAATCAGTCTGTATAATTATCAGAAGGGATATGATTATGAGTAGGAAGATTCCGAATACTATGAAGAGTTTCCGGAACAGGCCGCCGCTCTTTTTCCTTGCAGGCGGTTTCTGCTGAGGAGTTTCTTCCTGCCTGTTGTCTATTGATTCAGAATCTTTCATCAGCGGGGGATTGCCTTACTGCTTCTGCTCTGCAGAAGAGATCTTCTTAATGATGGAGGTAGTGGAGTAGCTGTCAACGAATTTCAGGCTCCTCACCGTCCCTCCGTTCTTCTTCACAATGTCGTAACCTACGATGTCTTCCTCTTTCCAGTCGCCGCCTTTTACAAGCACATCAGGGATTATTTCTGAGATCACTTCATACGGCGTGTCCTCTGCGAATATCACAACCGCATCAACGGGCTTCAGTGCATCAATCATGAATGCTCTGTCTGCTTCCGTGTTAACAGGCCTGCCTTCTCCCTTGAGTCTTTTTACAGATGCGTCGGAATTGACCGCTACTACCAGCGCATCTCCGAGTGAACGCGCTTCTGCGAGATACTCCGCATGGCCTCTGTGAAGAATATCGAAGCAACCGTTGGTGAATACGATCTTCTTTCCGGATCTCTTCAGGTCTTCCGCAAACTTCGTAATGTTTTGCCTCTCTATTACCATTCAATTCGAGCCTGTTATGTTCGCGATCAATAGGTCTCTTTTCACCGGAACAATTCCGACCTCTTCCACAACAAGGCCTGCCGCGTGGTTGGAAATTACCGCGGCTTCCATTACTGTTGCGCCGCCTGAGAGACACACCCCCAGCGTTGAAATTACTGTGTCAC
>DAIQRO010000037.1:14330-19231 GCA_036786155.1 Bacteroidota bacterium
AACATCGGCAACTTTCCTTGCCTTCGTTTCAACTATCTTTTTTCTGATTGTGCCGTCGTTCTTCTCAAGTATCAGCATGCCGTGTTCGCCAAGCGTAAGTATGACGTTGTCACAGTTTATCCTCTCCATCACTTCTTCAGCAAGTATGTCTATGCTGTTGTGGTCTTTTGCTTTCTTTCCCAGTGCGTCTTCAAGTTCTTTCCGGTTTGGTTTGAATATGAACACGTCCCGGTATTCAAAGAAGTTGTCGAACTTCGGGTCTACAAGCACTCTTAGATCTTTGTCGCGGGCAAGTTCTATCACCCTTTTGATAAGGTCCTTCGTCAGCACTCCTTTATTGTAGTCTTCCAGAATCACTACATCACCGTTCTTTGCCTTGTGTCTGAGCAGATCAACTATTTTGTTTGCAGATTCAGTGGTTATCTCTTCACGCGACTCGCTGTCGATCCGGATCAGATGGTGAGAATCCGATATCACACGCGTCTTGCTTGTTGTCGGCCTTCCGTTTTCCGGTACAAGCCCCTCAGTTGAAATGCCGAGCAATGCCAGTTGTTCCTTCATCAGTTCAGAGTCCTTGTCTGGGCCTGTAACTCCGATGAGGAACGGATTGGATCCCAGGCTCTTGATATTGAGAGCAACATTGGCCGCACCGCCAAGCCTGCATTCGCTCTTTCTTATATCAAAAACCTGAACAGGCGCCTCGGGCGAGATCCTGTTGACATCGCCAAAGAGATACCTGTCAACCATAAGATCGCCGATCACAAAGATGTTGGAGCTCCCGGCCCTGCCGAACACACTTTCAAGAAATGCTTTATCCATTGAATGGCAAAATATAGGTATTAAAGGGGTTATTCAATGTGATTATGCCGCTGAGAGATGCGAACCCGGATATGTAAATAAAACAAAATGGCGAATGCCTGTGCTTCTTGCACTGGCATTCGCCGGATACGGTTAATTGAGCGCCGGGTTATTTGATCAGCATCATCTTCCTGACGTAATTGTGTCCGCCTGTCGAAAGCCTGATGAAGTAGGCTCCGCTCGGCATCCTGGAGCCGTCGAAAATGAACTGATGTTCTCCCTTTGTCAATCTGCCGGAACTGAGCATGCTGACAATCCTTCCGGTGATGTCATATACCGACAGTTCCGCTTCCGCATCTCCCGCTAAACGAATTCTTACCATTGTCTCAGGATTGAATGGATTCGGTACGTTCGGGAGTATCTTTGTTTCGTTGATTTCTTCTTCCATATTCCCGTAATGTGTTACAGTCTGTACATTGTCATAACCCTGCGGCTTGGTGTACCTTCCTGTTGCAGAGACCATATAGGATCTCTTCATTCCCTGCGGCACCGGCCTGATAACAGGTTTGAATTTGAGAATAAGGTGGGTGGTGCTGTCAAGCACTGCAAAGTTGTTGTCTTCAGAGCTGAGCAAACCGGTAACGTCTCCTGTGAGAAGGTCCTCCGCGGATCTTAATATGTATTCTTCCATCGTCATCCCTGCTCTTGTCAACGGAACAACTGAAAGGTATGATATTCCGAAATCGCGGTTCCAAGTCATCTCAATTGAAGCAATGTTGCTTGCATCTGTTGCCGGCATGACTATTTTGCTTCTTGATTGCCGGATACCGAATCTCATTTCTTCCGATATCAAATTCCCGGATTCGTCATACATGTTCAGGATTCCGCCTGCATCTTTGACAATTGGGATCACTTCATCAGGAGGTTCGGCATTAATGACCACGGCAAGTGTATCAGTCACAGCTTTGTTCAGATCAAATTATGCAATCAGTGTCTGTTTCTGCTTTCCCTCAAGTGTCTTTCAGCCGTCAGGTTCATAGCCAAGTAGCTCGGTAACATCGGTTCCGTCAAACTCGGCATAGACAGGCGCCGAGAATTTCTGAACTTCGATAAGCGCCGGCGTGCCGTTGTCAGCGATCACAACTTCCGTATTGGCAGAGTGGTCAATTGCAAACATGCGAACATTGTCAAAGTAGCTTATATCAACGGAATTTTCCTGGAGCGCTATCGTCACTGAAGTGTCCGACGCATTAATCGCAGGAATTGTCTTTAGGATCAGCTTGTCTGAAATGTACTTATCTTTGTTCTCGGAAAATTCAGACTTGTGTAAGATGTTGTTCTCCGCGGCAAACTTCATTCCGTCCTGTGTGAGCAATATGGGGCAACCTGTAAACGGGCCGGGCCTGAGCCTTGGTATCGGATTAATGGAAACTAATCTTTCCGGCTTGTAAAATTTGCGGACCGAGCCGGCATTATTATACACTCTCGCACCTACAAAGAAATGCAATGGGTCTTCAACCTCACTGCCTCCTCCGTTGCACAGCGAATCATAGAATGTGCAGGTCCAGTTGCCGCGGAAATAGTTGTTGCTGATCCTTATTGTATTGCCGACGTAATTCACAGATAGCCCCTGCACATTCCTGTTACAAAGGTTGTTTGTATCGCAGACCTTGACTGCCCAGTCATAGCTTAGATTGTTGCCCGTTGTGTTGCATGTCATCTCAAGGGTTTCTCCCGTAAAAAGCCGCTGATCGGGAAGGTTGTATGTAAATCCTGTTATGCCGGGAGGTGTGTCGGTGGCGATCTCAAACTTGTTGTAAACATACCACAGAAATCCAGCCACAGCTCTTATGGTGTAGTTGAATGCAGTGTGGGCCGCAACGGGCGCATGGCCGGGCGGAGGCGTGGTGAATGAAATGTTGTGCAATGCGGCGTAATTGTAAGCAGGACTGATATGCTCGAGATAATTCTCGTTCTGATACTGCGGCGGATATATGAGATTGTCATCACCTCCGAAGTCATCGCTTGAAAATCTGTCGGCGATCTGATTGGTCGTGTATATGATATACCTTAATGGATGCAACTTGTAGTTTATATTTACAAGTCCGCCCTGCTGGTAAGCACTGCTCCATGTGTAGTGACCGTAATTCTGCGGTATGAAGTCCGATTCAAAATATTCTCCGAAGAGATGCAGGTCATTGTGTGCGTGCGCAGGCACACCGGAGTCCTCGATAAGATGGCACATCCTCCCCACTATCTCCCAGCAGATCCTTTTAGCGAGCGCTTCGCCTTCAGCGTAGCTGTAGCTGTTTGAGTTCTTCACAAGAAACGGAATCATAGGCATGGGCGGCACTTCTGCGTACCAGTTGCCGGTTCCGATATCAAGCCAGTGAGTAACAAGAAAATTTGAGTGATCTTTGTATGCATTATGCAGGCTGTCAAACTTCACCCGGACATAGTAAGGTATCAGATTGTAAAAGAACGGACCCACCTCAAGCCAGTCTCTGTATCCGTCTTTGCCGCTCCAGAATGACTGTAGCTTGCGGAATGCGTTTTCATAGGTCCTGTTGTGCGGCGGGGGATTGAAAACGGAATTGTCTCCGTAGTCGGCATCCCAGAAGTGAGTGGCTGAAGTATACGGGAAAGGGTAACCGTAAAGCACATCTTCCTCATCTTCCCGAAATGCCCCGGTTACCACTTTGCCCTTCTGCCAGGGTCCGGAGCCGTTAAGGCTACCGTCCTGCCAGTCGCCGATCCTTCTGTTCATCTCTGAGTGAAGCGTGCCCGGGTAGTGAGCCTTCACAAGTTCCCATGCCTGATGCGTGATATATTTGTGCATGTCCTGTGTATGAGCCGGGCCGTGCGCCTCTGCAGGTCTTTCTGCGGTGGTGAAAAGTATCACCGCCAATAGTGTCGTCAGCATTTTCATAAGTTCATTTGGGTTTGGTTAATGGGATCGCTTGGTGTTCATTCTGTTCGTACTGATAATTGCATGTAACCGCAATGCATCAGGGTGGCCTTATCATGTTCATGATGTTGTTTTAAAGAACTGATGCAAACTACTTCAATCAGTACAAACTTTCAAAAAGTTTTTTTGAAGTTTGTGAAAATTTTCTCATAACATGAGGAATTCCAGCGAGCAGAATAGGTTTATGCAGCTCATTTGCACTCATCCGGAACTTGGAATTTTTTCAGGCTGAATTAAGAAGTCATTTGACAATTCATAAATTGATTTTTAATTTTCACCAGTTTTAAAACTCACAATTTTTTATAACAAAAGGAGGCAAATATGAGGACAAAGTTTCTCATTTATGCACTGCCGTTATTAATGGCATGCTTTGTCGTTTACGGCTTCTCGGTCGTTGACGACCCGCGTAACGATTCACCCAATTCAACAAGTTCATCTTCACTTATCTTTGACGGAAAGATCAGTCAGAGAGGAAACCCTGTAACACAGTACGATACTATTCCGCAAGCGGGTTTCCCGTATCCTAAGATATTTAACTGGGACTACAGCGCAATCGCATTTGCGAATAGCGGAACTGTTGGTGGTATCCAGTTCAATAGCAAATGGATACTTAACAAATGGAACACAACAAACGGCGCACTCTTTTACAGATGGAACAATAACGGCCCGGGTGGCGGTCCGGGAACTATTGCTGACTCGCAGGCTTATGTCGGAGCAATCCGTGACTTGACAGTTGCCCCTGACGGTTCTGGAACACAATATCTTTGGGGTGGAGCTGCAAGTACAACTTTGTACAAGATGACGCAGACAGGCCAGCTTGTTGCTTCTTATGTTCACACCGGTGCTGCTTACAGGGCTATTGCGTGGGACCCGAACAGAAAGGGCTTCTGGAGCGCTAATTTTACAGGCAATATTGTTTGCCGGGATACATTGGGCACTGTCTTGGCAACAGTTGTCAATGCTACAACAGACTCTATTGCGGGAAAGTACGGGCTTGGATTTGATTCAACTTCCACTCCTGGAACCGCTTATCTCTGGGTATGGAACCAGGGCACAAGGCCAAGCATCACAAATGCCAACCCGAATGGAGGTGATGAAATTATCAGAATCAATCTGACTGCCGGCGGAGTAATCC
>DAIQRO010000255.1:0-1908 GCA_036786155.1 Bacteroidota bacterium
CAGTCATTTCATTCCTCTCGAACTGGTCCTTTGAGATCAGAAAGTGCTCCCTCGTAAACCGGTTGTCGGCCTTTGTGTTGAAATGATCAGCGCAGAAACTGCTCATGTAGAGGTCAAGCATGTAACGGTCTTCACGCGAAAGCAGAAAGGAGTTTTCCTCTTTGAGTCTCTTCAGGCTGAAGAAATTTGCTTCTTTTCTGTCAAGCAGCAGCTTCAGTATGCCGGAGTAGATCCTTAGTGTGGGATTTTTCAGCTTTGATGAATCCTTAACATAATCGAGAACCTGTTCAAACATCTTCATATCAAAATCGAGATTGGTCTGCACTTTGTCATGTATCATGATGCAGTAGAACTTCAGAAGCCGCAGGAGCGAGTATTCAAGAAAATTATCGAAATCCTCCTGAAACAGCTTGTGGCTTCCGAGAGGATCCCGGGTGATGCTGTAAAAATGTTTCTGCTGACTCAGTTCGCTTAATCTCAGCAAATAGAATTCATCTTTTGCCTTTGCAGACTCAAGCTCCCGGGTAAACGTTTTCAGAGACTGCTCGACAAGGAAATGCTGGTCCTTTTCCCTGAGCTTCTCAAGCAGATAGGTCGGATAAAAAACCGATTCGTCCCTGTAATACAACTGTGCAAGAAAGTCCTTACAGAGTGCAAGAAGATCAGAGGTCAGATTCCTTATTCTGAAATAGTCATGATCCGATACGGGAAATAGCTTCGAAGAAATTGCTTTATCAGAAATGTCCTTGCCGTCAAATTCCGGATGTAACTTCCTTAGCAGGTCAATCAAAGAGATAAGATTTTTATTCCTGTTGAAAAACGGAGACCTGACATAATCGCAGAACTCCCGCATTTCGGTTGGTGACAATGAACTAAGCAATGTGATAAGTCTGGACTTCTTCATTTGTAAGTTTGAATTCTCTAAAAAATCAGTTCGCAAAATATGCGATTAATTGCAGGAAACGAACGATTTCGCGTAAATGATTCCAGCTTCAGGCATCAAAAATTCTAAAACCGGAAGTTTTTTTCTTTGACCATCTGAACAACTTACTTTAGATTTGCAGCACTATGGCGTGCGATGCGGTTCTTTAAATTTTTAAGGCTTCTCCAGTACTCATTTCCCGGATCAGACATCGTAACGCCATACGAAACGGTCGGTGAATTAAGAACCTGTTTCTTAAGTACGGAGAAGCCTTTATCTTTTGTGCAAACGATATCAACAAAAATAAACCATAAAAGGAGAAAAATGAAATCTCTAAAAAGAATGCTTGCTGTTCTGGCGGTCTTTGCACTGGCAGTCAACTCAAACGGACAACTGCTGAGCGAGGACTTTGAATCCGGAACATTCCCTCCGACCGGATGGAGCAATCCCGGCGGATGGGGAAGTATTGTCTGGTCAAACTATTACGGCGTAAGCGGCTTCGGAAACGGCGACTACTCCGCCTTTTACGACGGCTATTTCTGGGACAGTGATGCTGATTCAATGATCACCGATGTCTTTTCGCCGACATCGGGTGAGTCGCTGATCTTTGATCACGCATATGCACCTTATGACAACACTCTCAGACTGAAAGGGGCATCGGCGGGGCCGTACATTTACAGCGACCTGTACATCTATTACCGTCTTGACGGAGACAGTGAATGGTACTATCTCGAGACCGTGACGGGAACAAGTCTGCAGACCGGCGCGCCAACTTCAGGCTTTTACACTCCGACAAATTCGGAATGGGGTACACGCACGATCTCACTTCCCAGCAATACAGTGCAGTTGTCTTTTGTGGCGGATTACTTCAATTCAAACAGCCTGTATCTTGACAACATAAGAGTTGATTATGCGGCGACAGGTACCGACATGGCAGTATATGGAGTCTTTGCCAAGGGGCAGTACCCGAGATTCCACATTAACCA
>DAIQRO010000255.1:1918-2653 GCA_036786155.1 Bacteroidota bacterium
AAAGAATGAAGGCGCTACGGCGTTTGAGAATTCGTATGTGTACATTGAGATGCCCGGCGCAAATTACTACGTTGATTCCGTTTTCGTATCTGAACTTCAAAGCGGACAAACAATGGTAGTCAGTTTCCCGCCGTATCAGCCGATCTCGAACGGAGTTACTTATATCAGAGTTTATGTTCCGCCTGATGACAACTCAGGCAATGACGAAGCATTTTATGCAATGGGTGTAAATCCCGGTGTGCTGTCATACAATGACACGATCACATTCGGATACAGCGGCGGCATCGGGTGGTTTGGTGAAGGATACTGGCTATCGAGATACAGGATTGATGACCCGAATACGAGAATCAAGAGCATTAAGGTCAAGTTAATAGGCGCTCCGGGGAGTACGGGACAGATCGTGAGGGCGGTTGTGCTCGACAACACGGGCACAATAGTTGCCAAATCCGATCCTTACAAAGTGAAAGCAAGCGATGACAACACCCTTGTTACATTTAAGGTGAGCGATCCGATACCCTACAAAGTGCCGTCTTCAAGTTCGACGTTCTTTGTGGGAATCGAGCAGACAGCAATTGCTTCAAGTGATGATGCCTACGGAATTCAGGCGTCTCAGAATGAAACTCCCACGAGAGAAGGTGCTTACTTTGCGGCATACGGCATGAAGCCCGTGGGCACACAGCTTGGTCTGTTCACATGGACGAGCAGATGGCGAATGGAAGCCGTGATAACAAGCAT
>DAIQRO010000255.1:2663-3952 GCA_036786155.1 Bacteroidota bacterium
CCCTTGAATGAGCAGTACTTCTCTTCGTCCACAATTCAGCCGAAGGGTAAAGTTTACAACAGCGCAACAATTGGTTCTGCAAGCGCCACCGTGTTCAGGAAGATCTCTCCTGGAGGATATGTAAATTCGCAGTCGGTGAATATTCCGGCAAACGGTTCGGCAGATGTCACATTTGCAAACTGGACATTCACTTCCGGAACAGTTTATACAGTTACTGATTCGATCGTGCTCGCAGGTGATACAGATCAAAGCGACAATGTACTTAAATCCACCGTAACTCCGCGGGTGGCCAAACAGCTTGCAGTGGTTTACTCACGGCTTGCCGACAGGGACAGCCTCGTAAGAGCTATAAACCTTGACGGCAGATTTGGCGGCAACTTTGACACGATCCCAATGCATTACAACGGTTCACTCAGGCCGTTCAAGTATGTGTTCATGAATTTCAGAAGGGGAGGAAACTGGACAGACGCAATGCGTGATTCGATCAGGTCATTCATTGATGCATCCACAGCCGCAGACAAGAAGTCATTTGTGCTGTTCCATATCATGCTTACATATGTTGATCCCGAAATTGCCTGGTGGTCAAATCCTGCCGATACCGTTTTCCTCAGACAATACCTGAAGGCAAGATACGTTGCCAATGACTGGCAGATAAATGTTCCGGCCGACAGGAAGTTCAAGGGGAAGAATTACTTCAGCACAGTATCACAGGATTCGCTCTACGACGAATGGGACGGAAACTACTATCCTGACCTTATAAGGCCTGTTAATGGAAGCTTTGCCGCCTTCGTTCCTAGAAGCATTACCGGCGCCGGAAATGATTCTGCGATTGCGGTGGCATACGCGGGACCAAACTACAACACTTTTGTGATGAGCAATCAGTTCAACGCACTGCGCGCTAAGAACGGCGGCCTCACAGACGGCCCGGGCAGGATATATGCAAGGATCATTGACTGGATCAACAGCACAAACACAAACGCAAAGGTACTTGACCTTAAGGTGCATATCGAAGGATTCTATGATCAGGGCGCGAACATAATGACACCTGATACACTGAGAGTGTATCTTAGAAACGCCTCGGCGCCTTATGCAATTGTTGACTCTGCAAAGGGACTGCTGAACACTTCTGGCATGTGTTCATTTGTATTCAACAATGCTTCCAACGGCGTGAACTATTACATACATGTCAGACACAGGAATGCAATTGAAACATGGAGCAGAACCACCGGCGCGTTTGCATCTAACTACAGAGCGTATGATTTTACCACAGACTCCGGAAAAGCGTTCGG
>DAIQRO010000256.1:0-3942 GCA_036786155.1 Bacteroidota bacterium
AAGGTGACGGTCAAGGAAGACTATTTTCTTCTTGAGGCGGACAAGCTGAAAGGCACAAACATAAGACTGGAGTATCCGAGCGTTGGCGCTACGGAGAACATCATAATTGCAAGCTCTCTTGCCAAAGGCAGAACAATCCTGACAAATGCGGCTGTTGAACCTGAGATACTGGATCTCATAAAGTTCCTCCAGAAGATGGGCGCCATAATTGAGATCAGCACTGACCGTAAGATCACTATTGAGGGTGTTGAGAAGCTTGACGGTGCGGAGCACTATGTAATACCGGACAGGAATCAGGCGGCTTCATTTGCCTGTGCCGGAATTGCATCCAAAGGCGATGTATTCATTGAGAATGCAGTGCAGGATGATCTGATCACTTTTCTCAACGCAGTCAGAAGGGTCGGCGGAAAGTATGAAGTGAAAGAAAACGGGATCCGGTTTTTCTATGAAGGAGAACTCAAGTCAATTGCAATTGAGACCAATGTGCATCCCGGATTCATGACAGACTGGCAGCAACCCTTTGTGATCCTGATGACGCAGGCAAACGGCATATCAATCGTGCATGAAACGGTTTATGAAGAAAGGTTCGGATATGTAAACGAGCTCAGGAAAATGGGAGCCGAGATCGAGCTTTACAATACATGTCTTGGAGGGTTGGAGTGCAGGTTCGCCAACACAAACTACTATCACAGCGCAGTCGTAAAAGGTCCGACGCCGTTTCATGGCGCCGAAATAAACGTGCCTGACCTGAGGGCAGGATTTTCATACCTTATTGCGGGTGTGATAGCGACGGGTGAATCGCTTGTGAACGGAGCAGTCTATATTGACAGGGGATACGAGAGCATTGATGAAAAGCTGAGAGGGCTAGGAGCTGAGATCAGGAGGATCTGATCTTTCTATGCGTTAATGAAAGTGTTTCATATCAAATGAGTTTCACAGCAACATATTTGTATAATCGAACTAAGCTAAACATCTGAAGAAAAAATGAACTCGAAAATTGAAGAACTGAGATCCAAACGTGAAGAGGCGATGCTTGGCGGCGGCGTAAAGAAAGTTGAGTCGCAGCACAAAAAAGGCAAACTTACAGCACGTGAGAGAATCAACCTGCTGCTTGACGAAGGCAGCTTCCACGAAACAGACATATTCGTAAGGCATCAGTCGCATGACTTTGACCTGGACAAGCAGAGATTTTACACTGACGGCGTCATAACAGGGACAGGCAAGATCGGCGGCAGGGATGTTTGCGTATTTTCACAGGACTTTACGATCTACGGCGGTTCGCTTGCCGAGTACCATGCAAAGAAGATCGTCAAGCTCATGGACCTTGCAATGAAGATCGGTGTTCCCGTGATAGGTATTAACGACAGCGGCGGTGCGAGAATACAGGAAGGGGTTGTTTCCCTCGGAGGATATGCCGACATCTTCCTCAGGAATACTCTGGCAAGCGGTGTTGTGCCTCAGATATCCATGATAGTCGGGCCTTGCGCGGGCGGCGCGGTTTATTCACCTGCAATCACCGACTTTGTTCTGATGGTTGACAAGATATCATACATGTTTGTGACAGGCCCGAATGTTGTAAAGGCAGTTACGCATGAAGAAGTGTCATTTGATGACCTGGGCGGTGCAAGGACGCACGCTGTGAAGAGCGGAGTCAGTCATTTCACCGCTGATAATGAAGCGGAAGCTTATGAGATGATAAGACAGCTGGTATCTTACATACCTCTCAACAACATGGATACTGCGCCTGTGTATGAATACAACAGCGGAGAGAAGGACCTTGCATTCCTTGATACATTCATTCCGGAAAATCCCAACAAACCTTATGACATAAAAGAAGTCATCAATGCATTGATAGACGAAGATTCATTTTTTGAAGTTCATAAGGAATATGCAGAGAACCTTGTGGTCGGATTCGGAAGGCTCAACGGCAGGAGCATCGGCATAGTTGCCAATCAGCCGCTTGTGCTTGCAGGCGTGCTTGACCTCAATTCATCCATCAAGGGCGCGAGGTTTGTGAGATTCTGCGACGCATTCAACATTCCTCTTCTTGTGCTTGAAGATGTTCCGGGATTCCTGCCGGGCACCGATCAGGAATGGCGCGGAGTTATCAGGCACGGTGCAAAACTTCTGTATGCATTTTGCGAAGCGACCGTTCCGAAAGTGACCGTGATCCTGCGAAAGGCTTACGGAGGTGCATACGACGTTATGAACTCTAAACACGTAAGAGGGGATATCAATCTTGCATGGCCGACTGCGGAGATCGCAGTCATGGGTGCGCAAGGTGCGGCGGAAATTATTTTCAAGAAGGAAATAGATGCTTCGGAAGACAAGGTGAAGGCTCTTGCCGATAAGGTTGCGGAGTTCACTCAGAAGTTCGCCAATCCTTATCTCGCGGCCGAGAGGGGATTTATTGACGATGTGATAGAGCCGAGCCAAACGAGAAAGAAGCTTATTTACTACTTTGAACTGCTTGAGAACAAAGTTGATACAAATCCAAGAAAGAAACACGGCAACATTCCGCTGTAACAAGCGGCATCAGGCGGAAGAAATTCAATCTGAGAGCGGGGCATGACATTATGCTTCGCTCTCTTTCATTCACAAGGTGATCTGTTCAATGCTGATTTGCAGTTCTTCGGGAGGATCCAAAGCGCAAAGGAATGAGCGATGGCCTTCTCCAAGCGAAAGCTCATGCAAGACTGCAGATGGCTGAATGTTATTATTCATCATGAGCCTGAAATGTCCGTTGCTGTCCACAACCGAGAAATCGCTGAGCACCGTTGACAGCCCCGTTCCTGCCGCCTTCACATAAGCTTCTTTTGCGCTCCATACACGAAAGAAGTTTTCTTTCAGCACTTCTTTGTCACTTAATCCTGACAGATATTGGTTCTCCGCATCCGAAAAAAATCTAAGCGACAGTCCGCTGATGTCATCAATTTCCCTGATGCATTCGGAATCAAGGCCGATTTCTATCGTATGCGAGAATGCCACGGCAGTAACATTGCCGGAGTGCGTAATGCTGAACTTGAGGGGCTGATTGCTGAACAGCGGTTTTCCGTGAGGATTGAATGAGATCATCATCTCATTTGGATCTGCTTCAAGAAGTCTTGATGCGTGTTTCTTCAGGATCGATCTTCCGTGAAGGAACCTCAGCCTGTCAGCATCAAACCTGAACCTGCGGTATCTTTCTTTCTCAGACTCATCAAGCAGGCCTGCAGAGTCTTCAGGACTTTCCAAAGGGCGGGAAATATCCGAGCACAGAATTTGTATCTCATTGCTCAGGAGCGGCATCGTTCAGGCGTTTTCAACACTCTTGCGGGAGGCAACAGTGTTTGACGCTCCGTTGGATCTGCCGCGTGATTCGATCTCTTTATGAGTCTTCTCCAGCACAAAATTCAGCTTCTCGGCAAAGTCGCGGATCTTCGGCTCCCTAACAATAGTCTTATGATCAGTATCAGGAACGACGTATGTCTCAAACCCGCCGCCGGCCAGCTCCTCCCAACCCTTTCTGAATTCCGGTTTGAATGTTGCGCATTCTATCAAGGTGATCCTGCCCGGATACTTTTTGGCAACGTACCTGTCCTGTGCCGCAAAATGCAAAAGCATGATCCTGTTGTAGAGCTTCTTTTTCTCACTGCTGAAAGTGTACTTCAGCTTGTTCTTGATCTTCCATGTCGCTTTGCCAATCTTATTGCCCGCATAGTTATTTACTACATGCCAGAAATCTCCCGATTTCATATGCGCAAGTGAACTCTTCACAAAATGGTTAAAGTCTCTCTTTGGAGGCACATAGGCCTTTGGCATTTCGCGGAAAGGAGGCCATGTGTCGAAGATCGCAAGCAATGCCACTTCCTGCCCCTGCCTCATGAATTGCTGTGCCATTTCAAACACCACTCTGCCGCCGAAACATCTTCCGCCTATGAGATATGGCCCGTCGGGATGAAG
>DAIQRO010000038.1:0-5430 GCA_036786155.1 Bacteroidota bacterium
TGGTTGACGACAGGTCGCTAACCTTCAATATCGGCAAAGACAGTTTTGATTATGTTTACGGCTACACAAATTCGATCGTTCTCTTCGCACGTTATCTGATCAGAAAAGATGTCCTGCTGAAGAAAGTTTGCCCCTCTTTGAAAGTATGCATTTGCACCTCCGAGAACTGCACCGCAGAAGACAAGCAGATAATTGAACGCGCGTTCGGAGTGAAGGCGGTGAATGAATACGGCACTTCGGAAGTTGACCTGATAGCTTTTGAAGACCTTGAAGGAGTTTGGAGACTGTCAAATGAAAACATCTTCATAGAAGTTCTTGATGAAAAGGGGAATCACATTCATGGGGACGGTGAGGGAAGAATTGTGCTTACATCACTGCACAACAAGGCAATGCCGTTCATAAGATACGAGATCGGAGACAGGGCACTCGTGAACGTGACGGACGAAAAGATCACGATCAGGCAATTGCTGGGAGGTGTGAATGATATCGTTATTCTTCCGAGCGGAAAGAAATCTTCCGGCATAAGCTTTTATTTCATTACGCGGAAGATCCTTGAAAAGTCAGGCAACCTGAAGGAGTTCATCATCAAGCAGGTAGCGCCCGACAGGTTTGTATTCGAAGTAGTTTCTGAAAGCGATGTATCGCAAACTGACAGGGACCTGATACAAAAGAACATAGACCTTTACCTTGAGCCGGGACTGAATTTTGAGATCGTAAGGGTGGACAGCATAAAGCGGACGAAAGCAGGAAAGATGAAGCACTTTTATTCGTGCATGAAGTGATTTGAAGATCGTAATTCTGACTCAGTATTTTTATCCCGAAACCGGCGCACCGCAAAACAGGCTGCTTGAGCTTTCGCAGATGTTCACGGACCTTGGCTGGAAAGTGAAGGTGGTTACGGCTCTGCCCAATTACCCGAAGGGAAAGATCTATGCAGAATATTCAGGCAGTTTCAGGAAAAAAGAAAAGATAGGCGGGATAGATGTTGAAAGATACTGGCTCTACGCTTCAAATCTGCCCAGGTCATTGCCTAGGATCGTATCAATGCTTTCCATTTCATTCACAAGCCTGTTCAGCGTTTCATCGGTCAGGAAGTTCAGGCCCGATTATATTTTTGCCGAGAGTCCGCCGCTCACGCTCGCCCTTTCAGGGCTTATGCTTGCCCGCTCCTGCGGAGCGAAGCTCCTCATGAACGTATCGGACATCTGGCCGCTTTCGTCAAAAGAACTCGGCTCGGTCAGCGACGGCAAACTTTACCACGCAATAGAATCGCTTGAGAAGTATCTGTACAGAAATGCATTCATGTGCACGGGGCAGTCGGAGGAGATTGTCGATCATTTGAGGAAGAGCGGCGCGAAGCGCCAATATCTTTTCAGGAACGGAGTTGATGTGAAACGGTTTGCGGGGCTGAAAAAGCCCGAAGGGCTTTCTTCCGGAAAGATGAGAATCATCTATGCAGGGTTGCTGGGCGTAGCCCAGAAGATCTCGCACATCGCAGAGGGAATTGACTTCAGTAAACTAGGATGCGAATTCCATATTTGCGGGGATGGCACCGAGCGCAGCGCAATAGAGGAGTTTGTCCGTAATCATCCGGAGAGAGGCGTCTTCATTCATGATTCGGTTCCGAGAGAAGAGGTGCCGAAACTGCTTTCGGAGTTTGACTGTGCTCTCATTCCGCTTGTAAGAAACATCTACGGCGCAGTCCCTTCAAAGATATATGAAGCCATGTCTGCAGGCCTTCCTATCCTGTTCTCGGGTGCGGGAGAAGGCGCCGCGATTGTAAGATCAAGAAACGTCGGACTTGTTAATCCGCCGGGCGATCTGAATGCGCTTTCTGAAAATATCCGAAGGCTCATTGGCACTCCCGGACTGCTCAAACAGTTGTCTGAAAATTGTACAGCAACGGCAATCAATGAGTTTGACAGAAACAAGATCATTCCCGAGTTTGCTGAAGAATTGAAAAAGTATTTGGACGTGCATTGAACAGGCTGAAAATGAAAAGCGTATTCATCGGGTCAAAGAATGAGTTCGATGAAATGATAGTAGACTGGATTGCGGAGCGCACACATCTTGCAGGAGTTGTGTGGTCAGATTCCGCGACCTGGCGGAAGTCATGGAAAGGCAGGATTGACTACGGAATGAAGAGGGCAAAGAAGTACGGATTCTTCAAAGTCATCAATGTACTTATGCTCTTCTTCTATGTAAAAAAGAAAGTTGCCGTGAAAGACCTTGGTTATCTAAAGAGAGAGATTATCAGGCCTTACTGGAAATCGAAGGGCAGAAAATTCAGCGATCTGAAATTTCCTGAGATCAGTTCGGATAATGTGAACAAAAAGGAAGTGCTCGACTTTCTGAACGAGGTGAAGCCGGACATAATCTTTGCAATGTGCGTCAATGACTTTTTCGGAAAGAAGATACGCGCAATCCCTGCATACGGTGTATTCCTCTGGCATGAAGGCCTGACGCCTGAATACAAGGGCCTTTACTCGCCGTTCTGGACTCTTTACAACGGAGAATATGACAACCTGGCATATTCATTCCTCCGAATGAATGACAAAATAGATGCGGGTGAGGTGTATGTTCAGGGAAAGGCAAAGGGTATTGACCTGACGCGTCACAATTATTCTTTCATAGGCCATAAGGCAATATTCGACAGTCTCGGTGAAGTTGGAGAATTTCTTGAATCGCTCGAGAATGGTGATCACAGGCCTTTGCCTTCGCGCAACGCAAAAGCCGGCAATTACACATATCCGGGAATGACTCAGTATATCGCCATGAGAAACAAACTGAAGAAACATCTTGCCAAATCAAATGAGAAGGAAACGGTTTGAAAGTACTCGTAACGGGCGCCGCAGGTTTTATCGGCTACCATCTCTCAAAGAGACTGATTGATTCCGGCATCGAAGTTTCAGGAATTGACAATCTCAATGCTTACTATGACGTGGATCTGAAGAAGGCAAGACTCGGCATGCTGGAAGATAAGTCCGCGTTCAGGTTCGGACTGGTTGACATGACCGATAAGGACAGTCTGACAAAATTCTTAACCGAATTCAGGCCGGACACAATTGTGAATCTCGCTGCACAGCCCGGCGTCAGGTATTCGATCACAAATCCTGAAGTGAGTCTTAAGAATAACGTGAACGCATTTTTCAATCTGCTTGAGGCGTGCAGGGAAGCAAATGTCGGCTCACTTGTCTATGCTTCTTCAAGCTCGGTTTACGGAAACAGCACCAAGGTGCCTTTCTCCGTCACAGATAATGTTGACCATCCCGTGTCACTCTACGCTGCCACAAAGAAGGCGAATGAACTTATGGCTTACACATATCATCACCTGTACGGAATTCCCGTTACGGGACTTCGCTTCTTCACTGTTTACGGCCCGTGGGGCAGGCCCGACATGGCATACTTCAAATTCGCGGGAAACATTTTTGCGGGAAAGCCGATCGAAGTTTACAACAACGGTGACATGATGCGTGACTTCACCTACATTGATGATGTTGTCGAGTCTATGTACAGACTGATCACAAAGGTTAAGCCCGAAGGTTACCGCCTTCTCAATATTGGAGGCGAACATCCGGTGAATCTGATGGAATTCGTTACAACACTCGAAGACAAGATAGGCAGGAAGGCTGAGATCATCTTTAAAGAGATGCAGCCTGGTGATGTGAAGATAACTTTTGCGGATTCATCTGAGCTCGAAAAGCTGACAGGCTTCAAACCGCAGGTGAGGATCTGCGAAGGGCTTGGCAGGTTTGTGGACTGGTACCGGGAATATTACAAAATAGACTGAGGGAATGACCGGATGTGCGGAATAGCCGGTAAGACAGACTGGAACGGCGCTGACAGCAACCGCAGGGAGGTGGTTAGGAAGATGACCGGATCGCTTGCGCACCGCGGTCCCGATTTCGAAGGTGTGCTAGATCTTGACAATATCTCTCTGGGGCATCGAAGGTTGTCCATTATTGACTTGTCGGAAAAAGGCAATCAGCCCATGACGATTCCCGGAGGCAGATATTTCGTTGCCTACAACGGAGAAGTGTACAACTTCCCCTTGCTCAGGGAAATGCTTGAGAAAGAATTCGGCACCGGTTTTTTCAGTCACTCCGATACGGAAGTGATCCTGCATTGCTACGCACGGTACGGTGTGAATTGCTTTGAGATGTTCAACGGCATGTTTGCAATTGCGATCTGGGATGAAGAGAAGAAAGAACTTATTCTTGCAAGAGACCGCTTCGGAAAGAAACCGCTCTATTATCATGTCTCCGGCCCGGGTGATGTAGCGTTTGCGTCGGAACTGACATCTCTTATGCTCGACAGCTCTGTGCCAAAGGCGATCTCTCCGGAAGGCATCAATTGTTTCCTGGCATTGGGATATATCCTCTCGCCAATGAGTCTCTACAGGGATGTCCGGAAGCTCGAACCTGCTTCGTACATTAAGTTCTCAAAAGAGAGAGCCGGTACTCCCGTTCGATACTGGAGCTTTGCTGAGTCGTTCAGAGCTAAGACGGCAGAAAGTGAAGATGAGATTGCAGAACATATTACAGAATTGCTTTCTGAGTCTGTGAAGAGAAGGATGATCAGCGATGTGCCTGTGGGTGCATTCCTGAGCGGCGGTATCGATTCAAGTTCTGTTGTTGCATTGATGAAGAGGTTTCACACAGGTGAGCTTCACACATTCAGTGTAGGATTTCAAAGTGAATCATACAACGAACTTCCCGATGCAGAGAGGATCTCTTCATGGATCGGCACTGTGCATCACAGTATGATCTGCAACAAAGACAATGCAATCGATGCTGTCAACGAATCAATAGATGCATTCGATGAACCATTCGCTGACAATTCACTCATTCCGATGGTTGAAGTTTCAGGGCTTGCATCAAAGTATGTTAAGGTTGTGCTGAGCGGTGACGGAGCCGATGAGATGTTTGCGGGTTACATAACTTACAAAGCTGACAAGTACCATGCTTTTGCCCGGCCGGTTCCCAACTCACTGAAGAAGCTGGTCTCATCCCTGCTTTCTTCATCAGGCAATTCAAAGAAGCTCAACTGGCAATACAAGCAGAGACAGTTCCTGAACGGTGCAATGCATGATGCCGACAGGGCGCATTATATGTGGAGGCAATATTTCACGCCGGAGGAAAGGGTTGCCATTCTCGGAAGGGAAAACGAACAGCTTGTCTTTGACACTGATCCGTTCAGGACATTCAAAAAATTTTATGATAATGCGTACGGACTTTGCGCGCTTGACAGGAATCTTTACGTTGACTGCATGACATGGCTTCCGGATGACATTCTCGTAAAAGTGGACAGGGCAACAATGCACTGGGGGCTCGAGGCAAGAAGCCCTTACCTTGATCCTGATCTTGCGTGCTATGCCGCTTCGATACCTGCCGGTCTGAAAATGAAAGGCTTTGAAACAAAATACATACT
>DAIQRO010000038.1:5440-18895 GCA_036786155.1 Bacteroidota bacterium
GAGAAAGATACTTCCGGGGTTCGTTCTAGATAAGAAGAAGAGCGGGTTCAATGCCCCTGTAGGAAGCTGGCTGGGCACCAACGGGATGGACGAATTCAGGACATTCAACAAATATGTTTATGACAGAAAGCTCCGCTGAACAGAAGAAGCAGTCCGAGTGGCACAGGCAATGGACATTGCTTGAAGACAACGAACTGTTTCTCTTCAAAGACTGGATCCTGCCGAACACACTGGAAGACTTTCGCGGCAAGAGTGTGCTTGAGTGCGGATGCGGCGGGGGGCAGCACACTTCATTCGTTGCTCCGCTTGCGGAATCTGTAACGGCAGTTGATCTTAATACGACAGACATTGCCAGGCAAAGGAATGCAGGCGCACGTAATGTGCAGTTTGTTGAGGCGGATATTGCCGCAATGGACCTGGGAAGGCAGTTCGATATTGTCTTCTCAATAGGTGTGGTTCACCACACGGATGATCCCGACAGGACGATCGGCAATCTTACAAAGCATGTGAAGCCGGGCGGCAAGCTCATAGTCTGGGTTTATTCAAAGGAGGGAAATGAACTTGTTGAAAAGATTGTCGAGCCGTTCAGGAAAACTTTCCTGAGGAACATGAGCCGCGAAGCTTTGCTTGGATTGTCAAAGTTCATCACGGCGCTTCTTTATGTTCCCGTTTATTCGGTCTATCTTCTTCCCCTGACGTTTCTTCCGTTCTATGAGTACTTCGGAAATTTCAGAAAGCTCAGCTTCGAAAGGAACACATTGAATGTATTCGACAAACTCAATGCACCTCAGGTTGATTTCATCAGCAGGGAGAGGATCGGCAAGTGGTTTGACGGAAATATTTTCAGAGATGTCAGCATAAGGCCTTATAAAGGTGTAAGCTGGAGCGGAAGCGGAGTGAAGAAATGAATCTGTGCGGATAAGTGGGCAAGCTTTTGGGATATGACGAGAAACTGAAGTTTGACACGGGAAATGAGAATTACTATGAACTTCTCAAAGACGGCATTTTGCATCCGTCAAAGGTCGGTGTTGTGCTGATGTCACCTGTTGCAAAGTTCATTCTCAAACTGAACCGTGTTAAATGCGGCAGGGGTGTGAAAGTTTACGGCATTCCGAGGATTGAGAACAAAGGCAGGATCACTCTCGGAAACAATATGCGTCTTAACTCGGCGCTGTGCACTTACAATTCGGGCAATCTCGAGGGTCCGGTACTATTGCGGACCTCGAAAGATGGCAGCATCACCACAGGAGATGAGGTCTATCTTAATGGTACTGCAATCATCAGTGAGATGAGCGTGACATTCGGCAGCAGGATTATGATAGGCGCGAATACTGTGATCATGGATACGAACACTCACAATGTTCCGTGGGAGAACAGGCTGAGAAGGTGGGATAAGATAGTGCGGAAGCCGGTGAGAGTAGAAGACGATGTTTGGATCGGTGCAAGCTGTTTCATTATGAAGGGAGTCACTGTGGGCAAAGGTTCAATAATCGCCGCGGGAAGTGTGGTCTCAAAGGACGTTGAACCGTTCTGCATTTATGCGGGCAATCCCGCAGTGTTTGTAAAAAAAATTGATGATAAATAATATGTCTGAGCTGTTCACATCTGCGGAACAGATGCAGAAAGCAACAAACTACAATCAATGGACATTTGACCTGTTCAGCGAATATATTCGCGGCGATGTGCTTGAGGTAGGTTGCGGTGTAGGTTCATTTACGAAATTGATTGTGGAGCATGGCGGATACGATTCGCTCTACTGCATTGATATTTCTGCTCCTGCAATTGATCATATAAGAAAGAAGGATTTCGCAAAGGGATTGAGGATCGAATGCATTGACCTGATGGATGTAGAAGGAAGCTATGATCTGATAGTGTGCATGAACGTGATGGAGCATGTGGAAAACGACTCTGCATTCTTCTCAAAACTTCTTGGCCTCCTGAAGAAAGGAGGCGTGTTGTTTCACCTTGTGCCTTCGCACAAGTTTCTTTACTCAAACTTTGATGTTGCGGCCGGCCACTTCCGTAGGTACACAAAAGAGATGATGAACAGTTTCTGCCTTCCTGAAGAAGTTGAATTGCTCAGGCAGTATTACTTCAATCCGATCGGTGCACTTGGATACTGGGCGGTTTACAAGCTCATGAAATCGGGAAACATAAACGACACAAAATCGGAGATAGGATTGTTTGACAAGTATATAGTTCCGTTCTCGAGAAAGGTCCTTCCTCTGAGTTCACCGATCGGGATTTCGCTGATAAGTATTTACAGAAAAAAACTAACCTGACCATGTTCACAGTTGTGATACCTGCTTACAATGAAGGCTCCGTGATTGCACTCACAGTGTTTGAAGTCCAGAGGATGCTTGACAATTCCGGGATCAGGGATGCTGAAATAATAGTTGTTGATGACGGTTCGACAGACAAGACCGCTGAAATGAGCCTGAAGTCCGGCGCTGTTACCATTACCCACCCTCACAATATAGGATACGGCAGGTCGCTTAAAGACGGAATCCGGGCGGCGAAGCATGATACAATTGTTATCACAGATGCGGACGGTACTTACCCGATCGATATGATTCCGGCGCTGGTGGAAGAATACGGAAAGGGATTCAACATGGTGGTCGGTGCAAGACAGGGCGAGAACTATGATGAGTCATTCAAAAAGAAGTCACTCAGACTTGTGCTGAAGAAGCTAGTCGAATTCACAGCAGGCCGCAAGATCCCTGATATCAATTCCGGGCTGAGGGTCTTTTCGAAGAATGAGGTCATTCCGTACTTCTCAAAGCTGTGCGATACATTCAGCTTCACCACCTCTCTCACACTCGCATACATGATGAACGGAATGTTTGTGAAGTATATTCCGATCGAGTATCACAAGAGAGAGGGCAAGACCAAAGTCAGGCTCTTCCGTGACTCAATGAGAACACTGCAGTTTATAGTTGAGGCCATAATGTTTTACAATCCCATAAAGATATTCATTGTGTTCTCTGCCCTGCTGATCTTGTTTGCGGGTTTCAATTTCATCCTATCCTTTGCATTCAAAAAGACCATAACATTCTATCTTGGACTGGGAAGCATCCTGCTTTCCGTGCTAATGTTCGGCATCGGACTTCTTTCGGTTCAGCTCAAGCACATTCTCAACAGGGAGGATGACCTTATAAATCAAGGGCGGCGCTGAATTGCAGGCCGGCAGAAGTTTCTTTCTCAGCATTCTGGCAGTGTCTGCGGTATTTCTTGTTACGAGATTGCCGTACTTCATGCATTATCCTGTCATAGTGCTTTCCAGCGACAGCGCTTCATACATTGCCGCTGCGTTTCAGCTTCTTGAACTGAAGGCTCCGCTCTTCGATATAAGAACTCCGGGATATCCGCTTTTCATTGCCGCGGTCTGGTCGTTTGGAAAGAACTTCATCTCCATCTCGCTTGTCCAAAGTGTGATAACATACCTTTCGGCAGTGTTCTTCCTTGCTGTCGCTTACAGATACTACAGCAATATGGTGATCTGGTTTGCCGTGGCGGTTTGCGGATTCATCACATCGAGCTACTTTCTTGTGCTTGAGATGTCAATGCTAACCGAAGGCATATTCACAAGCATAATGCTTTTTGCATCCGGAGTTTTGTTGTTGGCTGTGAAGTCGGAGAAGGTGTGGATATGGGCAGTGTTTTCAGCGCTTATAGGTCTGCTGATCTACATCAGGCCGGCGGGGCTTTTTCTCATCGGACTACTGCTTCCGCTTATCATTTACTTCTACATGAAAAGGTCCGGCATCCGGTCATACGTCGCGCTTATTGCTCCCTGTATGTTACTTCTTATTGCTTTGTGCACATACAATTTATTCACGCTGGGAAAGTTCACCATAACTCCTTTTGGTGAAGCAAACCTTGCCGGCGTTACAGTACTCTTCATGGCGCCGTCAGATAATTATCCGGAGAATGTGAACAATGCTATCCGGTCAACGCTTGATTCAATCCCGAGGCGCGACCTAAACTATGTGAGGAATTCATACAACCCTGACCGTCTCTTCATTACGTTCAAAGATCACTTCCACATGCAGATGATGCTTGTTGACAATCTGAAGAAGTCGGACAGCTCTATGACTTACATAAAAGCTCAGCCGTACCTCAGGCAAATATCCCTGGATGCGATATCTGCTCATCCCGAAATTTATGCAAAGTTCTTCTTCTGCAATCTGTATTACTTCTTCACCAACGTAGGCAGAAACATGGATTACTTTGCGGAGCTTGAGAAGATCTACAAGAGGTCTGTGATTGACAGGAGATTCGTTAAAGAACTTGAAGACGGAAAGTGGAGGCAGGTCTCGGGAAGTGCAGAGCTGAATGCAAGTGTGAAGGATTTTGTAAGGGAGAAGTTTGAGGCGCAGGAAGACCTTGACGGATTTGTGAGAAACCAGGACGGAAGCGTTTCGCTCAAACCCTCATTGCTAATGACCGTGGCCGGTTTGTATCTCCGGCTGTCTTCCATTGTATTCAGAAATCCCTTGTGGCTGTTACTGTTTGCGGTTATGATCTACTATTCTCTGCGGGTCCTATTTGCGGGGAAGTTTCGCGACAGCGATGCTGTATTGTCATCCCTCTTCATTCTGATATTCGTTCTGAAAGCATTGCTCGTGAGCAGTGTTGAATCTTCGCTTGAGAGATACAGCTATACAGTTGAACTTTCCGTTTATCTCAGTCTTCCCTTCATACTTATCCTGAGGAAGAAGCTGATCGAATACAAATCCCAAAACAAAAATCTGAAATGATACCGTTCTCTCCGCCGCTGATTGACGAAGATGTGATCAGGGAAGTAATGGACTCGCTGACCTCCGGATGGATCACAACCGGTCCGAAAGTGAAAGCCCTCGAAGAAGAGGTCGCGAAACTCGCGGAAATTGAAAATGTACTGTGTGTGAACTCGGCAACATCAGCGCTGATGCTCATGCTCCACTGGTTCGGAGTGAAGAGGGGCGATGAGGTGATAGTCCCGGCTTACACTTACTGCGCTACCGCGCTTGCTGTAATGCACCTGGGCGCAATTCCCGTGATGTGCGATGTAGGCGATGACTTCTGCATTGATGTTGAAAAGATGAAACTGCTCATAAGCGCAAAGACAAAGGCGGTAATGCCGGTTGACATTGCCGGTTATCCATGCGATTACGACGGGATAAGGAATGTAATTGATTCGCCCGAGGTGAAAAGCTTGTTCAATGCCGAATCGCCTGAGCAAATGAAACTGGGACGAATGCTTATAATTGCAGACGCTGCTCACTCGATCGGCGCGGCATACAAAGGGAGACCCGCTGCGCAAATGAGCGATGTGACTGTTTACTCCTTCCATGCTGTCAAGAATGTAACAACAGCCGAAGGAGGAGCAGTATGCATTAATCTTCCCGAACCCTTTGCCAACAAGGAGCTTTACAGTTGGTTGAGGCTTCTGTCACTCAATGGCCAGACGAAGGATGCATTCACTAAGTCGCAGGGCGGCAACTGGCGATATGATATTGTCTATCCCGGATTCAAGATCAACCTAAACGACATCTGCGCCGCTGTGGGGCTTGCACAGATCAGAAAGTATGAGTCGGATCTTCTGAAGAGACGTCTCAGGATCTTTGAGAACTATGATCGTGCCTTCTCCGCAAGACCCTGGGCGGTTCTGCCGCCGAGATCTTTTGACGGCAGAGAGTCATCTTGCCATATCTATCTCCTGCGCATAAAGGACATTTCAGAATCGGAACGCGATATGATGATAGAAGTGATCAACGAACAGGGAGTCGCGGTTAACGTCCACTTCGTACCGATGCCTATGCTGACGGTCTTTCGCGAAAGAGGTTACGACATTGCCGAATATCCCGTCAGTTACTCGAACTACAAAGGAGTGATAACTCTTCCGGTTTACCCACAGCTTACGGATGACGATCTTCAGAAGATAACATCTTCGGTGATCCATGCATACGAAGTTGTTGTGAAAGGTTAATGCTCAAAAGACTTTCAGACATACTTCTTTCAGGTGCAGGCATTCTTGTGCTCTCTCCTTTACTACTTCTGATATTCATTGCCGTAAAAGGAAGCTCACCGGGTCCGGCCATCTACAGGCAAAAGAGAGTGGGAAGATACAACACCGACTTTGAGGTCTATAAGTTCAGGTCAATGTACACCGGCTCCGACAGGAAAGGTCTGCTGACAGTTGGCGACAGCGACCCGCGAATAACAGGCGTGGGAGCAATACTCCGGAAGTATAAGCTGGACGAATTGCCGCAGTTGTTCAATGTGTTCAAAGGAGATATGAGCATAGTCGGGCCGCGTCCCGAGGTAAGAAAGTACGTCGAACTGTATGACGAAAACCAGAAGAAGGTTCTTGATGTGAGGCCGGGCATTACAGACCTAGCCTCAATAAAGTACAGGAACGAGAATGAAATACTCAGCGGAAAGCCCGATCCCGAGGATCATTACATCAGTCACATTATGCCGGACAAGATAAAGATCAACCTTGAATACATAAGCGACAGGTCAATCCTGAAGGATATGAAAGTAATACTCAAAACCCTTTCTGCGATTGTCAATGGAAGCCCGGGAACATGAATTTTCCTGTTTCCGCATTAACATCAATTAATACGAAACATCAAAATCTTTGTTGAATCAATCTGTTCGATTGTTTAATTTTGACCATTCAAAAGACCCTCATAAGGAAGGCAAATCCCCAAAACGTTTTCCTGTAAGATACGACTGAATGCGTATATGGTGAAGTGTGAACACAGGGTAAGATGAACATTAATATTAATGTTTGAAAAATTTCTAAATAGGGGAATTCTGAAACTCAGGAACAGGCATCTGCTTGTTCTCGATCTGTTATTCCTTCTTGTAAGTCCTTTCCTGGCTTTGACTCTTCGCTTAGACGTCAAAGTGGATCTTGATCCTTACTTAAGCGGGCTGATTTACTGCACGCTAATTTTCCTCGCAATTGATATGCTTGTTTTCCTGAAGCTGGGCCTATATAAAAGGTACTGGCACAGTGCAAGCGTTGACGAACTTGCCAAGCTGATATTCATAATATTCTGGGCTGTTCTGATCCATTCAATAGTATTCATCTTCTTCCATAACTTCGATATCCTTGGTTTTGAAACCCTTCCTGCTTCAATTCCTTTGCTCGACGGTATCTTCATCTTCTTTTTTGTTACCGGTTCAAGGTTCAGCATCAGGCTCATGGAGAGGTTCAATGAGAAGAGGAAAATGTCGTTCCATGGTGAGCGGGTGCTTATAGTCGGGTCCGGAAAGTCCGGCATATCCATTGTGCAGGAGATGCAAAGAAACCCTCAGCTCGGAATGGTTCCCGTTGCATTCATTGATGATGACATCGAAAAGAAGGACCTGAAGATCAGGGGAATTCCTGTGATCGGCTCAAGGCACAGCATACCGGAAGCGATCTCAAAACACAACATCACAAAGGTCATCATAGCAATGCCGACCGCACCGGGTTCGGAGATCAGGGACATAGTTTCCATCTGCAGAAAATGCGGCGTTCAGACAAGGACCATTCCCGGCATATACGAAATACTCGACGAGAGGGTCAGGATTGACAATATCAGGGAAGTTCAGATTGAAGACCTTCTCAGAAGAGAACCTGTGCAGACCGATATCAAAAGGGTAGCGGATTTTCTCAAAGGAAAGAAAGTACTGGTTACAGGAGCAGGCGGTTCCATCGGAAGCGAGCTTTGCAGGCAGATCATCAAGTGTTCACCTGCTGAACTCACACTCGTTGGACAGGGAGAAAACTCGATCTTCGACATCGAGCATGAAGTTCTGAAAAGACTTTCGCTACTCAACGGGAAATTCGCCGGCACTAAGGTCAATACTTCGATTGCAAACATAAGGTCTTACAACAGGGTTGACAACCTTCTCGGTGAAGTTCAGCCGGACGTGATATTTCACGCCGCCGCTCACAAACATGTGCCGATGATGGAGCAAAACTCATGTGAAGCCGTCAGCAACAATATCAAGGGCACGCAAAATCTCATTGATCTTTCGCTGAAGCATAACGTGGGCAATTTTGTTTTCATCTCTACGGACAAAGCCGTCAATCCTTCAAGCATTATGGGCGCAAGCAAGAGAGTTGCAGAGATGATAGTGCTGAAGGCGGCAAGGGAATACGGCAAGAACTACTCCGCAGTAAGATTCGGAAACGTGCTCGGAAGCCGCGGAAGCGTTGTTCTTACGTTCAAGAAGCAGATCACAGAAGGCGGCCCGGTTACAATTACCCATCCGGATATCCAGAGATATTTCATGACAATACCGGAGGCCGTTCAGCTTGTGCTTCAGGCGTCTGTGATTGGCAACGGCGGCGAGATATTCGTACTCGACATGGGCAAGCCGATAAAGATATATGACCTCGCCAAAGATATTATCAGGCTGTCAGGCTACGAAGTGGACAAAGACATCAAGATCAACATGATCGGCCTGAGGCCCGGCGAAAAGCTGTTTGAAGAACTTTTCATTTCGGGTGAGATCTATGAGAAGACTCTGCATGAAAAGATTCTGATCGCATCAAATGCGAGTCACTTCATTCCCGACGGATTTGAAGAAAACCTGGAACTCCTCCTTGAGAAGAGGCATGAGAACGACAGGGATACTATTGTTGGCATGCTAAGAACTCTTGTGCCTGAATACGCCGGAGAAGATCATATCCTGCATCAGTCCGTTTCTCCATAACATTCCCAATACATTTCATTCATAAGAATACCGATATGATCAAAAGATTAATACCGGTTCTGTTCTTCATTTTGCTTGCAAGTGCCAATGCGCAGGTAGAACTGGTGCCCGTCTCAAGCCCTGTGTACGATTATTTTTCAAGGATGAGGGCGCTTCAGATCCTGCCTGAATACAATCCCGGCATCATTCCTGTCTCGCGCGAGGCGGCTGCGGGTTTTCTCAGGATCATTTCAGAAAAGTCGCGCAAGCTCACACCGGTTGACAAAAAACTGCTCAGCGACTATGAGATCGAGTTCTCTTATGAGCTTACCGGAACTCTTGATAAGCGGGCTTCTCTGTTCAAGACCACAAAATACATCTTCTCCGATGATAAGCAGAAAGACCTGTACAGTTACGCTGATTCAAATGCCACGTTGTTCCTTGACGGGCTCGGAAGTCTTTCGCAAAGGGAATCAAGAGGGGACTCCATCGGAAGGCATTCCATCACTCTCGGCGAACTTGGTTTCAGGCTCCGCGGAACGCTCTACAACAGTGTGGGCTATTACCTCCGTGCTTCCAACGGACAGAAACTTTCGGGTGACTCTGGTGATGTGACGTTTGCCAGAAACACTGATCCTAGACTCTTTGCTCAGTACAAGTTTCAGTATGAGCAGAATAATTTCGACACCTTTGACGGATACCTACGCTACAGAACTCCCGGCAGTTGGCTTGCGCTCGTTGTCGGCAGAAATCCCGTTTATATGGGTTTCGGATTCACTGACCGGCTATTTCTTTCCAACAACACCGTTGCGTTTGATTATCTCAAGCTTGACCTTGCTTACAAGGCAGTTGCCTACAGCTTCATCTACGGGAGCCTTCGCGGGGATTCGCTTGGCCGTGACCTTGACGCAAAGAACATTGCCACACACAGGCTGGACATAATGTTCTCCGGCGCATTTCAGATGGGTTTCTTTGAAAGCGTGATCTCGGCAAACACACCTTTCAGCTTCACGTTCCTGAATCCGATCAGCTTTCTTACCTCAGCCGAGCTGAACAAGTCTTCTCAGGAAGTGGAGAACAATGACAACAACTCACTGCTGGGATTTGACATGTACGTGAATCCGGTGAAGTCGCTTGCCTTTCAGGGCTCACTGCTTGTTGATGATCTTGATTTCAGCACGCTCTTCAAAGACAATTCGTCAATCACAAATAAGTTTGCATGGCAGTTGGGCGGAATGTGGGAGAATGCATTCACGTTGCCGAATCTGAGATTCAAGGCTGAGTACACACGCCTGGATCCCTTTGTATATTCGCATGTGTCAAATAAAACTCAGTACACTCACTGGGACCTGCCGCTCGGGCATCATCTTGAACCCAATTCGGATGAGATTGCACTCGGGCTTGACTATGACATAACAAACAGAGTGAGACTTAAACTGCTTTATCAGCATCAGCGGTCTGCAAACGGAATTGTGCTGGACAGCCTGGGAAGAGTTGCGGTGAACTACGGTGGAGATATCAATAACGCAAGCGGATACTCTTACTCTGAACCTGAGTTCCTGAAGGGCAACAGGATAAACAGAGACATTATCACGGCAAACCTGAACTGGCAGTTCCTGAGGCAGTTCTACTTAGACATTTATTATGTTCACAGAATGATTGACAATGTTTATCAGGGAGTGAAGTTCAATGATGATTACGGATTCGTGACTCTGTCGATTGATTACTGACCTCACATTGCAGGAGAAGAAAGACTGAGAGGAACTACGGCCTTTGAAGAACTGACCTGTGTATAGCGAATGATCCTGAAACGACGGCTGAAGTCAACGGCACTGCGGATAATTGTTTGCGGAGCTTTGACTTTCCCGATTGCCGCTGTTCCTGCCGATTCACATTCTCAGACTCTTCCCGTAAATGAACATCTGCAACTCAGCAACCGTGGTGACAGGTCAGAATCAGCAAACTCATCACTGGCAATCGGCATTGGGTTGGCAAGTTTTTTGTATCTGCTCAATCCCATCGTAACTTTTCAGAACGACAAAATTGGCGGAGGTCTGACCAAGGAGTTCTCCGTCGGTTTCGGATATTTCGGTGAGCACAGAATAGCGGGAGAGTATTCATACATCTTCAGATCGGGAGCAAGCAGTAACTTCAGGGTTGGATACAAATATGACATATTGCTCAAAGGCGGCTTCAGGCCCTCGAACCTGTTGCAGGGCACTTCAAGCATCACGCTAGGCGCATCTTACTATTATGACCTGACAAACCATGGCATTTCACCCGAGATAGGTTACGGTTACTCAATCCGAAACGATAAGCTTCTTATCTACCCCAATCTTAAAATAAGGTACACTTACATTCCAAAAGGTTCTGATATGTATGACTTCTCTTTTGGTTTGATGGTGGGAATTGCAAACCCATTCATTGACCTCAATATAAGAAGCAGCAATCCGACAAAATGAACACGGCCGGCAAAAGCGAAAAGACATTGATCAGCATGCCGAGGTCATTTAATGATTTCTTTGTTAAGACTGCGGGGCTAGCGGTCTTCGCATTCAGAGTTGTGAAGGAGGCATTTCTTCCTCCGTACGAGATCTCAGAGACTCTGAAGCAGTGTTATATGATCGGATACAAGTCACTGCCCCTGATCTCCGTCACAGGTTTCATCATCGGGCTTACACTTACGCTACAGTCAATTCCGACTCTGCAGAAATTCGGAGCTGAATCGCTTGTGCCTTCAATGGTTGCGCTGGCTGTCATGCTGGAGATCGGGCCGGTGATCACTGCTCTCATCTTTGCCGGCAAGATCGGCTCGGGTATCGGCGCTGAGCTCGGCTCAATGAGAGTGACAGAGCAGATTGATGCAATGGAAGTGTCGGGCACAAATCCCTTCAAGTATCTTGCGGTTACCCGTGTGATTGCAGCTACGCTCATGCTGCCCGTGCTTGTCATACTTGCTGATGCAATTGCCCTCTTCGGCGGATTTCTGGCAGTCTATCTTTTCGGCGGTTTGTACTTTCAATCCTTCATTGCAAGTTCAATGGCAATCCTTGGATACAAGGAAGTGCTTCCTGCCACATTCAAGACATTCCTGTTCGGATTCGGAGTGGGGGTTGTAGGTTGTTACGAGGGATTCAACGCAAGCAGGGGAACGGAAAGCGTAGGCATTGCGGCCAATACCGCAGTTGTGATCGCGTCTCTGCTTGTCATACTTATTGATATGGTAATGGTTCAGGTCATCTCAATCTTGTTTTGACGGATAAGTCTGATACCGCCAAGGAGAATGACATACTTGTCATTGAAGGACTCAAGAAGTCCTTTTCAGGCAATGCCGTTCTGAATGACGTTGACCTGAAGATCGGGAAAGGAGAAACTGTTGTAATACTCGGAAGGTCAGGCACCGGAAAATCGGTCATACTCAAGTGCATCATCGGGCTGATCCGTCCTGACAGCGGAAGCATCAGGATCTTTGGCGAGAACTTCCTTGAGCTGAACGGGAAACAGATGAGCAGTCTCAGGATCAGGATCGGATTCCTTTTTCAAAGCGGAGCGCTTTATGACTCAATGACTGTACGGGAAAATCTTATGTTCCACGTGATCAGGCAACCGGGCTACGACGGCCGGGACCTTGCTTCAAAAATTGAGGAGATGCTTGACAACGTGGGACTGCTGAATGCAATTGACAAGATGCCCTCGGAACTTTCCGGCGGAATGCAAAAGAGGATCGGCCTTGCGAGAACTTTAATGCTTGATCCGGAGATAATTCTTTATGACGAGCCGACAACCGGACTTGATCCTGTAACATCAAATGAGATAAGCCATCTTATACTTGACATGCAGAAAAAATATGGTGTAAGTTCGCTGATAGTAACGCACGATATGCCCTGTGCGAAGTTGGTTTCGAACAGGATAGTGGTGCTTAAGCAGGGAAAGTTCACGGCGGAAGGAACTTATGATCAACTTGAGAGATCGGATGATGATTTCGTAAGCGGATTCTTTAAATTTGAGTAAGACAAATCCCGGAACAAAAAGTAAACTTCAGTATTATGGGAATGGATAAATCAAAACTTCTGAAGCTCGGCATTTTCATTTCAGCCGGCTTACTGCTTCTCATAGCAGGGTTGTTCTATATCGGAAGCAGGGATAACCTTTTTACCAAGACCTTTGAGATATCATCCACGTTTTCAACTGTGAACGGGCTGAACGAGGGAAACAATGTGCAGTTTGCAGGTATCAATGTCGGGACGGTCAAGTCTATAGTGATAATGTCAACTGACAGAGTGAAAGTGATAATGAACGTGAAGAGTGATGTGCAGCATTTCATCAAGAAAGATTCCGAGGCATCCATAAATTCCGAGGGGCTGGTAGGAAACAAAGTGCTTATGATTTCCGGCGGCACTCCAGGGTCAGCGGCGGTTGATAACGGCGACACGCTAAAGGCAGTCATGCCGGCGCAATTGGGAGATATCATAAACAACCTGAACCAATCTTCGAAAGAGGCGGAAGTTATAGCGAAGGAAATTTCCGATATCACGAAGAAGGTCAATCAGGGAGAAGGAACTCTCGGAAGGCTGATCAACAACAGCGATCTTTACGACAATCTCGATTCTCTGACATCAAACATCGCCGGCTCAACTGAAAAGATAGACAGGATACTTGCCCAGACATCCGGGACCATAAATTCTGTAACAAACGACATTGAAAGCCTGACGAAAAGCATTAAGCTGATCACGGACAATCTCGGAGAGATCACGACAAAGATCAACTCGAGCGAAA
>DAIQRO010000039.1:0-654 GCA_036786155.1 Bacteroidota bacterium
AAAACTACGGAGGCAGGATTTCAGAAACTATGACTTTGGTCATGTTTTGAAAAGATATTTCGGGAGTTCGGTAAGGCATTTACCGGGAATAGCCTAAAGTTGTTACAACATCTCTTGCCGACTTATTGATCGGCTCGGGTGAAGGCCAATATGCTCTTAGCAGGAAAGTGAAAAGCTTGACCAATGTTGACCATTGTACTTTCGAAATCAAGAAGCTATTCGGCTTCCCGTTATCTATTCACATCAGGCTTATTTTCTAAGAACCATCCTTGAGAAATCATACTTGTCGCCGACATTCACGGAATAGTAATATACTCCTGACGGCATTTGACTTGCATCCCATTTTGCCAGATACTTACCCTGTCCGGTTATCGGGATGCATATCCTGTCAACGAGAATGCCAACAGAATTGTAAATAGAAATAATGGCTTCGGTTTCCGAAATGACGTTCACATTAAATTCAATTACAGTCATGGGGTTGAACGGATTGGGATAGTTTACCAGTGCGCCTTCGTGTTCGTAACTCTCTTGCCCAATCTCTGAAACCGAACTCATTGTAGTATCGCCGTAAACAACTCCGTTGATTCTGCAGCCAAGAAGCACTGTATAGCTTGTATAAGGAGGTGGCTCGCTCGTACTTGAGTAATAAACCCC
>DAIQRO010000039.1:664-7323 GCA_036786155.1 Bacteroidota bacterium
ATCGGCATACATCATTTCCTCTGATACAAGTCCGTCATGTTCAAATTTTCTTACATTGCGATTGGATCCTAATACAGACTCTGTGCCTGTCATTTCGCATCTCCTTGTGTAAATGGCCGCATTCTGGCAATACACTAAGTTGCCCGGGGATGAGGAAATGCTGTCTATGATCCTGTCGAATGTGTAACCGTTACAGCCGCCGCCGGCATTGTATTCAAGGAGGTTCCCGGATGCCGTATCAAATCTGACCAATGAAGTGATGGCTCCTCTTTGACGTACGAAGTAGTTTGTTCCGCCGACCATAGTGTCGCCTTTGATCGTGATCTTGAAGAAGTACTGCTGCATCCAATGGTCAACTGACTTGTAGTACCATGTGTTTCCTGTTTGAAGGGGATAATATGAACCGTAGCCTCCGAACTGGGCATTGCATGTCAGGGTTAAGGCCAGAAGAATTGAAAGTGTAATTAAAGACTTCATAACTGCTCCTCTGTTTTATGCACTCAAATTAGCTACTGTGATCGCTAAAATGAATGAAGTAATTTTTGCCGGTGCACAACCAACAGGGTACTGCTATTCTCCTTGCTTCAATTCACTCCGTGCCTTCCGCAGGTTTCGCATCAAGCCTCCGTACTTCGCCCTCATCACGGGAGTGCCTGCAAATGTCCTGAAGAATTCATCCACGCTCATTTGCAGAAGTTCATCGTACGTCTTGTTGAATGCAAACTTGTTTGGAATGAAATGTTCATCAGTACTGAATGTTCCGGGACGATTGAAGGGACATACATCCTGACAGATATCACATCCGAAGATCCATCCGTGAAGATCAATTCCAGTTATCTCATCCGATCTGTTCTCTATTGTCTGATAAGAAATGCACAGGTTTGAATCAACCTTATACTCTTCGTAAATGGCACCGGTGGGACAGGCCGATACACAAAGCATGCAATCCCTGCAAAGATCTTCCACGGGCTTGTCAGGCGCAAGCTCAGCATTAATGAGTATTGTTGCGATAAAGAAGAAACTGCCGGAGTCTTTGTCAATCACGTTCGTATGCTTTCCCATCCATCCAAGCCCCGACCGCACAGCCCATGCCTTTTCCATCACCGGGCCATCGTCCGTGTAGTAACTGCATTTGATCGCTTCTGAAATTTGTTCTATACCAGCGCAGAGTCTCTTCAGTTTTCCTTTGATTATCTTGTGGTAATCTCTTGTGCCCCAGGCGTAACGCGAGATCTTGGGTACATCCGCGGAAGGTGAGTGTTCGTAGGGAGTTTCATAGTGATACGAAAGTGAGATGACGGTTCTTACATCGCTCATGACTTTCGAGGGATCAGTCCTCTTCTCAAAACTTCTCTCCATCCAGCTCATTCCTGCATGTCGGTTCTCATCAAGCCATTGCCTGAGAAATAATGCCTCTTCTTTGAGAGTCCCTGCGCGTGAAAACCTTGCGTTTGAAAATCCGGCTTCTGTGCAAAGCTTCCGGATCTCCTCCTTTAGCTCATTCATAGGCATCTGCACCGAAATCATACCGGCTCACTTCAGGCTTCTCAATGAATATCCAACCGCCTTCCCTAATTACTCTGTATGTCCTCAACCGGCAACCAAAACCTGTAGGTTGCATTCCGGTCTCAAGGCTGAATGTGAATCCGTGTACGGGGCATGATACATTATGCCCTTCCACATAGCCGTTGTATATCTCCGGCACATGATTGTGCGGACAAACATTGTCAACTGCAAAGATCTCTTCGCCGATCCTGAAAACTGCCGCTTCATTTTCGTCGTCGATCATAAACCTACTGCCGCGGCCTGCGGACAGTTCTGATTCCCTGCACAGTCTTATATATTCGGTTTTCATTTCTATCCGGAAATAAAAAAAACTTCCTGCCGCTTCTGCAACAGGAAGTTCCCAAACATTACGTTTTGAAAAAAGTCACTTCATGTCAAACAGCCTGTCAAGCCGGGCTATCTCCATGAGGTTTCTGACTGCAGGATTGACGTTCATTATTATGAGCTTCTTTCCCTTTTCTCTTTCAAGCCTCTCAGACAAAAGCAACACCGACAAGCCTGAACTGTCACACTTTGTCACATCCCTCAGGTCAATGACAAACTGGTTTTCAATTTCCTTTTGAAGAAAGACGAGTTCTGTCTTGAGGTCTGCAGCTATGCTGTGGTCCAGCGACTTTGACTCAAGCCTGAATATGGTTTTGTCTTTCTGCTTGTCAATTTCAAATTTCATCTCAGTCTTTTTTAGGATGCGGTTGATGATGAGGTTGCTTGTCCTTCGGAAGAAGAACCTTTCTGCTCAGCCTGAGCTTGCCTGTGTCTTCAATGGCGATCAGTTTTACCTGAACCTTGTCTCCGGGCTTCAGCACTTCCTCAACTTTGTTGAGCATTCTGTGCTCAATCTCGGAAATGTGAAGCAGTCCTTCCTTACCCGGAAGTATCTCCACGAAAGCTCCGAAATCTTTTGTACCCTTCACTACGCCGTCATACACTTTCCCGACTTCGGGAAGTTCTGTAAGCGCCTGGATCATTTTCGTGGCAATGTCTGCCTGGCTCTTGTCAATCGCCGCGATCGTGACCTTTCCGTCCTCTTCTATATCCACTTCCGCGCCGCTCTCTGCCACAATGTGCCTTATGGTCTTTCCTCCCGGTCCTATCACTGTGCCGATCATGTCGGTCGGAATATAAATGGAGTATAGGTGAGGTGCATACGGTGAAATGGACTCCCTTGCTTCAGTGATCGCTTTGCTCATCTCGCCGAGTATGTGAAGCCTTCCTTCCCGCGCCTGTGAAAGCGCCTTTTCCATTATGTCAAATGAAATGCCTCTGATCTTGATGTCCATCTGGATCGCGGTGATTCCTTGGGTTGTGCCGGCCACTTTAAAATCCATGTCACCAAAGTGATCCTCGTCACCGAGTATGTCAGACAACACAGCCACTTTGTCACCTTCTTTTATGAGCCCCATCGCAATTCCCGCGACCGGCTTGCTGAGCTTTACGCCGGCATCCATCAGCGCAAGAGAACCCGCGCATACCGTAGCCATAGATGAAGAGCCGTTCGATTCGAGAATGTCAGACACAATTCTGATCGTGTACGGGAAATCCTCATCTGAAGGGATCAGATTCTTTAATGACCTTTCCGCAAGGTTTCCGTGGCCGATCTCTCTTCTGCCCGGGCCAGGCCTTCCGCCGACTTCACCCGTGCTGAACGGCGGGAAGTTGTAATGAAGTATGAAACGCTTGGTGCTTTCTTCCTTCAGCCCTTCTATGATCTGTTCATCACGCTTGGTTCCAAGTGTGACTGTTGTAAGACTCTGAGTCTGGCCCCTTGTGAACAGCGCTGATCCGTGAGTTCTCGGCAACACCGCAACTTCGCATGAGATCGGACGGATGTCCGTCGAACTTCTGCCGTCAAGTCTCTTGCCTTCATCAAGGATCATACTGCGCATCACTATATACTGAAGGTCATGTATGATCTCTTCAAGCTTCTTTCCCTGATCAGGATATTTCTCTGAAAGCGAACTCATGACCTTGTCATGGATCTCCCTGTTCTTGAGTTTCCTTTCCTCCTTGGGCATCACTGTTCCGAAGACGGACTTTATGTCGTTAAGGCAAAGTGCCTTTACGTCATTTACTATCTCGGTGTCGTCTTCTTTTGCAGTAAGTTCTCTTTTCTTCTTACCGACTTCAGCAGCGAACTCCTTCTGGAATTTGCAAAGCTCAATTATGTTTGTGTGTGCTAATTTGATCGCTTCGAGGAATTCCGCTTCGGAGATCTCTCTTGCCTCGCCTTCAACCATCATTATCGAATCAACGGTACCTGCCACGCTGATGTCGAAATCGCCTTTCTCCAGTTCGCTGTGCGTCGGATTCACTATTAGATGTCCGTCAACTCTTGTGACCCTGACTTCTGAAATTGGTTCATCAAAAGGTATGTCGGAGATCAGCAATGCCGCTGACGCGCCGATTGCCGCAAGTATGTCTGCATCATTCTCCCCGTCGGATGAATAAACTCCGCACATTATCTGTGTCTCCGTAAAGAATCCTTCCGGAAACATCGGACGGATCGGCCTGTCAATGAGTCTTGCTGATAAGATCTCCTTTTCGGTCGGACGGCCTTCTCTTTTGAAGAACCCGCCGGGGATCTTTCCGACTGATGCTGTCTTTTCCCTGTAATCAACCGTAAGGGGGAAGAAGTCCTGGCCGGGATTAGGTTGATCGGCTGCTGTTGCGGTGCAAAGTACGAAGTTGTCTCCCAACGAGATCAGAACAGCGCCGTTAGCCTGTTTTGCAAGCCTTCCTGTTTCAATCGTAATTTTTTTGCCACCGATGTCGATGCTTCTGGTTACTGCCATGTTTTGCTTTGTGTTTTATTTACGTATATCAAGTTCCTTAATGATTGCCCTGTACCTTTGAATGTCCTTGTTCTCAAGGTATCTCAGGAGCTTTCTTCTCTTTCCAACCATCTTGAGCAATCCTCTTCTGGAGTGATTGTCTTTCTTGTTTGTGTTGAAGTGCAGTGCGGAAAGATCATTGATCCTCTTCGTAAGGATCGCAACCTGAACTTCTGGTTTGCCGGAGTCCTTTTCATTGGCTCCGTACTTTCTTACAAGTTCGAGTTTTTCTTCTTTGCTGATTGGCATTGCTTTTAGTTTGCTTTGGTGATTTTGTTATTAAATTCCATTTCAGTTTTTTCCCGGAGTATCTCTCCGGCTTTCGCCTTGTCTGCCTGCATGGCCGTTCTCAGGTCATCAAGATTTGAGAACTTCTTTTCTGCCCGCAACCGGTCAACGAAACTCACAGTCAGCTTCTTTCCGTACAGGTCGCCGTCAAAGTTGAATATGTTCACCTCAAGCTTCTTTGAATTGTCGTCCGTGACAGTGGGATTAGTCCCGATGTTCATCACTCCTCCGTATTCATCTCCGTCGGTGCTTACCTTAACGGCATAAATTCCGTCAAACGGAATAAGTTTGAACTCCGAATCCGGAACGATGTTTGCTGTCGGCATTCCGAGTTCTCTGCCGAGCTTTCTTCCTTCGGCCACTGTTCCGGATAAGCTGTATTCACTTCCCAGCATCCTTGCGGCATTTCTAACATCCCCGGCTTCCAGCAAATGGCGTATCCTGGTACTGCTTACATGTTCACCGTCTGACCTGAACTCATCCACACGGTCAACTGAAAATCCGTATCTGCCGGAAAGCAAATTCATCATTTCAAAGTTTCCTTCACGGTTTCTGCCGAACATGTGGTCGTATCCAAGCACAAGGTCTGAAATGCCTGTACCGTTGATCAGATAATCTTTGTAGAAATCCTCTGCACCGGTTTGCGAAAACTCTTTGGTGAATTCGATCACCAGCATGGAGTCAATGTTCAAAGAACCTAAGATACCGATCTTCTCATCAAGAGTTGAAAGGACCTTTATATCCGGCGACTTTGACCTCAGTACGATCTGAGGATGAGGCTCAAAAGTTACAACCAGCTTTCTGAGCCCTTTTGCTTTTGCCGTTCTTTCGAGTTTGGAAATTATCTCCCTGTGTCCGAGGTGCACTCCGTCAAATGTTCCAACCGTAACCGCCGTATTCCTGTCATATTCAACTTCACGGATGTTTCTGTAAACACGCATCAGCCCAGGTTGTTCACGGCTTCCTTGAGCTTATCAAAATTGACCTGAACGCCGGGATTCTCCGTTATCTCCTTGTACTTCACAGCACCGTCCTTTCCGATAAGAAAGACGCCCCTTCGCGAGGTGTTCTTCATGCCGTGGGCAAATGTCTCCTGGACTATATCAAACTTGTTAATCACTTCTTTGTTAAAATCGCTGAGCAACGGGTACTGAATGTTCTTTGCCTTCGCAAACTCCTTCTGTACAAATGTACCGTCTGTGCTTATTCCGAATACTTTTACATTGAGCTTTGCAAAATCGCTCAGACTGTCAGAAATTGTGCAATTCTGATCAGTGCACACACCTGTGAATGCCATCGGGAAGAATACGAGAAGCACGTTGTCTTTGCCGGCAAATGAACTCAGAGTGTATTCCACTGGCTGATCCGAATGGGAAAATGAATTTAAAGTGAAATCAGGGGCTTTATCCCCAACATTGATCTTGGACATTGTATAAGATATTAGTTTCAGTTTTTACAAGCCTGAAATATACCAATTAAGTCCCTTATTAACAATCCAGCGGAAATTGCTGAATGACTCCCGGGATTCCCGAAAACCCGCCAGTTTGCGCCGCATTCACAGCCTCAAACCGGTGTTCTGTCCGATGCCGCCCCAAATCTTAGATTTAAATCCTTGATCAGAATCTCTATATTTCCCATCCAAAATTCAAAAAATCAAACACATTGATCAGGACATTATTGCTTCTTGCCGCTATTCTGCTTACACACGCCGGCATAGCCTTTGCACAGCTCTATGAGGGACCCGCCGCAGGCTCAATCACAGGGGGTGTTTCGGTTACAACAGACAATTTTACAGACGAACCTCCAGTTATCTCCGGGGCACCTTTCATTGTCAGGGGGATGCAGAACGAATATTCGTTTAAGGAGCTTCCTCCTTACAGAAACACGGTTGAGCCGACAGGTCCGGAAGGATCCAATTTTGTCCTCGATGCAGGCAGTATGAATGGCGGGGATAACTCCGCAAATATCCTGCTG
>DAIQRO010000039.1:7333-13430 GCA_036786155.1 Bacteroidota bacterium
TCCGGGAGTCCCCAGAACAAACTTCATTCCGCCTGATGCTTCAATTGCCGCAGGACCAACGCACATAGTCGGCGGGGTGAATTCGACATTCAGAATATGGGATAAGAACGGCAATGTGCTGAAGACGATCTCTGCTTCATCCTGGCTAGCATCACTCGGTCTCGGGATAGGCGGCACGGTGTCTGATCCAAAAGTACTTTACGACCACTTTTCAAAGAGATGGATAATGTCATGGATCACACCTCCGATAGGCCCGCGGGCTTACGACGTGATCTCAATTTCCGATGATTCCATCCCACTCGGCACTTGGTACAATTTTGCCATGAGGACCGATCTTAACGGTAATACACCCGAAGATCTTTGGAGAGATTATCAGGGAGTCGGTTACGATGCAAATGCAATCTATATTACCGGAAACGGCTTCACTTTGTCTAACAGCAATTTCAGATATTCGACGATCAGGGTATTCAACAAGTCACAGCTATATGCCAACAATGCCGGCCCGGTTTCATGGTTTGATCTTTGGGATATAAGGGATGCAAGCAATCAGGGCACGAATTTCGGGATCAGGCCGTCCATCATTTACGGCAATCCTGGAGAATACTACTTCCTGTGCAATTCAAACAGCGGTGGAACTTATGTCTCCCTCTACAAAATGATCAACCCGCTTTCAAATCCTTCAATGACGGGAGTTGCAGTCCCAGTTGTTCAATATTCTTCACCGCCCCCTTCGGGACAGCTTGGAACTTCGGCAACTATCACATCGGGAGGTTCAGCGGCATTCAGGAATGAACCCGTTTTCAGGAACGGCCATTTGTTTGCTGTACATGCAGTGAGGTATGAAAATTCTTACGCGGCTGTAAAATACTACAAGCTCAATGTTTCAACAAACACGGCTGTTCAGGATATCACTTTCGGCGCGCCGGGATTCTTTTATTCGTATCCCGCCCTTAGCGTTGACAGGAACGAGAACATAATGATCTCTTTCTCAAGGTCCGCAACCACAGAATATATAGGTGCAGGTTTCACTTCACGGGCTTCCACGGATCCTCCCAATTTCTTCAATCCATCTTCATTGCTTCAGCCCGGAAAGGGGACTTACATCAATACAGGGCAAAGCAACAGATGGGGTGACTATATGGGAACATGGCTTGACCCGTCAAATGAAGAGGACTTCTGGATAATGACAGAATATGCCGACCTTCAGAACATGTGGGGCGTTTGGGTCGGAAATACAAGGATCGCGCCATTTCAGTCGGCAAGGATCTTCGCTGACAGGGACACACTTAAGTTCGGCAATATTGAAGTCAATAATGCAAGCGACACGCAGGAAGTGATACTCAGAAACTACGGAAACACAATTCTTGTCATAAACTCTGTACAGTCTTCAGCTTCAGATTTCAGAATTGTGTCCCTGCCTCCTCTGCCGGCAAGTCTGCAGTTCAATGATTCCGCCATTCTGAAAATATTGTTCAACCCTACGACTGCAGGCACACGGAATGATTCCATAAGGATTGCAAGCAACGATGCATCCGCTCCGAACTTCTACATAGGACTCAGAGGTAAAGGATATGCGATCAATCCGGTTCAGGCACAGCAGATCTATGCAGTTACAGGCGCAGTTTCATCGGGCGCACTGCTGAAGATAGACCCTGCTACGGGCTCCGCCTCATCGGTCGGACTAACGGGAGTTACTCAGTTCAACGGCGTGAGCATAAGGCCGTCAACAAATCAGATCTATGCGGTTGTCTCAGCATCACAGGTGAGCCAGCTTTACAGAGTCAATGCTTCAGAAGGAGACGCATACATACTTGCCAGCATTCCCGCGCCGAATTACTGCGCATCCACTGACGGCAAGCTGTTCAGGTACTATTTAGGTTCGGGAGATACTGACTATGTGGGCAACACGGGCATTTCATCACTGTTTGGAATTTCCATCAATCCAGTTAACCGCGAACTTTGGGGAATCGCCTCTACAGGCGGCGTTTACCGCATCAACAAGCAAAACGGATCATCACAGCTTGTGGGAAATACAATCAACTCTCCGAATCCTGATATTGCATTTGCAAGGAACGGATCGCTTTACGGCATCAGCGGAATAGGCGTGGCTGTCAATAAGCTTTTGAGAATTGACACAACTTCGGGTAATTCAACAGTTATTGGGACTAACACAGGCTTCTCGGGAATCAACGGCATCTCAATATCTCCTGAAGTTGTAGGAATTACACAGATCGGACAAACAATACCATCTGAGTTTTCTCTGAGACAGAATTATCCCAACCCCTTCAACCCGTCAACGATCATCGAGTTTGACATGAAAACATCCGGCGCGGCAACGCTGAAAGTTTTCGATGCGCTCGGCAGGGAAGTAAGAACAATTCACGAAGGATTTACCGGCGCAGGTTCATACAGGTATGAGTTCAACTCAAACGGACTTCCTTCCGGCGTTTACTACTATTCTCTTAAGGCTGGAAAATTCTTCGAGGTCAGAAAGTTTGTCATAATCAAGTGATGTTGTGCCATTCACAAGATTGACCTGCTCTTTGAATTCCGGACTGAAGCTTCACGGAAGCGGACCTTGTGTGCCGCTTCCGGCGCTTCGTTCGGCAACGCATTGAATTTGGGAACTTCAACTGAGCTTCCTGGTATTCTGTTTGCTTACAGGTTTGCAAAATGAAAAACATGATCAGAGTATTTCTTCCCCTGGTTGCGATAATATTGTTCGTCCGCTTCTATTTCTCCAATCTTCCTGTCATGAAACCCGCGGGCAATTATCCTGTTTGGCTCAAAGACAGTGCCGGCAATCAGACACGGCAGACCTCCGGCCTTTGCTTCACGGGTTCGGATGGCAATGTGAAAAGGTTCATCTCCTGCGACGACATAGGAGTTGTAAACAGACTCGAGATTGACGAATCGGGAAATGAACCGCGCGTAAGGATCTATCCCGTGGAATATTCACAGCAGATCAGGGACCTGTTTGCAAAGTTCAAGAAGACCGATATGGAAGAGATCATGTACGTTCCGCAAAACAACCGCATACTGCTTTCAATTGAAGGGCATGAGTACAGTTCAAACGACCCGATGATTTACAGGCAGAAGGAAGGCATCTATGAACTGACATTCAACAGGGACATCAGTTCGTTTGATACGCTTCTGACCATCAAAAGACTCGCACTGCCCGAAGAAGTTTACAAGTTCACATTTGACAACATTGGCTTTGAGGGATTTTCTGCGACGAAAGATTTCTTTTACATCGGGCTTGAGAATTATCAGAAAGACAATGAGCAGTTCACTGACAGCACATTTCTTTATGTGGTTAACAGGAGATCGGGATCAGTCAAAGCAATTTCAACCAAGGAACATGAGGTTTCATCAATAAGCGGACTGTATGCCGCCGATGACCTTACGCTTTACGGAATTGACAGAAACAGAAGGATAATGTTCATGCTGAAGTTTGACGATGATCATAACATTGTATCATCGGAAAGGAAAGCGCTAGAACTTGTCGTGCACGGATTCAGGGATATGACAAACATCCCGGGCAGCGCTCCGGAATCGATCACTATGGACGACAGAGGTTCATTCTATGTCGCAATTGATCCGTGGCTTGCGTTTTACAGGCCCGACCTTGCGCAGAGAAAACTGCTCGGAGAAGAAGAGGAGTTCAACTTCAAAAAAGAGATCCCTATAATGTATAAATTCAATAACGAATTCTGATGAAGAGTTACAGAAAAGAACTTTGGTTTGAGACGCCCGTCAGAAGGCAGTTGATAAACATCACACCCGAAGTGGAAGACTGCTTGTCTCAAAGCCGGATTTCCGAAGGACTGCTTCTCTGTAACGCAATGCACATTACCGCAAGCGTCTTCATAAATGATGATGAGTCTGGGCTTCATGATGATTTCGAAAAGTGGCTGGAAAAACTTGCCCCCGAAAAGCCGCATAATCAATACAGGCACAACGGCTATGAAGACAATGCAGACGCGCATCTCAAGCGAACCATAATGGGAAGGGAAGTTGTGGTAGCCGTAACGGGCGGAAAGCTCGACCTCGGCCCATGGGAACAGATCTTTTACGGTTAATTTGACGGCAAGCGGAGAAAGCGCGTGCTCGTCAAGATAATCGGTGACTGATCACTTCTTTTCTGCCTCTTTCTTCACTGCGGAATCAAGGCTTTCTTTGGGCTCATTTCCTTTGGGGTTGAACAGCCTGAACTCCATCCCGGCGGGCAGTTCGAATATTGCATCCGTATTATCCGGCAGAGGCGAAATTTCCGTTGCTACTGCCAGAAGTTCCGGTGATTTGATCTTCATAATGTGTTTCTTGTCGGCAATGCTGAGAAATACATTGCTTGCCATTTCATATATCTCGCAGTCCCGCCCCAGAATTGTCTCGTTCCCCGTTACCTTCTTGCCGGCGAGCATTTTCTCAAACTCAGCCGCATTGGCTATGGTCTCTCCCGTAAGCTTCCTGCTGTTGTATTCATCCAGTGATGTCTTCATCGGCAGTTTCTTTCCGTTTATCTCCGTAATGAGATAGACGAATCCTCCCTTTACAAATACTTCATTCTTGCTCTTGAGTCACATCATGTCGGATTCAATGACCTGCTTGAGTTCCTTACCGTTTCTGTAAATTGTCATGGTCCCGTTTGTTACGCCTGTCAGCTGGTAAGTGATGGAAGTTCTGTCACCGTCTGCGGATGTCTTTGGCTGACTGTTCTCCGAAACACCGTTATTCTGCTTCTGGGTCTGGGCCGTTTCATCTTTCTTATCACATGATGAGATTAGCAGTACAACGGAAGTCATAATGCCAAGGAAGTATCTGGTTGTCATTGAATAGTGATCAAATCGTTAATAAATGGAATCAGGATCCTTCCGCAGGGCAGGAGGATCCTGATCATTAAAATCAGAATTGCGGACTATCAGCTGACAGTCTGCTCAAGATGCGTGTTAAGCTTCTGTGTGATCGCTGATTTGGGAACGGCTCCTACTATCTGATCAACTATCTTGCCGCCCTTGAACAAAAGCAATGTGGGAATGCTCCTGATCCCGTATTTGGTTGCAACTGCCTGGTTATTGTCAACATCAAGCTTGCCGACTTTTACTTTGCCTTTGAATTCTTCCGCCACTTCCTCCACTGCCGGCGCAATAAGCTTGCATGGCCCGCACCAAACTGCCCAAAAGTCTATGAGCACAGGTACATCTGAGTTTATCACTTCGCTTTCAAAGTTGGCGTCTGTTATTTCGATTGTGGACATCTGGATATTCCTTTCGGTTTTAATGTTTGCTTTTCGGAAATTGAATTAGTTCAGGGTCAAGTTATTTTCCCCAACTATATTTTTCAAGTTTGAAATTAGCTCCCTGCAAGCCCTCACCCTGAACTCCTTTGAAACAAAGGTCTTTACGCCCCCGTTCTCGTGAAGTGCAAAGAAGACTTTTGTACTGCCCGGGTGCTTATCCACCAGGTCCTTTATAGTTCCAAGCTCTGAAATGTCCCTGATGTTTCCGTTAATGTTGATGACAAGGTTCTTTGCGTACATTTCAATGAACGCGTCAATTCCGTAGATCTCCTCCACAGTTAGCTTGAGCTTGTCCCCGTTCTCTTCAGGTACTCCGCGGACGCCAACGAGCTTGTCATTCTGGAACAGGCTTTGCTTTGCTTCATAAAGCTTGCTGAATGCCACGCATTCACCTGAGCCGGACATGTCAATGAGGTTGAAGACGACAAACTTGTTTCCTCTTTTGGAGACCTTGAACTGAATATCGCTTATCACTCCGCACATGGTGGCTGTCTTCACTCGGTTGAAGTCTATCTCGGCCGGATCCTCACCGAAGTTCAGGTCAATAAGGTTTGAAAGCTCCTTTTCGTAAACGGCAAGCGGATGCCCCGTGATGTAGAAGCCGATCGCCGCTTTCTCGCGATTGAATCTCTCGCTTTCGGGCATGTCATCATAATGCGTGATTATCATGCTCTCTCCGGACGGGCTGTCTTCCTGCGAGCCGAACAGTCCCTCCTGGCCCTTGGCCTCGTGAGTATCGTTGAATCTCTGCGCATAAAGCGTTGCACGCTCAAGATTCAGAAAGAGCTTATTCCTGTT
>DAIQRO010000039.1:13440-14002 GCA_036786155.1 Bacteroidota bacterium
CAACTGCTTTCTTGTTAACAAGCCTGAGGTCCACCCTTTTCAGGAAGTCAACGAAGCCGCGGAACTTTCCGCTCCTTTCCCTTTCGTCGATTATGCTTTGCGATGCCTTTTCCCCTACGTTCTTGATGGCGCTGAGTCCGTAGATCACCGCTCCGCCGTTTTCTCCGTACTTTACTGTGAATCCCATCATGCTTTCATTCACATCGGGAGCGCGCAGTTCGATCTTCATCTTGCGGCACTCGTTGGCAAGCTGTTGAAGCTCTGACTCATCGTCCTTTCTGCACTCCATTGATGTGGCAAGAAATTCAATAGGATAATGAGTCTTGAGATAGGCCGTATAAAAAGCAAGTATCGAGTATGCAACACCGTGCGACTTGTTGAAACCGTAATCTGCAAAATCAAGTATGAGGGCAAAGATATCCGAGGCGGTCTTCTTTGGCACATTGTTGGCAACAGCCCCGTTTACAAAATCCTTCTGAAGCTGAACCATCTTCTCCTTGATCTTCTTGCCCATGGCCTTTCTCATGTTGTCTGCCTGTGCAAGCGAGAATCCGGCGATGTC
>DAIQRO010000039.1:14012-18879 GCA_036786155.1 Bacteroidota bacterium
AATGAAATCGGGAATCAGTTTCATCGGCCCCGGCCTGTAAAGCGCGTTCATTGCCGCAAGGTCGTTGATGTCTTTCGGTTTCAGCTTGGCAAGGTACTCGCGCATCTTGCTCTTTGAGAACTGGAATATTCCGACCGTTGAACCGGATGAGAACAGCTCGTAAGTCTTCGGATCATCAAGAGGTATCTTGTCGGTTGAAAGGTCTGTGCCGTACTTTTCGTTCACGAGCTTCAGCGTCTTGCCTATCACCTTGAGTTCCTTCAGGCCGAGAAAGTCTATCTTGATAAGCCCGGCATCCTCAAGCTGATTCATGTCATACTGCGTACAGAAGACGTTGTCTTCGCCTGTGACTTTGGACAGCGGAACATAGTCGGTTACATTGCCCGGCGCGATCACCAGGCCCGATGCATGAATTGATGAGTTCTTGTTTAGGTTCTCCAGCGTAAGGCAGATGTCATACAACCTCTTTCTTTCCCCTTTTTGCACCGCATCTCCAGACCTGAAATAATTCCTGAAATCCATCTCTTCCTCCATGCACTCTTTCAGCTTCTTCACTTTGCCAAAGAGTATGGGAATTGTTTTGGTGAGATCATTGATCTCCTGGAATGGAAAATTGAGAACTCTGCCAACGTCCTTAAGCACGCCTCTTGGCGCAAGTTTGTTAAATGTGATTATCTGAGCAACTGAGTCTTCGCCGTATTTTTCCTTCGCATACTGAATCACTTCATCTCTGCGGTCGTCCTGAAAGTCAATGTCAATGTCAGGCATTGAGATCCTCTCCGGATTCAGGAATCTTTCAAAGAGCAGGTCATATTCAAGCGGGTCAACATCCGTGATGCCGATGCAAAAGCAGACAAGGCTTCCCGCAGCGCTTCCTCTTCCCGGCCCGACGAGAATTCCCTTGCTCCTTGCATAGCTTATGAAGTCCTGCACTATAAGGAAGTATCCCGAGAAGTTCATCCTCTTGATTATTCCAAGTTCATACTCAAGCCTCTCTTCCGCACCGGAAGGAATTTCACTGAATCTCTTCTTCAGTCCTTCATAAGAAAGTATTCTCAGGTATTCATCGTAGGTAAGCTTTGACTTCTTCTCTTCGGGAATTTTGAAGTTGGGCATGTAATTTGCCGACGTGTCAAGTTCGAGGTTGCACTTCTCCGTAACCTCTATGGTTGAACGGATTGCTTCGGGGAAATCTTTGAACAGCCTGCACATTTCATCTGCACTCTTGAAATAGATCTGATCGGTTCCGTAACGGAGATTCGTAAGCACATCCGGCTCATCGCCGTTTCTGAAAGATCTTGCAGACTGCTTGGCGCTTATGTTCAGGTAAATGTTGTGTGCTATTGCATGCTCTTTCTTTATGTAGTGAACGTCATTGGTTGCGATAAGTCTGAGTCCGAACTTCTTAGCCAGTCCCGGCATTTCGTTCATCACTTTCCTCTCAGCTTCAATGCCGTGATCCTGTATCTCCAGATAGAAATCCTCACCGAAAATATCCTTGTAAACTCCGGTCATCTTCTCAGCTGTCTTCATATCGCCGCGTGTGATGTAGCATGAGATCACGCCGCCTGCGCAGGCTGAGGTTGCGACAAGGCCTTCCCGGTATGTGTTAAGAACATCCAGATCTATTCTCGGCTTGTAATAGTATCCTTCGGTGTGTCCTGCAGATGTCAGCTTGATGAGATTTCTGTAGCCGGCCTCATTCTTTGCAAGCAGTATCAGGTGTGCGTAGTTTATGTTGGATGAAACCAATCCGTCGGAATTCTCAGGTTCGTCATCAAAATCTTCGGATGATCTTGACGAGAATTTCCTTCCTTTGTCAAAACGCGTTCCAGATTGAGCCACATATACTTCACAGCCGACGATAGGTTTTATGTTTGCCTGCTTTGCCTTCTTGTAGAACTCCATTATGCCGTACATCACACCGTGGTCTGTGAGCGCCACTGCCGGCATATTGAATTCCACAGCGGCATTTACAAGTCCGTCAATTGTTGATATCGCATCCAGCAATGAAAAATGGCTGTGGTTATGTAGATGTATGAACTCCAATTCGGTCTGAAGTGAAATGTTTTCTGAAAGAAGATCTGCGCAGTGCAAAATAGTTCTTGCCGAGCAAAAAAAAAATTTCCAATTGCCGGCTTCATAACAAAAGGGTTATTTATTGAACTGCGGATTTCTTCTGGGGAAAATAAGCGATAGCGAAATTGTCAAAACGAAGAATTCTGTCCGTGGAATTTGCTTTGAAATAGTTTGATTTCACCTTGAAATTCAAATAAAGGTATCCAGGCATTCGCAAACCTGTACTGAATATTGCTGTCAAAGGCGAAAATAAAATCTTTGACCGGCTAATTGATCTGCTATAAATTTGTATAAAGTTCGGGAATACTTCATTGAACTCCCAGATTAACCGGAATTTGTGAGAAGAGTTGAATGCAGAGTCAATGTGACGGGCCGGGCTTGAAGATTATGAGCCGGCATTCTGGCGTGCCGGTTCTCCCAAGAAAGCAGTCCCTGCCGAGGGTCGGGGACTGCTTCTTACTTTTTATGCGAAAGCCAATTTCACTTAACTGCCGTGCATATCCGGTGTGCTGAATGAACGGGCAATGCACATTCCGCGAAACTGCTTACTTGTTCGGCTGAGGAGTTACGCGCAGATAGTCCCTGACTTTTACAAATCCTTTCGGGAATTTCTTCACCGCATCTTCGTCGGATATTGAATTCACGATGATGCAGTCGTCCCCGTCTTTCCAGTTTACGGGAGTTGCTACTGAAAAATTCGCAGTCAGTTGAAGCGAATCAATCGCCCTGAGGATCTCAAAGAAGTCCCTGCCGGTAGAGGCCGGATAAGTGAGAGTAAGCTTCACCTTCTTGTCGGGTCCAAATACAAATACTGACATTACAGAGAGCTTGTCATCAGCATTCGGGTGGATCATATCGTAGAGGTTTGCAACATACTTGTCTTCATCCGCAATCATCGGAAAGTTCATCTTTGTATTCTGCGTCTCGTTGATGTCCTTGATCCATTCAAAATGTGAATCAAGAGGGTCAACGCTGAGGCCGATCACTTTTACATTTCTCTTTTCGAATTCTCCTTTGAGCTTTGATACCATTCCAAGTTCAGTTGTGCAGACCGGAGTGAAGTCAGCAGGGTGCGAAAACAATACGCCCCAGCTGTCGCCGAGCCACTGGTGGAACATGATTTCGCCCTCTGTTGTCTTTGCAATGAAATTCGGAGCAGTGTCTCCGATTCTTAGCGCTGCCATAGATGTTGTTTTATAGGTTTATAACGTAGCAAAGTTATGCAATCCGCCGGCGTATTGAAATACAGTATTTTGTCTTGTCGCCTTTCGGAAATAAAAAACACCCGCCGGGCCGAAGCCGCGACGGGCATTTCGTTCGGGAGTGAACAATTGAAAGATCAGATCACTTCAGGAGCGTAAGCCTTTTTACATCCCTATTATCTCCGGATGTAAGACTGTAGAAATAAACTCCGCTCGGAAATCCGGCTCCATTCCACTTTGCGGTATAGATGCCTGCCGGCAAGACTTCGTTAACAAGCTCTGCAACCACTTTTCCCGTAATGTCGCTGATCTTAAGTGTTGTCATTTTATTGCCTGTTACAGAAAACTTGATCGAAGTTTCCGGGTTGAACGGATTCGGATAATTCTGCGACAATGCAAAATCCAATGCGGTTGTTGAGTTCTGAACTACACCGGTGGCAAGTTTCACCACTACGCGCCTGTTGGAAGCAAAGTTCCAGTTGTCATTGTCGTTTCCGCCCGTGAAGTCAACGCTGTTTGCATTAGCGAAGATCGTATCAAGTCCGGGAGTGTTCGGAGCCCTGTAGCTGAAAGTGAACGTGACGTTTCCGCCGGAAGGCGCTTTCGGGCCGGTGTGTGTAAGCTCACCTGAAATCAACTGCAGAGAATTGTCTGTAATTGCAAGCGAACCGTTTCGCACTGCAATGTTTGTGCCGGCTCTTACGAGAGGGCCCCCTGAAACTACGATCGAGAAGTTTGAGCTTTGGCCAGCTACAACAGTATCCGGGCCGATCCATTGTATGTTAACTCCGGGCGTCGGATTGCTTCCATGGCAGGTGCAACCCGGTTCGGGACCTTTTCGGGTCCTGCCAATTATGCCGTCCTCCCTTGAGAAGGCAGAATATGAAGCTCCTAGTATTGCCAAAGCAAAAAATGAAAAAGCCGCATGCCTCAGTCTGAAGTACTTTGTGATTCTTGTCATCGGGATGATTTCGTTTTGTTTTAGTTGGACAAAACTAACTCTATACAGTCGATTACAAAAACCTTATTTGAGTCATTTGTAGGATTCTAGAATATCGCTCATCATAAACATTCTGGAATCAGCCGTACTTCACCTCGATCAGTATTATCAATGAACAAATGTGAGTGCGCTGGATCCGTAAGATCACTTCGAATTCATGATCTCATTGTAACTATCCTTGCTCAGATACACAGGTGCATACTCGATTCCCCGTCTGTTCAGATTTCTTACAAATGCCCTGAGATGGTTTTCAGATGCCCCCTTCAGTTTCCCATACAGTTGTTTCATGCAGACGCTCTCAGTTCCTTTTTCCAGCTCGGTAAGACCCGCGATGTCCATATCCTCAAATCTAGCCGCTTCCTGCAATGCGGCATCAACTGACCTCACTCCTGCGGCGGTCATATTGCTGTACATCACCGCAAAATTCTCATCGGCAAATACACCGGCGGCAGACTTGTCTCCGTCAACCGGATTGTCGATCCCGTAATTGTTCATTACATCGAGCACATGATTCATGTGCATCTTCTCGCTTGAGGTGATATTCTCAAAGACACGGATGCTGTAGAGTTTGTTCATCTCAGAGTAA
>DAIQRO010000040.1:0-1823 GCA_036786155.1 Bacteroidota bacterium
GCAAGAAGTATTATTACAACAACATTGACATGTCACTTCAGGGATTCGGAGGACAGTTCGAAGGAAAATTCTCGGACAAGTCCTCATACCTCGTGTCACTGAGAAGAAGTTATCTCGACCTGCTCAAAGATGCGATCAGGCTTTCGGCTGTTCCGAAATACTGGGACCTGAACTTCAAATCCAACTTCATCCTCAACGAAAAGAACAGCATCAGCCTGCTCGGATTCTGGGCTACCGACAAGATCGAATTTGGCGCGAGGGATGAAGATGATGAAACAGCCAATCCTTTTGAGAACGCTATGGTTGACAGGCAATTCTATACTGCCGGACTGAATCACACTTACCTCATAAAGAACGGCTTCATCAGAAATGTCATATCCGGCGTGGTCACTGATGGAAACACCACTCAGTACAATGAGACCAATACAGCGGAGACATACAAAAACGATTATGTTGAATCAGAAGTGACTCTGAAATCCGACCTGAGCAAAAAACTCTCGGAATACTTCAGCATTGACGCGGGCCTCGGCGGAAAGCTTGTAAGAACAGACAATGATCTTTACAGCGAGCAGGATACGAGCGCAACGGGTTACGTCATTCCGGAAGTGAATACAAACAGCCTCATCAACTCCTTCAAGCTCAACGGATATGTTAACCTTACCACCAAGCTATTTGATGACAAGCTCGTGATAAACTCGGGGCTGAGGTACGATTACTTTGACTACATTTCGAACCCGGGTTCATTTTCGCCCCGCATCGGCATCAGCTACAAAGTTACTCCCGTTACAAGCATAAATGCTTCGGCGGGAATCTTCCACCAGAACCCTGCTTACATCTGGCTTGCAACGGAAGAGTCAAACAGAAACCTCGATAATATAAGGGCGGATCATTTTGTCTTTGGAGTTGACCATCTGCTTTCTGAAGACCTTCGCGTAACTGCGGAAGTTTACGAGAAGCAGTATTCCAACTACGCAGTGAGCACGGATAATCCCACCTACATACTCGTAAACGGAGGAGCTGAATACGGCCCGAACTATGTGACAGCGGCAGTCAGCGCCGGCACAGGCACGGTACGAGGTTTCGATCTTTCGCTTCAGAAGAAACTTTCCGGAAACGGGATATACGGAATGCTTAACTACTCATACATGAACTCCAAATTCAAGGCGCTCGAAGGCGGCGAAGTTCCGGGAGCATTTGATCAGACGCATCAGCTTAATCTTACTCTCGGCTACCAGGTTGCAGATGACTGGCTCGTAGGGCTGAAGTACAAATTTGCTACAGGCAAACCATACACTCCTTATGATGCGGCGGCATCCACTGCGGCCGGAAGGGGAGTTTACGATATGGCTTTGTACAACTCCGAAAGAACTCCCGACTACATGAGAGTTGACCTCAGGATTGACAAGAACTTCAGCTTCAGCGGTATAGGGCTTGTGACTTACATCGAATTCCAGAATCTTCTCAACAGGGAGAATGTGAGCGAGTATTACTGGGATGATGACAAGAACGAAGTAGGAAAGATACTGCACTGGGGATTCTTTCCTGTCGGAGGATTCAGCCTGCAGTTCTGAACAGAAAGGTTAATTGATCATGAGCCCGGCAGAGACTTGCCGGGCTTTTACTTTTCAGGTCTTCGTACTCGGCTATACCTTCCCAAAAGCAATATCATTTGAATTGTATCAATGACTTTAGTTTCTAAATTGCATCCGATTAACCAATCCAAATGACAGACAAGAACATACTGCTGAAGGCGTTCTCGCTTATGTGCACTACAAAGAGAACGGCGGAGATCTATGACGAGAACAGGCAGATATGCCGGTATG
>DAIQRO010000040.1:1833-2443 GCA_036786155.1 Bacteroidota bacterium
CAAAGATTGCGATTACCTGAACCTCTACTACCGTGACGAGTCAATTCTGCTCGGCCTTCGACTTCAGCCATACGAACTCATGCTTCAGCTTCTGACCCGGAGAGATGATCCTTTCTCCGGTGGAAGAACATACTACGGACATCCTTCACTGAAGCGCGAAGGATTTCCGAAGATCCCGCATCAGTCAAGTGCCACAGGCATGCAGGCAATACCGGCCACAGGCATGGCTCATGGAATTCAATACCTTGAATCCGCAAACCTTCTTCCCGAAAGTGAGAAGCCGATCGTGCTATGTTCACTCGGCGACGGCTCCGTGACCGAGGGCGAAGTGTCTGAGGCATTTCAAATGGCTGTGCTCAAACAGCTTCCCATTATGTACCTTGTGCAGGACAACAACTGGGGAATATCGGCCTATGCAGATGAGATGCGTGCAATGGATGCATACGAGTTTGCGGCGGGCTTCAAGGGAATGAAGAGATACAGGATAGACGGAGCGGACTTTGAAGAATGCTATGAGAAGGCGGGAGAGATAATGAACTACGTAAGAACAAAAAGAAAGCCGTCGCTCGAGCATGCAAAGGTTCCGTTGCTTGGGAATCATACATCAGGT
>DAIQRO010000040.1:2453-15310 GCA_036786155.1 Bacteroidota bacterium
GGAAGGAATGGTACAGAAGCCCGGACGATCTTGAGGAGCATTTGTCCCGCGATCCTCTTCCGAGGTTAAGAAAGAAGCTCTTAAGTTACGGAGTGAGCGAAGCCGAACTCAGCAAGGCGGAGAAAGAAGCTTCTGAACTTGCAGACGAGAGTTTCAGAAAGGCTGTGGATGCTCCCGAACCCGATCCGTCCACACTCACTCTTCATGAGTTTGCACCTCCGGCTGTTACAGAAGAGAAGGGAGTAAGAACGCCCGAAGGAAAGGATCCTATAATAATGGTGGATGCTGGACTTCATGCAATGAACGAAATTCTCCGCGATCATCCGAACGCTATCTTTTACGGACAGGATGTGGGCAGGAGGCTCGGCGGAGTGTTCCGCGAAGCCGCGACCCTTGCACAGAAATACGGAGACAGCCGCGTTTTCAATACGCCGATTCAGGAAGCTTACATTGTCGGCTCAACAGTCGGCATGAGCGCTGTAGGCGTAAAGCCGGTTGTTGAGATACAGTTTGCAGATTATGCATGGGCAGGATTCAATCAGCTTGTTGTTGAGATCTCAAAATCTTGTTACCTCACTAACGGCAAATATCCTGTATCCTGCGTGATCCGTATACCCTGCGGCGCATACGGCAGCGGCGGGCCGTATCATTCTGACTGCATCGAATCAAGTGTGCTTCCAATTCGCGGAATAAAGGTAGCTTACCCGAGCAATGCGGCCGACATGAAAGGCCTGCTGAAATCAGCTTTCCTCGATCCGAATCCTGTCATCATGTTTGAGCACAAGGGACTCTACTGGAGCAAGGTGGCAGGCACCGATCTTGCAAAGTGCCCTGAGCCCTCTTCAGATTATGTCGTGCCGTTTGGAAAGGCGCGTACATTCCTGAAAGCAGATAAGGACAAGATCGATTCCGGCGAGTCAATTTCCGTGATCACATACGGGATGGGCGTGCACTGGGCGGTGAATGCAGCCGCAAGGTTTCCCGGACAGGTTGAAATTATTGACCTGAGGACTTTGAACCCGTTAGACGAGGAAGCAATGTTTGAATCCGTAAAGAGGCATGGCAAGTGTGTTGTTATCACAGAAGAGCAGAAGCTCAATTCATTTGCGGAGAGCCTTGCAGGCAGAATTTCGGGAGAGTGCTTTACTTACCTTGATGCTCCCGTGCAGGTTGTAGGATCTGTCAATGTGCCTGCGGTTCCGCTCAACACGCACTTAGAGCATGCGATGCTGCCGAATCCTGTTAAAGTCATTGATGTATTTAAAAAACTGCTTGCGTGGTGAGCGATACTACGGAGATTCTCCCTTCATAAGCAGATACTCAAGCTCTTCGATGCTCAGCTTTGTGCCGGCTTCTTTCGGAGCAACCACAACGCCGGTCTCTCCGCTTTCCGTATTTCCCGTCACATTCTGATTCGCCGCAAGGCTGTCAGGCAGGCTTTGATTCACACCAAGACTGTCAGTTGAAGATTTGGGTTCGAGTGAAAGAAGAAAATCAAGTGTCGGAGCAATGCTTGCATAATACTCCGAACCCGGAAATCTCAGCTTAAGAAGATTGTAGTAGGCAATGGCGCTGTCTTTGTTGAGAAGCTTGTTCTGATAGATCCACCCGATCCCGAGCAGAGCTTTGGCCGAGAGAGTGTCGGTGGGATTCTTGTCTATGTATTCCTTCATCAGAGAAATGGCCTCAGGATAGTTTTCACTGTTAAACTTTATCAGCGCCTTTGTAAGCAGATCTCCGTCACTGTCTGCATTCAGGCTGTCAGTGCCCGCGCTTTTCCTGAGGAGCGATCTGGACTCCTTTGCGTAAACCGTTGCGGGATATGCCGCGATGATCTGCTCAAATGCTTCCGCAGAAAGTTCTTCCTTTCCAACCGACTTGTAAAAAGTGCCGAGCATAAAAAGCGTCTTCGGCTTCTTGTCAGCTTCGGGATACATGTCGAGCAGAAGCTTAAGATAATGCTCAGCGGAATCGGGCATGTTCATATCATACATGAAAAGCTCCGCAAGCTCATAGTACGAATTGTAGATCTTGTTTGCTTTCTCAAGTTCATCACCGGCTTCCTTAATAGCGCCAAGACTATCCTGCACCTTCTCATTCTCTTTTGCTTCCTTTTGTATCTCTTCACCTTTCTCCTGAGATACGTTGCCGGGATTAAATGCTCCCGTAGGATCCGGATTTGTGGTTGGATTTGGATTCTTTGTAACATCTTCAACTGAGTCTGCGGGATGAACCGCTCCGGCATTGCTGAAACCGCCGGGATTTCCCTTGCCCCTTCCTTCCTGCGTTCCGTCTTCAGTTCCGTCGCCTGTGTTCTGCTGGTTCTGGTTATTCTGCTTGTTCAGGTCTTCGATTCCCTTTTCCTCATTATACTGAACCCTGTATGCTTCAACTTCCGGATTGGTCTCGGGTATCCTGAGTTCCTTATCACCTTTGATGTCTGCCAGCAGGTTAAAATACTTCTCAAGCGTTTTCGACTTTCTGGAACTCTCGGGATAAAATTCCGAAAGTGAATTCTCCTGAGTTGCCTTCTTGTAATTCACAAGCGCGTTCAGGTAATCCTTCTGTTTGGTCTCAAGGTCCTTTCCAAGAAAATAGTAAGCGTCTGCGGCGGAGGAAGAGTTTGCATACTTCACAATCACCTCATAGTATTTTTCCTTTGCCTGCCTGATGTCGCCTTCCGCATACAGATTGTTTGCAATTTCAAGGTCTATGAGGGGAGTGAAGTCTTTGAAATCCCTGTACTTCTTTCTCATGGATGTAAGCTCGTCCTCTGCATCCGAAAATTCCTTATTTACAATGAGGCCTTTGGCAAAGTTTAGTCTCGCAAAAAAAGTAAGGTCGAAGTCGGGTGAATAATCAAGCACCTTCTTAAATTCACCGGCGGCAGATTCCGGTTTGTAAACACTGCTGAGCCGTGCAAGTATGAACTGGTTCTCGGCCTTCCGCACATTGTCGTCGGAATATTCAATGGCTTTTTTGAAGTTCTCCACGGCTTCCTTAAGCCGGTCGTTGTTGTAATCATAAACGCCGAGGTCTCTGGCTGCGAGTGATCTGATCTCCCTGTCGTCAGAACTTTCAACGAGGTCACTCAGAATTTTAAGCCCGTCTTCATTTTTTCCGAGTTTGAGCTTTGTTCTGGCAAGATAAAGAAGCGCCTCGTCGGTCAGTTCGCTTGAGGAAAGTCTCTGCAGAAATTCATTGAACTTCCTTTCCGCATTAATGTAGTCTGTCTGAAAATAGTACGCCTCGCCAATCAGCAGGACGGCATCGTCTATGTATTTGCTGTTCTTGTGAAACTGTATGATCTTGGAAGCCCTTTCGATCGCCTTGTCAAGCTTCTCCTTTACGGTGGCGGATACGGGCGGCGTGATTCCGAGTGAATCAAGCCTTCTGTTATAGGTTGAGATGAGCCCGGCCCTGTACTCTTCAAGAGCGTCACTGAAATCACCTTCAGCCTGAAAGAATTTGTTGAAGTATGCGGTGAAATTCTCAACCCTGTTTCCCATGAACAGGTAAGAAGTGAAGTCCTGGAAGTCAAAGTCAAGCGATCTGCTGAAATCCGGATCCGGTCCTTCTCCGATCGTATCATTTGCGGCACGGGGAACGGTGGAATAGGTAATGTGATTACAGCCGGTCTGTGATAATGCAAATGAGAGGACAAGAAGCGCCGGAACGAAATATCTGATAAAACTCAATTGGACAAATCTGTTTGGATCAAGATATTTTGAACCGCCGTCTTATTCAATACAATAGTTTTGGAAAAAGCGCCGTACGCAAAACCGGCTTCGCAGGCTATTCGCAAAAGACTGAGATCTGAGTATTCGGAATCGGCAGTGTGACAGTTCTGCTGGATTCTGATTTTGTTCATATTAATTGCAAGTGGCTTTATCTATAATTTCGATGAAATTATTCTCCACAATCAATATGTAAATGAACTGCGAAGCCGCAGTCGATTTATCAAAGTGATGTGAATGAACAAAAACGCATTCAGATCAACAATCACTAACAGTGGCAAATAAGAATCCGGCAAAAGGTACAAGACTTGTGGCTATGCTGAGGGGTATCAATGTCTCCGGAAGCAACATCATAAAAATGGTGGACCTGAGGAAGATGTTTCAGGAAGCCGGTATGAAGAATGTTTCAACTTACATTCAAAGCGGGAATGTGATCTTTGACGCACATGAAAGCGGCAAGTGTGATTTGGCCGGGACTCTCGAACACAGCATCAGAAACACGTTCGGCATCTCAGTGCATATGATACTCAGGGATCCGCAAGATCTTGAAATGGCAGTGGCGGGTGTGCCTGCGGATTTTCGTGATGAATCAAAGATCTACTTCATGTTCTTTAAGGAGAAGATCAATGCCGAAACTGCAGAGGAGAAGCTGGCTACCGCCGGAAGCGAAGATCTGATAAGGATATTTCCCGGCCATGCCGCGCTGTACTGCTTCAACGGTTACGGCAAAACGAAGCTCTCGAATAACTACTTAGAAAGAATGCTGAAAGTAACGGCAACTACGCGTAACTTCCGCACCGTAAGCAAGCTGATCGGAATTGCAAACAAATGATTCTGTAAAATTTGATGAATGAAACTGAAGCAGTGATCTTCATACACGACCGGCATCATGCCGCGTACCGGATTATTGACACCGACTGTATTGAGATTATGCATCCGATAATGGTTCAGGATGTCATATAGAAAGATCATTGCCGGCCCGCTGATGGCAGTTGCCGTGTATCTCTTTCTGGGCAATATCACCGATGCCGGAGAGATGGCGTCAAGAATGGCCGGAGTTGCGGTTCTTATGGCGGTTTGGTGGCTTACCGAAGCAGTGCCGATGGCAGTGACAGCCCTCGTTCCCGTCATCTTCTTTCCCTTGCTGGGAATACTCGATTCAAAGCAGACATCTATGCAATACATGGACCCCATCATATTTCTTTTCATTGGAGGATTCATCATTGCTTACGGAATTGAGAAGTGGATGCTTCATGAAAGAATTGCCCTGAAAATTCTCATGAAAGTGGGAAGCAGGCCTGCGAACATTCTGATGGGCGTCATGATCACGACCTTTCTGATATCAATGTGGATATCAAACACTGCAACAGTCATGATGCTCTATGCAAGCGTGATGGCGATAATCTCAAGGATCGAAAACAACTCAAACGGCAATCCGCAGTTGCACGGAATCACTGTTTCGCTTCTGCTCGGGCTCGCTTATGCCGCAAGCATTGGCGGAATGACTACGCTTGTCGGCACTCCCACTAATATGATATTCTACAGGGCGTACAATGAGCAGTATCCTCATGAGGGCGGTGTGAACTTCCTCAGCTGGTTCCTTACAGCATTTCCGATCTCTCTCATCCTGCTTGTCTTCACATTCTTGCTGTTGAGATATCTTTTTATAAAGAGCAACGTGTCAATAGGGCTGGACAAGTCATTCTTCAGAAATTCATACACGGCACTGGGCAGGACCTCATACGAAGAGAAGACAGTTGGCATCATATTTTTTTTGACTGCCCTGCTTTGGTTTACAAGGGCGGATATAGAAGTGGCAGGCATGAAGTTCAGAGGATGGAGCAGTTTGTTCGGTGCGCCGGATTACATCAGCGACGGCGTGGTTGCGGTGGCAATGGCATTACTGTTGTTCTTCATTCCATCAAAGCAGAACCGCGGGGAGTCACTGCTTGTATGGAGGGACATTTCCAAACTTCCGTTTGACATAATACTTCTCTTCGGAGGAGGTTTTGCTCTTGCCAAAGGAATGGAGACATCCGGTCTCAGTTCATGGCTGGCTTCAAATCTCGGGTTTGCATCGGGCATGAACACTGTTGTTTTCATAATTCTGATGTGCGCGCTTGTTACTCTTATCAGCGAGTTTGCCTCCAACGTAGCATGCATACAGCTGATGCTTCCTATACTTGTGTCACTTCAGAAGGAGATGGAGATAAGCCCGCTGCTGCTGATGATACCCGCAACGCTTGCCGCATCGCTCGGCTTCATGCTGCCGGTAGCCACAGCTCCGAACACAATAGTTTTCGGAAGCAGGATGCTTCGCGCCAATGACATGATGCGCGCGGGCTTCTGGGTGGACCTTGCAGGAATAATAGTGATCGCATTGATGTCCGTTCTTGAATTGTAATGCCACTGAATCAGCTGATACTGATAATGTGGTTCAGCAGGAATTATCCGTACCGAAGAAAACTTTGCAAAACATCAAAAATACAATTGTAATTGAAGATTCGAATTTGTAAATTGCAACGTTAAAAGAAACAGTACAGCGTTTTTTGGTTCCGTTAATTCGGAATTGTTCTACCAAATATGAAAGTAGCAACAAGCTTCTCGGGATTTGCTGGTAATACCTTCCTTTGTAAAAGGTTAACATCTCAGCAAAGGTTTCTTAAGGAAACCTCCAGATCCAGGACCAAAAAAATTGCCTGAGTACTCATCATTAACCTTTAAATTAAACGTACTACATGGAAAAGGGTACAGTTAAGTGGTTCAACGCAACAAAAGGCTACGGCTTCATCACAAGAGAAGGCGGCAGCGACGTTTTCGTTCACTTCAAGGCAATCAACCAGGAGGGCTATAAGAAGCTCGACGAGGGTGATGTCGTTGAATTCGAAGTGGAAGAAGGTGCAAAAGGACCGCAAGCTGCCAATGTAACAAAGGTTGGGTAAACAGCAGACGAGTCCTGAATCATGACTTGAGAAGCCCGCTTTCTGCGGGCTTTTTTTTTGTGCATACCGGATCTGTCTAATCTGATGGAAAGATGTTAAACAGCATTCCGGATTTCTCTGAAACATTCAAAGCCGGGATCTGCCAAAGCTCAGCAACACACCTGCCATTAACAGAGATTATTGTGGAACATCAATTCTAATTCAGTTAAATTTGAAACTTTGCTAACTGCTATTCGTCCATCCCAAAAGAAAATAGCCAACTGACTATACAGCCATGAAAACCACAGGATACAAGCGTTATCCCACTATCTCCGGAGACAAGGTCGTATTCGTATGTGAAGATGATCTTTGGGAAGTGCCTCTTCAGGGAGGAATTGCCCGCAGGCTTACATCCAATGCCGGCGAAGTATCATATCCTCACTACTCTCCCGATGGAAAGCATATTGCTTTTACAGGAAAGGAAGAAGGCGAGAAGGATGTCTATCTGATCCCATCCGAAGGAGGTGCAAACATGCGTCTCACGTTTCTTGGAAAAGGAACGCAGGTGATCGGCTGGTCGCCGGACGGAAAGCATGTCCTGTTTGCAACCACGGCGCTTTCGGAATATCCCGGCAGTACGGAGATCTGCAGAGTTTCCGTAAACGGCGGGCAACCCGAAAACCTGAAGTATGGCCCGGCAAACAATATCGCATTCGGTTCCGGAAATGGCGTACTGCTCGGAAGGAATACGCTTGATCCTGCAAGATGGAAGAGGTATAAGGGAGGCACTGCCGGAGTGTTCTGGATTGACAGGGAGGGCAGTGGAAAATTCGCAAGGTTCCTTTCAAAGGTGAACGGCAATCTTGCAAGCCCTATGTGGATTGGCGACAGGATCTATTTCATTTCCGATCATGAAGGAATCGGCTCACTCTATTCCTGCGATCTGAGAGGCAGGGTGATCGTGAAGCATTCTTCCAACAAGGATTACTATGTAAGAAATGCGACAACCGACGGGAATAAAATAGTCTATCATTGCGGCGCGGAGATATTTGTTTACGATGTGAAGGGTGACAAAGATTCAACGTTGGAGATCAGTTACCACAGTCCGCAGATACAAAGGCAAAGAAAGTTCGTTGATGCCGGAAAGTACCTCGAAGATTACGACATAAGCCCCGACGGAAGCAGGATGATCGTTACAACAAGAGGGAAGTCGTTTGCATTTTCCAACTGGGAAGGCCCGGTGATGCAAACGGGAAAGACACACGGCGTGCGCTACAGGCTTTCGAAGTGGCTGCATGACGGTGAAAGCATTGTGACCATATCCGATGAAGACGGAGTCGAGTCAATTGAGGTACATTCGCTTACGGATGCAAGCGGAAGAAAGGCCGTCAAGAGGATCAAGAGTGCTGACATAGGAATTGTTGCCCGCATGAGGACATCTCCCAAGGACAAAAAGATTGCGGTTTCCAACAACAGATATGATCTGTTCCTCATCGACCTTGAAACCGAGAAGATAAAAAAGATAGCGAGGAGCAGTTTCGAGCGTATCGAGGACTTTTCATTCTCGCCTGACGGCAAGTGGATTGCTTATGCGATGTCTGATGCGGAGTTCCTTTCATCCGTATATGTTTACAGCCTGGACTCCGGCAAGAGCCGGATAGTTACCACTAATGGATTCAGGGACACTCAGCCCGTTTGGGATCCTGACGGAAGATTTCTCTACTTCCTTTCTGCACGAGAGTTTAATCCCGTTTACGACACAAGTTATTTTCAGCTAGGCTTTCCGCTTGGCATCAGGCCCTATCTGATAACACTCAGCAAGGACATGCTGTCGCCCTTCACTCAGGAGTACCGGCAGATATTCAAAGGAAAGAAGAAGCAGAAGAATGAGGCTTCTAACGGCAAAGAGCAAAAGAACGATAACGCGGATCAGTTGAAAGTGGAGATTGACTTTGACGGAATACAGGAGAGGATCTTTTCATTTCCACTGCCGGAGAAGAATTACTTTCAGATAGCCGCGGTAAAGGACGGCCTGGTATGCAGTCGTGAGCCGATCAAGGGTTCGCTTCACCACTGGTACTGGGAGAAGCATCCTTCGGATGAGGCGCTTGACAGATTTGATTTCAATACACAGAAGGTCGAACACATTGCAAAGAAGGTCATGAGCTTCAGGGTTTCGATGAACGGCAAGACACTTGTTTACAGGCACCTGAACAACCTCTTTCTCAAATCAGACATGTTTGAAGACAGCGACGGCGACGGAGGTTCGGCGCTTTCGGGAAGGAGCGACTGGCTTGATCTTACAAGGCTGAAAGTGAATGTGGATCCGATGAGCGAATGGAAACAGATGTACTCCGAAGCATGGCGCTTACAGAAAGAACATTTCTGGACTCCTGACATGTCGGGAGTTGACTGGAAAGCAGTTTATGACCGCTATATTCCCCTGCTCGACAAGATCGCAACGCGAACCGAATTTTCGGATCTTATTTGGGAAATGCAGGGAGAGCTTGGTACATCGCATGCTTATGAATGGGGAGGAGATTACAAGCCTGTTCCAAACTACAAGCTCGGATCGCTGGGTGCGGAGTTTGAGTATGACAATAAGGAGAATGCTTACAGGATCAGGAACATTTATCACGGAGATTCATGGAAATCCGGTTCGCCGCTGATGAGTGCAGGAGCTGACATAGCAAACGGTGATCTGCTTATTGAGATAAACGGCGAGAGGCTTGGAGAGCAGGTTCCGCCGGCGGCATTGCTTGTGAATCAGGCAAACAACATAGTGAGACTGACGGTGAAGTCAAAGAAGACAGGAAAAGTAAGAAATGTAGACGTTAAGACTCTCGCAAATGATTACGATACAAAGTACAGGCAATGGGTTGAGAAGAAGCGCATGTATGTTCACGGGAAGTCAGGCGGAAAGCTTGGCTATGTTCACATTCCCGACATGGGCCCTGAAGGATATTCGGAGTTTCACAGATACTATATATATGAGTCTGCCCGCGACGGCCTTGTGGTTGACATACGCGACAACGGCGGCGGGCATGTATCACAGCTGATACTCGAAAAGCTTTCGAGAAGACAGCTTGGATATGACATTTCTAGATGGGGAAGCATATCGCCTTATCCGAGCCACAGTGTTGCAGGACCGATAGTTGCGGTCACGGATGAATATGCCGGATCAGACGGCGACATCTTCAGTCACAATTTCAAACAGATGAAGCTCGGAACGCTCGTGGGAAAGAGGACATGGGGCGGAGTGATCGGTATAAATCCGAGAATGACACTCGCAGACGGAACGTTCACATCACAGCCCGAGTATGCTTTTTACATGAAGGATGTAGGCTGGGGCGTGGAGAATTACGGAACTGATCCCGACATTGAAGTGGATATTACTCCGCAGGACTTTGCAAGCGGAAAGGACCCGCAACTTGACAAGGCCATAGAAGTAGCGCTGAAGCAGTTGAAGCGCAACCCTGTTGCCTTCCCGGATTTTTCAAAACGCCCTTACAATCCTCTTCCCGGGCTTGAGCTGACAAAGAACGGCAACGGAAACGGAACAGCAAAGAAGAAGAGCGGGAAGCACTGACTTTCGAAGAGAGTCCTGAGAAATATCATGTGTGAAGCTGCCGAGCCTCATTATTTTCTGTAGCTTTATGCCAATTGGAATTGTACTTGCTATGAAGATCCTGCTTCACATCCCGTGAAGCTCATTCCTGCAATCTGAAAAAGATCAAGAGCGGCCGAATGTACAATGCAACAGAATGAAAGCATCAGCTAAATCATACTCTTCGAGTATCACCACATTATTTGCGTAACAATAAGACCCTGTCTGATTCGGCGGACCGATCAATCATGCCTGATCAATAAAGTCACGGTTGCTTTCCCTATAATAATAGCTGGATTGTTAATAGGGCCAACATTGGTTGCCGGTTTTATGATAAACTTCCTAAGCTGTACGTTCCTAACAATCAATCAACTAACTCATTGCATTCAGCTTAACTGGTGCTTGTTCGAATCAAAGAACAATTGAACGCATCAGTGTAAAGAAAATTCTTTCGGTGAGAAATGAATTGCAATTAAGCTCACTATGGTTTAGGTTTGTTCAAAATAATTAGCAGTACAAAGGCCGCCCGTATAGAAAATTAGATAGACGGACTTTGCACAGTGAAGTTATGCGAAGGACAATTCAGTGAAAGAATCTCACGATATCTTAGTCATTAGTCTGATCAATACGGACATGGGAAAGAATTGCCCTTAATGCATTAGCATAAGGAGGCCTTCCTATTGCCGTTTGCGCAATGAGGATCGGCCTTATAAAAGGAATTACAACAATACGAAAGGAGGTAATCTTCTGACAAGCAGAGTTCTGCAATCAACATCTGGTTGGGAAGATCTTTAGAACATGATATTTTAGCGGGCATAACTTAGCCGTCTTCCCCCTTACATAATTTCCGTTTATTAATCTTAATAGCGCCAACATGAAAACCAACTTTACAAGAGTTAGTTGCCTTGATCTATTTTCCCCGCTGAGCAAACCGGCATTAGTTTTGCTCATCCTCTTTACCATCACCGCAAGTTCATTTTCACAGGTAGCTGACCGTCAGCAGACAGCAGACAGGGTGCTTCGTGTCGATTCACAAAAGGACCCGAAAAACCGTTCTGACAAAATGCGCGGCTCCGAAAACAAAAAGGGGAGCGAAAACACACGCAAGACCTCCGTTACCGGGCCATACGGAAATCAACTGCCCGGCAGCGATGTGATTCCCGTAGAGAAGACACTTCGAAGCGGCAATGAGAGAACGCCTGTGGCGGGAATGCACAATGAAAGAGTGCGCGAACCAAACGCACAGGAGATAATCATAAACGTACCCGGCGATTACCCGACGATACAGGCAGCGATAAACGCTGCAAGCAACGGTGATGTAATTTCCGTAGCGGCCGGGATCTACAGGGAAAACATTACTCTGAACAAGTTTCTCTCGATCAGGGGAGCTAACTTCGGAATAAACCCCAATACAAGCGTAAGGAATCCAGAAACAATAATCCAGCCTGGCACATCAGACCCGGATCCCAACAGCCCGACAGCAGTCACATTCTTTTACATTCAGCCGGGCGGAAGCGGATCTGTGATTGACGGCTTCACATTTGACGGTGACAATACAACGCTCACGAGTTCGGTGAACATCAACGGCGCCAACATTGATGCCGCGGAAGCCATCGGAGCTTATGACGGCCTGTCGAATACGATTGTAAGAAACAACATCATCAAGAACCTGAACTATGCCGGCATAGATTTCTACAACTACACAAACGGCGGAGCTTCAACGTATGACAATCTTGTGACGCAGAATCTTTTTGACAACATCATTCCAAACTTGTACGGGATCGGTGTTTTGATATATAACAACTGCTACACAAGCATTACAAACAATGTGATGACCAGAGTCAGGATCGGTGTGCAGACCGGCAATTTTTATAATGCGGATCTCGGTACCAATCACAGCATCAACAACAACGAGATCGAATCGTACCGGCTTGGAATATTTCACAACCTTGCCTATACAAATGCAACAGCTTATACGATCACGAACAATGAATTCACAACTCTTACGGGAGCGCCGAACAACGTCGGAATGCTTGTATCATCAATTCAGATCTCTGTAGGAGCGAACATAACCGACAACAATATATCCGATGCAAGGATAGGTTACAATCTGTGGAACTGTCCGACAACAAATACGATAACAATAACGGGCGGAAATGTAACAAACTGCAACATCGGAGTCTTTGCCAATAATTACGACGGCTACAGTTCCGATGCCGCCACAAGCTCCTATGCAATGACAGGGCTTACAGTTACCAACTGCGATACATCAATATGGATAAGGGACAACAATCTGAACTCCAACAATGCATCCGTTACGCTGAATATTAACAACACTACAAACGTGATAAACGGATCGGGCATAGGACTGCTCATTGAGGGAAGCGATGCCAATGTCGCATTCAACGGATCGGCTCCTGTGGATTTCAGCACTTCACATGCAAAGTATATAAGGCTGATAACCAACGGAAGCGGTTATCCCGGAACAGACATAAGTGCAACGAACGTACAGTTTGGAAGCGCTTACGGATCGGGAATGAGTGATGCCCTGCTGTTCAATGTTGAGGATAAGATAGATCATTAGATGGATTA
>DAIQRO010000040.1:15320-18687 GCA_036786155.1 Bacteroidota bacterium
GAAGGCGGACAACAGCTTCATAACCGTCAACAGCTTCTATCTTCCGGAGACATTTGAGGCATCGATACAGAATGCCATAGACATAACTCCTTCGGCAGACACAGTGTGTGTGGCGCAGGGAGTTTACAGGGAGAACATTACTCTTGACAAACAGCTTGTCATTAAGGGAACAAACTTCGGGATCAATCCTAACACGGGTTCAAGGGTTGCTGAAACCATCATACAGCCCGGAACATCCGACCCGGATCCCAACAGTCTTACCGCCGTGACATTCTTCTACATCGAGCCGGGCGGAAGCGGGTCTCACATAGACGGCCTGACCTTTGACGGCGACAACACCACTCTGACAAGTTCCGTGAACATCAACGGCGCTAACATAGACGCAGCGGAAGCGATCGGAGCTTACGAAGGATTGTCAGATGTGATGATCACAAACAATATTGTAAAGAATCTGAACTATGCAGGGATTGATCTTTACAATTACTATAACGGCGGCGCGGCCACATCGGGAAATCTTGTAAGCGAGAACAAGTTTGACAACATAGTTCCCGACGCATTCGGAATCGGCGTGCTGATATACAATAACTGCTACACAAACATCACCGAGAATGTGATGACGCGTGTAAGGGTCGGCCTGCAGACGGGAAATTTCTACAACGCCGATCCGGGCAACAGCCATTCGATCAGCAACAATGAGGTCGAATCTTACAGGCTGGGGCTTTTCCATAACCTTGCGTACACAAACGCCACAAGCTTTGATGTTACAGACAACGAATTCACCACTTTGACCGGAGCGCCCAACAACTTCGGAATTCTTCTCAGTTCATTCCAGGGAACTGTCGGCGCGAATGTTTCGAACAACAACATCTCTGACGCAAGAGTCGGATACTGCCTCTGGAACTGTCCCACAACTTCCACAATTACGGTAACCGGCGGAAACATCTCCAACTGCAATATCGGAGTGTTCCCGAACAATTATGACGGATACTCGTCAAACGCAACTTCAAGTTCTTATGCAATGACGGGAGTAACGATGACTGACTGCGACACAGGAATATGGGTCAGGGACAATGCGCTTAACACGAACAATGCAACCGCTACGATGAGCATCAACAACACCACAAACAATGTGAGCGGTAACGGCATTGGTTTGCTGATCGAAGGCGGAGATGCATCTGTAAACTTCGGTGGAGCAGTACCTGTAAACTTTGCCGCAACATATTCTAAGTACATCAGACTGGCCGGGAACGGAAGCAGTTACCCGACGGCAACAGTGAATGCGCAAAGCGTTCAGTTTGCAGGGCTCACAGGTTCGGGAATGAGCAACCCGCAGCTTTTTGATGTTGAAGACAAGATTGACCATAAGATCGACTTCAACAGTCTCGGGTTTGTATCTGTGAAAGCAAACAACAGCTATGTTACTGTCAACAGCTTCTACTCACCCGACACTTCGGTTCCTTCGATCCAGAATGCAGTGACCGGCGCAACACCCGGCGACATTGTAAACCTGGATTCAGGAACATTCAACGAAAGCGTAACGATCGGCAACTCAATCACACTGCTTGGCAGCGGGATTGGTGCAACCATACTGAAGCCGGCAGTAAGTTGTACAGGCGACGGGCTGACGATCACTGCAGGGAATGTAAATGTCCAGCATCTCACTGTGCAGGAATACAATTACGGAATCAGAACATCCTCGTCGAACACAAACCTGTACTACGTTGAGAGCAGGCTTAACTGCCAGTACGGTATCAATGTTGGCAACGGAACATCCAATCTTTCAATGACGAAGAGCAAATTCAGCAACAACATAGTCGGAGGATGGAGATCTGGCACAGCAGAATCCGCAACATCAGTGACAATGGACAGTTGCGAAGTCAAGTATAACGGCGTAGGTGTGAACAACGGCTTCGGAATTTTCGTGGCCGCGACCACACCCGCGGCGAATGTCTATGACGGGATCACGATCAAGAACTCAGACTTCACGGGAAATCTCAAGAAGGGAATGTACTTTGAGAAGCTCCGAAACGCTATGATCGAAAATGTGATTCTTGACAGTTGCGGCACGGATGCAACATACGGCTTCAACAACGGAATAGACCTCAATCTCAAATATGATTCCTACTCGAACATTTCGATCATCAAATGTTCGATCACTAACTCCGGATTCAACGGAACTGCAACAGATCCCAATAATCCCGCGGCTGTGACAATAAAGGCGAGAGACGATTCTCCTTCTTATAACACAGATCCTGCGACATTGGCCGGAGTAACATTCAGCAACAATTTTGTAAGCGGACCGGTTAACGGTCTCCGCTTTGGAGAATTCAACAAGACGAACAATTCTCCGACAGGAGTTACTTCAACCGAAAACCACTTCGGAAACGGATACTCCAACAAGGCGATAGTAAACAAGACCGCCAACGCGATCACCGTAAGCTGTAACTGGTACGGAACATCAGTGCCATCGGCAGTTGTCGCGCTGCATTCCAGCCTGCTGAACTTCCTGCCTTACGGCACGAACGGGACGGACAATGATCCCGGAATGCCGGGCTTCCAGCCGGTACCGGGCACATGCACAGGATCGGGTCCGGTAGTGAATCTGACGCAAAGCACAAACTACGTCGCCATACAGCCGGCAATTGATGCGGCCAATCCGGGCGATGTGATCGAAGCAAGCGCGGGTACTTACAACGAAAGAGTGACCGTTACAAAATCGCTGACCCTTCAGGGTACAGACAAGAGCACAGTGATCGTTGACGGCACAGGCCTTGCGGGTACAGGCAAGGGCATCGCCATCAACAACGGCATCACGAACGTTACGATACAGAACCTGACGGTCCAGAACTTCACCGGCTCAAGCGGAAACACCGATGCGGGAATCTACGGCATCGGCGGCAACAACAGCCTGACGGTGAACAATGTGATCATTCAGAACAATCCGGGAGGTAGCGGCTTCTACATGAACGGCCCTGTCAACGGCGTGACGCTAGACTCTGTGACTTCCTCCGGACATCCGACGGGAGCAAGAGGCATAGTGATCTGGAACGGACTGAAGCAAAACATCTCAATAACCAACTGCGAGGTGTTCAACAACACCTGCTGCGGCATTGAGCTTCAGGACGGAACAGCATCCGGCGTAACCGTATCGAACAACTATGTTCATGACAACGGTGACAACGGCATAGGCCTTGTAGGACTTGAAGGCCCGGGAGAGAACGTAGTGAGCAACAACACGCTTGTAAACAACGGAAGGTTCGGAATAGAGATAAAGAATCCGAACGGGACCGGACTTCCGACAGGAGCAGGCAGGGTTGTTGTGGAGAACAACAACGTAACGAGGACAGTGGCGATAGTTGACAACCGC
>DAIQRO010000041.1:0-14457 GCA_036786155.1 Bacteroidota bacterium
AACGATTCTGGGCCAGATTTCTTTTTTTTAGCGAAATGTTTTGTCGTGTACTAAGGTGGAAAAGTGGGGCTGAATTTTTGGATATTTAGTAAGCTCTGGAAAGGCGAATTTTATGCCGTGAGGGTGTCTTACCTTTGTTTAAGGCACATGCAATACCCCTGCAAGTCAAGATTAAATTTTCCTTTCGCCATGAAATCACGACTGAGAACTCTCATTTCATTTCTTCTGATCATTCCTGCGCTGAACGATTCAGCAGCACAGCAGTTCGTTCTGGAGCTTACGAACATCAAAGCATATTTTGCTCAGCAGAGCTATCCCGACCTTAAGGTGTATGTTAAAGACAACAAGTCGTTCAATGTGCTCGGCACAGTGAATAATAATGGCAAAACCGAGCAGATCAATCTGAGATTTGACATCGCTGTAAGTGAAGGTTCAAAACTCTATCATGTGAATTCGAACATTGTCGAATACCTGCCCCCGCTTAAGTTCGATTTCGACTTCACCCCGGTGCAGGTTCCGGGAACTGTTGATTTTGTCGGCATGTCATACCTGTCCTCGTTTCTTGACATTGAAGAGCTTCCGCTGAACTATGTTCCGCAGGGTATGACATATCAATGGTGGAAAGACAACAGCGGCAATACATCAGGCGGCAGGTACGAATACAAGGAACTTTCCGAGAACCGCGACTTCAAATTCTGCGTAGTAATCAGAATAGGCACGTTCAATGAGAACTATCTGATAGTGCAGTATGATTACACACATCCGATGAGTTCAAATAAAGTTGAGATACCGGATACATCTTTGATAGTTGGCAAGCTGATCATGCACAGAGGCATCGGGATAATAAAGCGCGGAGACAAGATCATAGAAGTAACCGGCGAAGCACTTGTGCTGTTCGATGACTTTGTTTCAATTTACAAGTATCAAGCCGATGACGAATATTTGCCGAGCGGCACATTAGTCTGGACACACTGGTATTACAACGGAGTTCATTAACCAGGTCCAAGTGGAGTAAAGTGGGAAATGATAGGTAATATGGGCGTGAAGATGCAGTCGCTGCAGGATGACAGGACATATGTTGAGAAGTTAAGGGGCAGGATATGGAGTATGGTCTCGGGAACACCCGACAAAGAGAGGCGGGTGGCCGTTGGAATGGATTGCCTCGAGAATGCCTGTGATGCAGCATTGGGAAGCAGGTCCGTGTATTACATAGATGTAAATGACAACCGGATGGAAGTGAAAGTGTATGAGGGTGAAGTGAGCGCCACCCTTGATTTCACTGGAGAATCTGTCGTTGCAAAGGAAGGGGAAATGTTTGAGATAAGAAGCAGTGAGCCGGGAATTGTTAAAAGCAGATTCGACCTTCAGAAAGGGATCAGCGAGATCAAAGATGCCGGTATAAGGGAAGTGATATTGCAGAACTTTGCGATGAGGGGAATCACGGACATTCCGGGAGCAGAAAATCAGGAAGCTGTGACAAAACCCGAAAACGTGACAAGTCCGCCGGTAGGGAAAAGCATTGAGTTCTATGGCATACAGCTCACTTACGAAGGTAAGTGGGAGAAGATCTCCGACAGAGATTTTCCCCAAGGCGCATTGCTTTTCAACGACGGAAAATCACTTGACGGATCTGCTTTTGTTTCTGTCATTCCGGAAAACCTGCTTGAGGACGGCCCCGCGGAGATAATGAAGATGACTCCTACGGGTGAAAGAACTATTGACGGCAGAAAGGTTGTCATTTACGAAACTGATGTTATTGAAGAGAATATTCATGCCTTGTTTCTTGTATTCGAAGACCTTCAATATAAAGGAAGCAACATTGTAATAATGGCATTCTCTCCGGCACAGAGATGGAACGATGTATCGGGAGATGTCAACAGTCTTCTTGATAATGCTAAGATAAGATAATACTCTTTCGAAATTGGCAGACTGCGCGCTAATATTTCAAACAATTAAGTCATTTTAGAAATAGGTGCAAGGTCAATCAAAGAGTTTTAAGCAACATTTCAAAATGTTTGATGAATTCTTTAAACTATGAATAATCTTGCAAAGCAACTTCAGATAGAAAGAGACACATCATTTCTCTATAATAGCATAGCAAAGATCCAGACTGATGAGAGCATGATGAGAGTGTTAAAAAGCCTCAGCGAGATCGAGAAGCGTCATACTGAAGGAATACTTGCAACGATACAAATACTTCTAACTGATGTCAGTGCGTTTCTAGTTTATAGAATTTGTCCATACAAAACAAGCAAATTGAACTTTGACATTTTTGGCATAAGTAAATCTGCAAAGCCTCACTTTCACTTTGCGCAAGTTCGCAATGCTTCTCATTACTTCACCACAACACACTTCCTCACCGCAATAAACTCTCCCGCCTCGCCGCTTACCGACAGCCGGTAGAAATATGCGCCGCTGGCGAGATCCGCTGCACTGAATTGTATCTTATGATATCCCGCTGTCTTCATCTCATTCACGAGAGTCTTCACTTCTCGTCCCAGGATGTCGTACACTTTGATCGTAACAAATGCGTCATCAGGAAGATCGTAATTGATCGTTGTGACAGGATTGAACGGGTTAGGATAGTTCTGCGAGAGGTCATACTTTTCCGGAATGCCGATGCTCACGACTTCAGCAAGTTCGAAGTACTCGAAGTTGCCGTTGAAGTCGATCTGCTTCAGGCGGTAGTTGTATTTTCCCGTCTCGAGGTTTTTGTCGGTGTAAAAATACTCCTTCGGCTCGTTTGTCGTTCCGCTGCCCGGAACAAACCCGATCTTGCTCCACTCCTTATTATATGGTTTTCGCTCAATATCGAAGCCTGAGTTGTTGAGCTCGGAGGAGGTGGACCAGGAGAGTGTGATATCTCTTGAACGCGTTGCCGATGTGAAGGAAATCAATTCTACGGGATTGGGATCATCCCAGAAGACAAATGCTGTATCAAAGACATTTGATGCAGTAGCAATAATTGTATCTATACCGGAGTTGTAGCCTATCAGGAAGTATTCAACATTACCGCTATCATCTGTCGAGAGGCCACTTAAGATTTCAGGATTTGCTCCTCTGATTTCAACAAGTACTTCCGTGTATGGAATTGGCCTGCCTACAGGATCTCTCAAAGAAACATCGAAATAGTTTTCTTCATAAAGAAATCTGTAAGCAGTTTCAGGAGATATACTGATAATGTTTGGTCTTCCATAATATACATACGCAGGCGAAGGTCCTGTTATTATTTCTCCCAATCCATCTCCGTTCACGTCTCCTGCATCCGACACTCTAATGAAGCCTTGAAGTGTTATCTCTTCAGCGGTAATACCATTTGCGTTGCCGAAGTATAAGAACGAACTTGGTGGCAAATACCCTTGCCAAAATCCTTCACCTACAACGATGTCATCAAAACCATCTCCGTTATAGTCCGAAACACCGGATACTGAGTAACCATATCCGGCTGTTGTTGGCTCACTGCTTAACATCACGAAGTTGTTGCTACTCAATCCTGTTGGTGATCCAAAGAATATATAGGCTCTTCCGGCACCAAAACTACCCCATGGGGGTGCACCGGCAATTACTTCATCAAAGCCATCGTTGTTTACATCTCCTGCCGAAGAAACAGACAAACCCATCTGAAGTCCATGTTCACCGGATGCTACCCAATCAGGAGGGTCAAATATTCCCCGGACGGGCGAGCCATAGTAGACCAGAATCTTTCCGCTATCTCCATCAAAAGGTGCACCTACAATAACATCGTCAAATCCGTCACCATTTAAATCACCGGCACCAGCAACTGTCCAACCGAAAAAGACGGGAATTTCATTCTGATTTGCTGGTGCAGTCCAGGCAGGTTGATTGCCTGAGATTCCCTGAACTGAACCAAAGAAAATGTATGCTCCGACATAGTGTGACTGATAAAGACACGCTTCTCCTGTGCCTATCACTACATCATAAATGCCGTCGCCATTAAAGTCACCTGATCCGAGTGATTCCGGATCTCCGCCCACGAAGCACACCCCCGTATCACTGCTCTCAATTGACCAAGCCGGAGATTCAATCAAGCCATTAGTTGAGCCGTGAAAGACGGACACTTCTGAAGGACCATTGCCCCATGTTTTTGTAAGCACAATTATGTCGTCGAAGCCATCTGCATTGACATCGCCGGCAGATGAAATTGACTCGCCGAACAAGCCACGGTCATTTGAACCAGACAGAAACTGACTTTCTGAATTCGGTAAACCGTCGGCAGAACCAAAATATATGAAGATCTTTCCTCTTCCTGTGCTGTTCTCGAAACTTGGGTCACCTATCATCACATCATCAAAACCATCACCGTTCACATCTCCGGCATCAGATAAGGACCATCCGAATCTGCCAGTACCATGTGCTGTCCAGTCAGGGGCTATAGACAGCGGATCCACCGTTACCGGATACTCCGCATCACTGTCATCTACAACTATTGCAAACTGTTCATCACTTCGCTTCTCAAAATAAGCTTCAAGCGTCTTGCCTGTTGCATCGAATGCTTTTAGGGATGCATACTGCATCTTTGCTTCTCCGTTTGCCGAGCCGAACTTCACTGCATCTTTGCTTACAGTTAAGTTCAGGTCTGTATTGGCATTCATCACAAGCACAAGGTTTCCTGCATTGGCAGGTTTGTTCTTTATGATGAAGTCCTGACGCATGCCTTCTTTCGTATTTGCATAATCAATGCGGATGTTTCCGCATTCGATCCACGCGCGGTTATCATTCACATTCATCAAGCCCAAAGCATCAGTACCGCCGCATTCGAGCCGCAGCTCAACACTCCACTCCTCAATTTCCTCATACTTCTTCTCTTCATCGCGCAGATTCCTGTCATTCACGTCAAACAGTGGGATCCTCGACTGCCGCGGACCGGCGGTGAAGCCGTCTTTGTGATAAATGAACCGCAGGTTGTTTGCCCTGTTGGGCGACTGGTATGAATTCACCTCATCGCTGTATGTGATGTTGTATTCTTCCTGAATTAAATATTCAACAGCGGAGGAATACCAGTTCTGATCAATGCCTTTGGTGCCGGCATCAGGCGCTGCAAAATTCGGGTTTGCATTGATGGTGCTTTGAGATGAAGAATACTCGGGACAAGTCAGGCTCAGGGGATTGTTTGGATCGGCTAAGTTTGGCTGTTCTTTGTAATTGTCTCTAATAGAGATCGAGCCAAGCAGAATCAATGAAACCATCAGTATAGACTGTTTCATGACTGTATTCGTGTTTTAGTTAGCGCTTGTTCATTATCGTCTGTGAGAAAGCCATATCAACTGTTTGAGCGGAAATGAACAAGCGGATCTGTACTTAAGTTCTACGTTATTGGTCTCACTGTTTTAAAGACCGGATGTGCGGCTTAACTGTGCGGATTCTATACCCTCTTGTAATGCAGGTTTTGGGGTGATGCATAGAAAGCGTACAATCTCCGTACCGCTTTCGTTATGATAAATCTGGTAAAATTGTTTTCAACATAATATGCAAATATCTGTGCGGACGGCACAGAGATTGTATTGGAAATGGCAGAAGCTAAAAGCAGGTTAGATCTCTGCGAAGAAGCGAGAATCAAATAAGCTTATTCAGCGAACTTACGGTTGATGAACGAAGAATACGCTAAGTGTCCTCTGAGATCTTTCGGTGCGGTGATGCATGTAGTCGATCATTCTTCTAAATTCATACCTGATCTACGTTTCTCCATTCCTGACAGCGATCAGTTCTGCGGCTATGCTTACGGCAATCTCATCAGCAGTCTTGCTTCTGATGTCTATGCCGATTGGAGCGTGAAGCTTGTCGAAGTAATCCATTGCAAATCCCTGACCGAGAAATGCCTCCTTCATTTGCCTGATCTTCTCCTTACTTCCAAGCATGCCAATGTAACGGAATCTCATTCCGTAAAGTGATCTCAGTATTATATCATCCCACCTGTGTCCAAACGACATTATTATCACATAAATGTTATCACCTTCCGAAACGTATTTTGCACTGTCTTCAAAGTTAATAAGCGTCTTTGTCTTTGCAAAGCAGTTGGCTTCCAATGTGTTGAGCCCCGGACGGTCGTCAAACAAGTGTATCTCGAAGTCAAGCTTTGACAGAAGCTCAGACAAAGCAAGGCTCACATGCCCTCCGCCGAATATGTATGCCTTTGATTCCGGGCGTTTGGACTTAACATACCGCCATTCACTTTCACCTGCAATGAATGCATCATCTTCAGATTCACGATCTGCCGCGTTGCTTATTCCTCTTTCATCATAGCGGATGCACGAGTCCTGATCTTTTAATATCTCTTCAACAGTTGCGAGGTCTGTCTTGTCCAGATAATAAAAGGCAATTGCCTGTTCACCACTGCATATCATTCCCGATCTGTCTTTGGGCGCTTCGGACATATGCACCTGCCGCCTGATGAATGGCTTGAAGCGGCCCTTTGCAAGCAATTCGCGTGAGAGTTCTGCCAGCTTGTGTTCCATCACTCCGCCGCCTATTGTTCCCGCCAGTTCTTTCTCCGTGACAAGCATCTGAAATCCCTGCCTTCCCGGACTACTGCCTGTACTGCGAATCACAACCATAAGCACGGCGCTCTTTCCTTCCAGCAGTGCTTTAAGGAGATCCTTGTAAAAGTTCAGAACCATTTTCCGCTCATTGAATAATAGATTGCCATTAACCCGCTGAACACAGCGCTTGCCCAGAATCTGTATGTCAGCGGTATCCGGTTTTGTATAAGATAGTTGGCGGTCACGGAAACTGGTATGTTAAACAGGAATGACAATGCAGCCGCTTTAAGAACTCCGAAAGAGATCAATTGCCACTGTGCCGTAAGCAAATATATGAAGCACAGGTGCCGCGCTATCCAAACAGGATTGAAATATGTCAGCGCCATTACCGTTTTCAGCATGGTCTTCTTCATGCCTTGAAGCTCATTGGCCTTTTTCTCAATCCAGTGAAAGTAGTTCCTTATCTCAAATGCATAAAGCGTTGAACCGATCGCAAACATTCCGATGCTTCTTGTCAGGCTTGCGTCACCCGAGATCAATGCGGCTATTGTATCGCCGGTCATGTAGATAAGTCCGCCGATCAGATGAGAAGAATATGCAGGACGGCCGTCATTCATGATCTACTGCGGCCTGTTCCTGTAAAGATCAAACAGCACTTTCTCCGGAGTGTAAGGAACGCTTATTGTCGGCTCCGCTCCTTCATTGAATGCCTGCACGGCTTTTCTTATGGCAAAGTACGCTCCGAGCGCATACATCAGCGGCGGCTCTCCGACCGCTTTCGATTTGTAAATGGCAAAGTCCGACCCTGCAGAATCAAGATGATGTATTTCTATCAGTTCCGGAACAGAGTAAATATCGGGTATCTTGTAAGTTGACAATGCGCCGGTCAGGAGTTTTCCCTTTTCATTGAACATGACTTCCTCCATCGTCATCCAGCCAATGCCCTGCACAACTCCGCCCTCGATCTGTCCGTGGTCAACTTCAATGTTCATGCTCTTTCCGAAGTCATGAACAATTTTGACGCTGTCGATCCGGTACGTTCCCCTCATGCAATCCACTGTCGCCTCAATGATCGCGGTTCCGTAAACATGATATGCAAAAGGATGCCCTTTCTCTTTGGCCCTGTCGAAGTGAATGCCCGGCGTTGCGTAGTGTGAATGTTCGCTGAGCGGCACTCTTTGCTGTTGCGCGCGGTTCACGAGATCTTTCCATGCGATGCTCCTTTTGCCTGTGATGTCGCTGATCGTTTCATTTGCAAATTCAACCTCTTCGCAATCAAGTATCTGTTTTGCAACTTCCGCCAGCCGCTCCCTGAGATTTGTGCATGCTATCTTAAGGGCTTTTCCGTTAAGATCGGCTCCCGAACTTGCGGCTGTGGGCGAAGTGTTTGCAATCCTGAGAGTGTTTGTGCTTTCGATCTTCACTCTCTTATGATCTATTCCGAACTCTGCTGAAGCCACCTGCAGAAGTTTTGTATTCACTCCCTGTCCCATTTCAACCGCGCCTGTGCTTACCACCACGCTTCCGTCTTTGTAAATGTGCACCAATGCTCGAGCATGGTTCATCATGGTATTTGTGAATGAAATTCCGAAGCAGATCGGCTGAACTGCAAAGGCCTTCTTGTACCTGTCATTTTGTTTGTTGAATTCATTAACTCTTTCCTTCACTTCACTCAGTTTGTATTGCCTGTCAGCATCTTCCCAACTGTCTGATGCATGCGCTTCCTGCATTATCTGTCCGTATGGCATTTCATCACCATCCTTTATCAGGTTTGCTTTCTGGATCTCGTCCGGGCTCACGCCGATCTTTTCTGCCGCCCTTACGATTGCGGACTCGATCACAAACATTCCCTGCGGGCCTCCGAAACCTCTGAAAGCAGTGTTCGGGGGAAGGTTGGTCCTGCAGCTGTAAGCTGTTGCGGTAACGTTCGGAATGAAGTATGCATTGGTTGAATGAAACAAGGTGCGTTCAAGAATTGCCGGCGAAAGGTCAGCAGACGCACCCGCATTCTGATAATGCGTCACTTCGTAGGCGATGATCTTAAGGTCTTTGCTGAGTCCGATCTTGAAATCAGAAGAGTAAGGATTGCGCTTGCCTGTCATTCTTATGTCATCCATCCTGTGGAGTATCAGCTTCACGGGCATTCCCGTCTTCACTGCCGCAAGCACGTCCATCACTGCCCATGCTGTTGCCTGGTCTTCCTTTCCGCCGAAGCCGCCGCCGATCCTCACTGTGTCAACTTCGATCCGGTGCATTTCAATTCCTAGAACTCGCGCAATTGCCCACTGCACTGCAGTCGGCGCCTGCGTGGATGATGCCACGAATATGCAGCCGTCTTCCTTCAGGTAAGCATATGAGCCCTGCGTTTCCATGTAGATGTGCTCCTGCCCGTTGATCTCAACCGTACCGCTAACAATGTGGTCGCACCTGCGCCATGCATCTTCAGTATTTCCCGTTTTGAAAGTTCTTGGCTGAATGATAAGCGAGCCGCTCTTCATTGCCTGCCTTGGACATGTAACCGGGGTCAGTTCTTCAAAGGAGCATCTGATCTCTCTCCGCGCAAGACGACAGGCATGTTCGGTTACACCTATTATAATGCCTGCGGGCTGGCCGCTGTAATGAACTTCCTCGTCTGCAAAGAGCGGCTCATCAGGCACTGCAACGCCAATCTGATTCTCGCCGGGAATGTCCTTTGCGGTCAGTATGGAAACTATTCCGGGCATTGCTTTCGCGGTTGAGAGGTCAATTCCTGTGATCTTTGCATGCGCCGTGGGAAGATCGAACGGAAGTGCGTAGAGCGTACCCCTGATCTCCTTTATGTCGTCAACATATACCGACTTTCCGCTTACGTGATTATTTGCATCAATGTTGATCATACCAGTTCATTCATTTTTATCTGCGCAGGGAACAGAGTGAGGAAATGGCAATAGAACAACTGCCGTATTAGCAGTCGCTTGTACTCGGCGGAGCCGCGTGCATCGCTGATCGGTGAGATCTTTCCGGAGAGGATCTCCGATGCATGCTTCACAAGTCCTGCCGTAACCTTTTTGCCTGTAAGCCAGGAGGATGTCTGTTTCAGATGAAGCGGCACTGGGCTTACTCCGCCTGCGGAGCATTGCGCGGCAGTTATCACATCTCCGTCTGCATGAATGCATATTGCCGTGTTGACGCTTGCGATGTCGAGATATTTCCGCTTGCTCACTTTTTCAAAGTTGAACAACGTATCGCGTGAAGGAATCCGGAACTCAACACCCGTAATTATCTCTCCGTCTTTCTTATTTAAATCTTTGTATCCTTTGTAGAAGTCTTTAAGCGGTAAGGTTCTCGCAGCGCCTGAACCATCCTGCAGAGTGATCACTGCATTAAGCGCAAGAAGGATGATCGTAATGTCGCCGATCGGTGATGCGTTTACAATGTTACCCGCAATCGTTGCGATGTTGCGTATCGGAGTAGAGGCTATCAGCTTTAAGAAACCGTGCCAGCCGGGTATTGCTTCAATCAGTGCCGGATGTTCCATGAGTTCCGTCATTGTCACAGATGCTCCTATATTGCAGACTCCGTCCGCGATCATTATGCTTCTGAGACCGACTTCATCTGCAAGATACCTGAAGCTCATGCTTTCGGCAACATCAAACTTCTGCACATAAAGGTCTGTGCCTCCTCCCATGGGAATCATGCCGCTGATGCATTCATCTTGCGGGAGTGATCTCAGCTTGTCACTTGCAGTAAGGAAATATTTGGGAACGAACTTGTTCTCAACAAGCCACTTCACCGGATGTTCATGATCCTTTGACATCAGCCGTTCACATATTTCGGCGGCCGCTCTTTCTATTGACTTGTATCCCGTGCATCTGCAGATGTTGCCGTCTATCGAGCTTAGCGCATCTTCAGGTTTGGAACTGCGTGTTGAGTTAAGCGCAAACGCGCACAGTGAAGTGACGAAGCCGGGTGTGCAGAATCCGCATTGCGTGCCCGAGTGGTTTACGAGCGCTCTCTGCACAATGTTGAGTCCTTCGAGATTCAGTCCTTCAACAGTTACAACATGTTTGCCGCTGACATTGGCGATCGGAGTGAGGCATGATGTGACGCATTTGTACTTCACATCATTGCCGTCAGGCGTGCCGATAAGGACCGTGCATGCGCCGCAGTCTCCTTCGCGGCAACCAATCTTGGTTCCGCGCAGGCCCGTTTCGTATCTGATGAAGTCGAGCAAAGTGGATGCAGGCGGAAGCGGGGTATTGATTATCCGGTCATTAAGGAGGAATCTTATCATCTTGCCTTGCAGTAGAATTCGTGAAATTCCTTGCGCTCAGTAATGTAGCTCATTGCCGGCACAATCTGCGCATGAGACCGTAGGTTGTGTAGATCAAAATGTTATGTTTGTCCGAAAGATTCAAATGCAAAAGAAATGCGTGCGGGAGCGGAATGATAAACACCCTTCGCACTGCCCCTTACCTTGCCCAGTCCCTCACCCTTCCCTCTCCCCAAGGGAAGAGGGAGTCGGAATTTGTTTGATAAGTGTTTTCGCTTGGAAAAACCCACCCCCTGCCCCCTCCAAGGAGGTGGAATCTCATTGCTTAATGTTCTTGATTTCTGGACTAAGCAACTGACTGTGATCAGCAAGATGAAAGACAATTACCCGATGCGTAATCCTGAGAATCCCTAAATCCTGTGAATCCTGATTCAGACACCGCACCACATCTCCGTATAACAGAAATTGCCTTTCATCTATTGACATTATCTCATTAGATTGATCCACCCAACAATTAACCTGAACTCATAAATGACAAGTCCTTCATCTTTCTTCATCACCTTGCTGGTTCTGCTTGCAGTTACTGAAGTGTCAGTAGGGCAGATGTTCTGGAACCAGGCCGCGCAGTATGCGGGAAGCAATACCAGTTACATGGCTGTTCCGAACTCTTCTTCGCTCAACATCACAGGCAGTTTCACTCTCGAGGCGTGGATAAAGCCGAATCAGACAATACTTGCCAGGGGGATCTTCGGAAAAGGCAGTACACTTGGAACTGCCATGGACTACGGCATGAGGCTTACGGGCACAGGCAGGATAACGCTCATAACCAACGGAAATGGAAGACTTACCAGCAGGAGCTCAAACACAATTCCCAACGGAGCATGGACTCATGTGTGCGGCACTTACAATTCTTCGACAAACGCATTTGCTATTTACATTAACGGACAGCTTGACACCTCAAGCACAGTGGCCGGCGCTGCGCCGGTTTCAAACACAGATTCACTGTTTGTCGGCATCACCGGTTCCTCAACTCCCTTTTCCGGGCAGTTGGATGAGGTCAGGATCTGGAACAGACAACTTTCGTCAACCGAAGTGCTGAAATATTTCAGAACTTCCCTCGGAACAAGCTCCGGAAAATACTCAGGGCTCGTTTTGTCAATTACCTTTCAGCAGAATGAAGCAAACGGTTCAACATTTGCGGCAATAGACTGGTCCGGCAATGCAAACAACGGTGCAATGCGCAACATCACAGCGGTTAACTTAACCAACGTTCCTTCCAGAACCATCGCAATGAATGACTGCCTTGAATTTGACGGCGTTGGAGATTACGCCGCAGCAAATGACGATGTGGAGAACAGTCCCACAGCCGCATTGACAATTTCGGCATGGGTCTATCCGAGATCCAACTCAAATGCAGTGATTGTCCACAAGGGCAATCCCGGAGGCGGCGCCGGAACAAACTATCGCCTCGGACTGCTGAACGGTAAGCTTCTGGCAGGGATAAACGGCAACTTCGGCTATCTGGGTGCAGACAGCATTCCCGTAAACAGGTGGACGCACGTAGCCTTTGCTTACAGCGGATCAAGCGGGGCTTATTACTTTTACAAGAATGGGAAATTGTCCAATCTCGGAGCGATCAGTTCAGGGAACATGGCCAATGGAATCGATTCGTTTTATGTGGGAGGGACGCCGTCATTGTCTAAGTTCAACGGATACATTGACGAGATCAAACTGATCAGTGATGTGAAATTTGAGGAGACCATTGCACAAAGCATGTTCAGGTCAAGTGAGGAATCTCTTTTTGATGCAACTGCATCTTATAATCTTGACGGATACACGCACTCGAATTATGATGCAGCCCCTCAGCTTCACTTCCGGTTCGATGCGGGATTTGCACACGCAGGCTCAACGAACAATCAGCCCGTTTCTCCAATGAACCGATCCGATGCATCTGACTATCAGGGCGGATTTTATCTGAAGACAAGCGAAAGAAGAATACCTGAAACAGGTGATGTCGGAAACATGATTACCGACTCAATAACCATTCCCAAGATCGCGACCATAACAGACGTAGATCTCTACATTGCTTTGAACCATACTTATGAAAGAGACCTTATAATCAGACTTGCGGCGCCGAACGGAAGTTCCGTTGTTGTTTATGATGGTGAGGAGCTCGTACCTAATTCAGATAACATAGTTACGATCTTTGATGATAATTCTCCTTATGGCATGATTGAGGATTCATTGGTTCAGCTTTGCATAAGCGTCAAGCCATCCAACCCGATTAACTCGGCTTTCTCGGGAGGCAATTCACTTGGTGTATGGAGGCTTGTCATTGGTGACGGGCAGGCGCTTGATACGGGAAGGCTTTATGCATGGGGACTGAGGATCAACAATTCAGCTTCAAAGGAATATGTGGTCAGGTCCAGGCAGTTCATTGAGGGCTTTTACAGAACATCGCCCAACCTAACAATAACAGATACAATAAGGTATAAGCTCAGGAACACGCAGTCACCTTATGCAATAGTTGACTCTGCGAAAGGCGTGATTTCGACAAGCGGATACTTCACTTTTTATCCGACAGCAGTTTCATCCGGCGCTTTCTATTTTCTTTCGCTTCAACACAGAAATTCCGTGGAGACATGGAGCAATGTTGTGAAGCTCGACGCACTTACATTCACACTCGACTTTGATTTCACCAGCCAAGCTTCAGCCGCATACGGAAGCAATCAGGTTCTGATTGACACGAGTCCGGATGTGAGGTACGGAATATACAGCGGTGATGTGAATCAGTCGGGTGACATTGACGCTACCGATCTTGCGCTGATAGACAATGATGCGCTTAGCTTTGCTTCGGGATACATTGCAACGGACATCAACGGCGATAACTTCACCGATGCAAGCGATTATGCACTGGCTGATAACAATGCGCTCAATTTTGTGGGGTCAGTTCTGCCACCCGTTATTGCCCCCGGCAACGATGAGGCAGGAACCGTTGATTCGGATAATGTTCTGCCGGGTTCCGATCCTGCAGTCGGAGTCAATGAATCCACTCCCTTCATAAGAGTGGATACATTCGAAGGAAAGAGCAAGTAGGATATCTGTTTCCGCAAGACATCTCTAAATGCCTGCGGCTTTGTGCTGTGGGCATTTGTTTTTTGCGGTGAGCGGGTCAATAAAATTGTGAGGGTTGTTCCAACACTGCACGACGGGGAAGCTCAGGTTATGTTGGGACTCCGTGTTAAGGCTCCTCACCCTGCCCTCTCCCCAAGGGGAGGGGGAGTCAGAATTTGTTTGGTCAGTGTTTTCATTTGGAAAGACCCACCCCATGTCCCCCTCCGAGGGGGGGGAATTTGGTTGCCAGGCACAGCGTCCGTGGTGGCACCAATGAATTGCTTACTGCCTGATGTGCGGGAAATCCCGCGAAGGATCCGCACACCCGTGTTAAATGAGTAAGGGTAACATTCTTTGCCCGCGTCAGAGTATTGAGTGTTCTATCCGGACTCTGAAGCGACAAATCCAGAAATGATATTCAACATAGGCGGATAAATCTTAATCATGCATCCTGTCTGCAACTTCGTGTAGTCCCGAAGAGCACGGAGACTTTGGCGAAGGAGGGATGTCCGGATCAGAATCTAACGGATTGCGTTTTGCGTGCGGGTGGCAGTTGGTGATTAGAATTAACAGAATTATCCCCAAGCTATCTTT
>DAIQRO010000041.1:14467-18131 GCA_036786155.1 Bacteroidota bacterium
AAATATTTCAGGACTTGCTCACATCTTCTCAAGTTTTGACTTCAGCCATAGCTTTATGCCCAGAAAGTTCTTTTCCAGATTCCGGACTTGCAGTTCAAGTACCTGTTTGCTTGCCTGAGAAGGAATTGCAGATGTTGCGAGGCCGATCATCTCCATAGTAATTTTCAAGAACTCCAGCATTACTGCTTTATGCTCAGATATCAGAAGTTGCTCCCGTGAAAGATAATGCCGGAATGAGTCAATTGTCAGCCTGGCCTGCTCGTAGTCAGCCTTGTTTATCAAAGTCTGAAGTATGAGAAGTTTCACCTGTATCTTCAGAATGAAATCGCTGAAGTTCACTCTTGCAAGAAGTTCTAGCGCGTCATCATGTTTCTCTCTGCCGCAGAGAATTATTGCCCTGCAAAAATTTATCGTGTTCTCTTTTTCACCAGTAAGATTCTTCTTGAACCTTTCGATATAATCCTCTGCATATTCAAACTCGCCTACCCGAGCCGCGATTTTAACACTGTAAACAAAGTCGGGATATAAGACTTTTCCGAGTTCCGGAAAAAGATTTATGTCGCACTCCCTTGTGAGATCGAATTGTTCCCGCAAAAGATCTGTTCGGGAAAAATTGTTGTAACAGTAAGCACAGTAACCGTCCAGAAGCAGAAAGGCATAGTAATTATCAATACTGCTGATCTCATCTCTGTGCTTTTTTCTGTGGTCATAAAGGTTTCTGAAACTCTCGTCATTCCTCTCAATGTTAAGCATCACCATCAGGTAGAGCAACTGAATGGTCGGATTGGTATGCCCGCCAATGTCTCGCACGTAGCCCATGATTTGTTCAAAAAGCTTTAGATCAAATGTGAGATTGAATTGCTGTTGGTCATGCAAAATCAAATTGTAATTTCTCAGAAGGATCATTATGGAATAATCGGCAGTGTTGTTCATCTTCTCCTGCAATCTGTTCAACTGCACTTCGGGCTTAAACGGTACGCTGAAATATACCTCTTCATCCGAGAGATTCATTCTATGAAGAAGCCACTTCTCATCTCTTACTGTTTCAGAGTTCAGTTTCTTTTCAGAAAGTTTGAAGGTGCTTTCGAAAATCTGCTTTAATCCTCTCTTTCTAAGCTCCGCCAGTAAATCGGTATCCCTTCTCTTCTCATCCTGTCTGAACTTCAGAAATGCAAGAAATTCCTTTCCAAGAGCAAGAAGGTCAGACTCGAGATTCTTCAGTTTGAAATACTCGAATTCAATCTTGCCGAAAACAAATTCAAAGACTTCTTTATTTGTAAGGGAATGATCACCCGGATCAGGGTAGAATCTGCTGTAGATTTCATAAAGCTTAATCAGCTGGTTGTTCTTGTTGAACACAGGTGATGAGATGAATTCGCCGAATGTCTTCATCTCGTTTCTGTTAAGCGAAGCAAGAAATGATGTGAGTCTGGTCTTCTGCACTAAGCTCCATGAAAAAGTATACTCTAAAGATGAATCCGAAAATATGTCAAATTCGTTAAAATTGAAACATTCTTGCAGAATATCAGGAAACCCAACCCTGAACAGACTTCTAAACCCGCTAAAAGATTTCTTTGGAAGTGTGGAAGATCATATACATTTTGCCGCAACTATCCTTAAGGTCCCGGGCAAGAATTTATGCTCTGAAGCCATAAAGGATAATACTGAGAATAAAACCCTAAACAAGCTATGAAAAACTTTTTTGTGTTACTTCTGCTGACATTAACGGCGACACTTCCGAAGTCAGCTTTTTCAGCAAACGAGCAGTTCAGAAGTGCAGCTTCAGGCAACTGGAATTCAACTTCCACATGGGAAATGTCAACAAACGGCGGCGGCGTCTGGTTTGCCGCCACTTCAGTTCCGCATGATACAAGCGGAGCTACCACAGTCAGATCTCCAAACACAGTCACTGTTACAGTCAGCACGAGCTCTGATCAGCTGACTATTGAAGGCGGTGCAACTCTGACAATTAATAACGGGATTATTCTGACAGTTCCCAATGGTTCGGGTAATGATATTACAGCTAACCCTTCAGGCACTGTCAACGGTACAGGTACAGTTCGCACAACAGGCGGCAGTCAGGTGAATCTAAGAGCGGGTTCATTCTTCAGCGCTCAGCTCAATGTGAGCTCAGGAACTTCGAATGTATATGACTACTCTTCCCCATATGACGGAACACTGTATGGAAACCTGATAATTGATTCCGGTGCGGTTGTTAACGGAGGACCTGTTTCAGGATTTTCATTAACAATTCACGGAAACATTACAAACAACGGAAGTCTTGTAGCGACAAGTACAGGAGGCTTTCTTAGCATGAAAGGTCCGTCAATGGTCAATAACGGTTCGATCGTTTCCAGCGGCTGGTTTTATTTTGATTCAGTTACGGCGATTTCAGGAAGCGGTACATTTACTTCTGCAAATCAAAGCATTAATGCAAATGGAAATGTCACTCTGATGAGTAACATAACGATCTCTCCCACAACCGGACTTAGTGTTCAAACAGGTGGTGCGCTGAATCTTAACGGATATGTGCTGACTTACAATTCAGGACAATTTGCAGCATACTCCGGATCAAGCGTGAATGCTCCCGGTACTTTCAGAACCCAGGGCAATGTATCCGTCTATCCCGTCAGCGGCTCAAATTTTAATGCAGATTTTAATGTCAATACCGGCAGTTCGACAGGAGGGAACACCGGTTCCGGCGATAACTTTTTTGGGAATGTAACAATTGATAACGGAGCATCAATGAACTGCGGATGGTCATCGGGCAGAAGAACTAATTTTTACGGTAATGTTACAAACAACGGAACACTAACTGCATCCAGCACCGGAGGCCAATTAAGAATAAAAGGACCTTCACTCGTTAACAATGGAGCTATAAATGCAGCAGGTAGTTTCTATTTTGACTCAACAACTTCGGTTTCCGGAAGCGGTACATTTACTTCCGCAAATCAATACATAACTCCGGTGGGAAATGTTACTCTGATGAGTGATGTGACAATAGCCCCGACCGCCACACTGACAATGCAGACCGGAGCGGCGGTTCTCAATCTCAACGGATTTGTAATGACTTACAATTCAGGAACATTCATTCTTAATGCCGGGAATATTGTCAACGGTCCCGGAATGGTCAGGACTCAAAACAACGTTGCCATTTATGTGGGTAACAGTTCAGCATTCAATGCAGACATTAAAGTGGATGAGGGATTACTGACAAGCGGTACTACGCTGGTTGACAGATTCTTTGGAAATATTACCATAGACAACGGAGCTTCTTATAACTGCGGAACGAGCTTGGGAAGAAGAACTGATTTCTATGGTGGCATTACAAACAATGGCACACTTTACACTTCAAGCACTGGCGCGACCATAAGGTTCAAAGGACCATCACTGGTCAACAACGGTGTGGTATCCCTTGCATCAGGGAATCTTTACTTTGACACGACAACAGCTCTTTCCGGTACAGGAAGTTTTACTTCACACGCCAACTTTGCCGGAAATGCAAATGTAACTCTGGTCAGCACTCATCAAATGACGAGCATGACCATTAATAGCGGAACAGTGTTTAACATAACTAACAATCTGCTGAAAGTAACCGCTTCAAACCCGATCGGAGTTGTATCTGGTGGTACGATTGTTACTGCCGGATCTACGATTGAGTATA
>DAIQRO010000041.1:18361-18600 GCA_036786155.1 Bacteroidota bacterium
GACTGATCACAACAACAAGAACCGTGAACGCACCAAATTCACTGAATGTTGCAGGTCTGGGCGCTGTGCTTACAACCTCCGCTAATCTTGGAAACACTACTATAACCAGAGGTCATACTCCTCAGATCGGTCCGTACGTTGGTACGGGAATTCAAAGATACTATGATATTACACCTTCAAATAACAACGGGTTAAATGCAACACTCGTTTTCAAGTATGATGATTCCGAGCTGAACGGA
>DAIQRO010000257.1:0-3837 GCA_036786155.1 Bacteroidota bacterium
GGAATGAGCCGAGATGAGAACACCCAATGCCGTGCTGTTAAGATACAGCACCTGGCCAAGATCAATTACCAGCTTCAGATTGCCTTCGTCTGCATATTTTTTGATGGTTGCACGAAGTTCGTCAGTTTCGTCACCTCCCACAAAATTACCCTTGGGTTCAATGATTACGATGCCTTTGTCTGCAATTTCTGTAGCCTTAATGGATGCCATACGGAAAATTTTTGATTGTCAAAATAGACGATAAAATCCAAAATTGCAATTATAAAACTGAATTTTGAATGCCTCTTCAGGCTTCGCCGCGTATTACCCGAAGCAGTGCTGCGTTGATTTCTTCCACGTCCCCTACTCCGTTCAGGTCTTTGGCAATTTCAGCGTAAAATTCTTTCACAGGAGCCGTTGAATCGTAGTAAACCTTGAGGCGGTTCAGGATCGTTTCCTTTGTATCGTCACTTCTGCCCCTCTTAAGCAACCTCTCGGTTATCTCACCGTCATCCGCTATCAGATTAAGAACCCTCACTTCGTTAAGTCCCAGTTCTCTGAAGATTCCAGCCAGCGCCTTTGCCTGTACAACAGTCCTTGGATACCCGTCAAGTATGAATCCCTTTTCGGAGCACGAAGACAGTGCTTCTTTCACTATTCCGTTCATGATATCGTCGGGAACTAGGTTGCCCTTGTCCATTATCTCCTTTGCTTTCTTTCCAAGGTCGGTTCCTTCAGTCACTGCCTTCCTCAGTATCTCGCCTGTTGATATGTGGCTCAGCCCGAGATTTTCCGAAATGAGCTGTGCCTGTGTTCCCTTTCCTACACCGGGAGGTCCGAATATTATCAGCTGGTACATTTGTTGGATTATTGTGTTTCAGATTGATGTCTCTCGCCCGCAAGCGCAAGCTGGCCGCAGGCCGCGTTGATGTCAACCCCACTGCTGTTTCTTAGATTGACCACAACATTCTGATTTCTGAGTGAAGCAATTAAATCATTTAATCTATGATTTGAAAGTAACTTTTTGGTATCCGATTCTGCAATACCGTTCAAGGCGCCCAGAGGTCCGCCAAGCTTGCTGTTTATAGGATGAAACGGAATTATGTTGATGTTGCAAGGCAGCATTCTCGATAGCGACGCAAGTCTCTTTATGTCGTTCGGCTTGTCATTGATCCCCGGAAAGTGAATGTACTCATAGGTTATCTTCGTTCCGGTCTTTCTGTAAAAATATACAAGCTCCTTATATATGTCCGGAAGCCGGTTCTTTGATGAAGCCGGGATCAGGGATTCCCTTATGCCGTTGTCTGTGGAATGAAGCGACAATGCCAGTTTCACCTTCCTTATACTTCTGTTTTCCGGATGCGAGATGTCATCTGCAAATCTCGAGATCTTCTTTGTGAAGCCCACGGTTGAAACAGTAATTCTTCTGCCAGGCAATGACAATCCTTTCTCATTTGTAAGAAGAAGAAGGGAACGCAGAACGGAGTCATAATTCAGAAACGGCTCTCCCATTCCCATGTAAACAACATTCGTCACATCGGCTCCTGATAGCTTCTTCACAAGATACACCTGAGAGCAGATCTCACCGGGAGTCAGGTTTGCCCTGAATCCGAGTTTTGCTGTGGCGCAAAATTCACAACCTACATTGCAGCCTGCCTGCGTGGATACGCAAACTGTGTTTCTTCCCTTCTCGCTGATCAGCACAGTTTCGATCTTTACTTCGGGCATACGCGTTAACGAAAAAAGGAATTTTTGTGTGTCGTGCATTTCGGAAACCGACGTCCTGACCAGCTGAAGCAGTGAGATCTCAAATTCACCGGAGATCAGGTTTCTTAGCGATGCGGGAATCTGTGTGAGTCCCTCTGCGTAATCTGCTCCTCGGGAATGAATGGCGGAGAAGATCTGCAGCGCCCTGTATTTCGGCTCCCCGAAGCGCGCTATGACCTCTTCAAGTTCGGCGGGAAGCAATCCTGCAAGCTGTGTTCTTGCGTGCTTCTTTTGTATTGTTGATTCAGTTTGCATTGGCTTTATCAAGATAACTCACACGATACAACTGAACACTTCAAAAAAACCTGCATTTATTCCGGTTCGAATATGCATTGCCGGAAAAGCCTTTTGCCTCTGCTGTTTCAGACTGCTCCGCTTCACAGCAAGTCTTTGTCAATAAATTCTTGCACGCGAATTAAGTATATTGGCTTCAAAAAAGTTTAGCGAAGATGCTGACAAGAAATGTTCTCGACAAAGGGTTTATAAGCGTAATAGACAAGCTGGGAAGTGACCTGACAGTTGTCAACTCGGCACGTGTGTCTTTTGGGAAGAGGAAAGAGGTGTTTGATGACAAGGACAGGAAGCTTGTGGATTATCTTGCAAAGCATAAGCACTGGTCTCCGTTCAGGCACCTGATGGTTCAGTTTCATGTGAAGGCCCCGGAGTTCGTTATGAGGCAATGGTATAAGCATGTGGTCGGAATTGAGACCACTTCATCTTCCGCAACGAAAGATCATGCATGGAACGAGATAAGCGGGAGGTATGTGCCGGTAACTGACTTCTACGAACCTGGTGCATGGAGAAAGCAATCGGAGAACAACAAGCAGGCATCGGAAGGATTGATAGATGAACAGAAATCTGCGGTTACGATCTTTGAGATAGCAATGAAGCAGGTGATAGAATCGTATGAGAAACTCCTTGAGCTTGGCGTGGCAAAGGAGCAGGCAAGGATGATCCTGCCGCTTAATCAATATACAGAGGTTTACTGGACCGCCTCTTTCCAGGCGATCATGAACTTCATTGAACTGCGAGATGAAGACACAGCTCAATGGGAGATAAGGGAATATGCAAAGGCAATGAAAGAACTCATGCTCGAGATCTATCCGGAGACAACTTCGGTCTGGTTTGAAGGCATTGGCAAATGACCGGATGATCCTCAGTTGCCTGTAAGAATGCTCTTCACCACCTGCCCGGCAAGATTTGGATTCTCCTTGAATCTCCTGATGGAATATTCATACCACCTCACGCCGAAAGGCACATAGATCCGTGTCCTGTAGCCTTCTTTTACAAGCCTGTCGCGAAGATTTTCCCTCACACCAAGCAGCATCTGAAATTCATACTTGTCCTTTTCCAGTCCCAGTTCCTTAACCAGCTTTCGTGATTCACTCACGATCCAGTCGTCGTGCGTGGCAATCCCGCAGTAAGCGCCCCTGTCAAGAGCAGTCCTCAGAAGTTTGAGGAAGTTCTCTCTAATCTCCTGATCATCCTTGTAAGCAATTGACTCCGGCTCAACGTAGATTCCTTTGCAGATCCTGAAATTGGCTTTTTGTTCGGTAAGCCTGATGATGTCGTCGTGGCTTCTCTTAAGATATGCCTGTATAACAATTCCGACGTTGTCAAACTTCTTTCTGCATTCCTCAAATATCCTGATCGTCTGCTCGGTAACTGAGGAGTCTTCCATATCAATCCTCACAAATCTGTTCAGGCTGCGCGCCTTTGCCGCAATCTCCTCGGTGATCCCAAGGCAGAAATCAAAGTCTATATTGAGTCCAAGCATTGTCAGTTTGATGGAGAGGTTGCAGTCAAGTCCGCTTGCAGACATAGCTTCGAGCGCGGCAATGTTTTCATCTTTGCAATTCACTGCTTCATTCCTGTCCTTGATCGCTTCTCCGAGTACATCCATTGTTGCCATCATATTCCGGGCGTTGAGCGCTTTGACGGTTGATACCGCATCTGATAGCTTATCGCCGGCAATGTATCTGCCTGCAAACATTTTCACGACCGATCTTGGCAGGACCTGAATGGCGTTTATGATTATCTTGTTGACTATTCTCATGTGAACGCTTTTTATGTGAATGACCGGCTCAGTTG
>DAIQRO010000042.1:0-220 GCA_036786155.1 Bacteroidota bacterium
CATATTTGTCAAACAAGTGCTCTTGTCAGACTTTCGCTTGATACTTCTGATAACTGTAATGTCCCATCAATAACGTTGCCAATGTTTTCGGGTCCAACTGTCATTCGGAGAAGCGATCCTAAGGATACTTCGGGAAGATTTCCAGGAGTTGCTCAGCTTGACGGACACAACGACATTATTGAAACCGAAATGCTTGAAATGGATCTGAGAACTATTGTTG
>DAIQRO010000042.1:230-6115 GCA_036786155.1 Bacteroidota bacterium
GAGACACCGCATTCCTTAATATTGTTGCAGGTGCAGGCAGAGGAACCGGTCCGTGCGGTTCTGCGCTGAAAGCCAGTTACGGATACATACATGAACTTCCGGCTTACAGCTACAATGCAGAAAGCTTCTTTGATATATTTATTGAAATTTGCATTGAGGATCCTCACGGGATCATTGGGCCGCCGAATCCAAGATACTATCTTTACAATCTTGCGCAGGTAGGAATGAAGGCAACCATTGATCAGATTCCTCCAAAGTGCGGAAGAGATCCGAATACGAACGAGTATTACACCGTTTACAGGCCTGATCCCAATACTTGCTCAAAGTTGTATGCCTCATGCATACCGGGAACGGGAAATCCGCCGCTGGCAAAGATCGTTCACGTAGAGCATGCACTGCCGGTTGAATTGACATCATTTGCATCAGCAACCAGCGGCAATGACGTTGCATTGAACTGGACAACTTCCAAAGAGATCAACAATTCAGGATTTTCTATCGAAAGATCATCAGGCACAAATTGGAATGTTATTGGTTTTGTCGCAGGCAAAGGCAATTACAGCTCTGTGAGCTCTTATGAATTCACAGACAAGAACCTCGCATCCGGTATCTATCACTACCGCCTGAAGCAGATCGACTTCAACGGAAACTACGAATACTTCGAACTGCCCGAAGCAGTGACAATCGGTGTTCCGGACAAATTCTTCGTTGATCAGAACTATCCCAACCCGTTCAATCCGACCACAACGATCGGCTACGGCATACCGCAGTCAGGTAATATAACGCTGAAGATATTCGACATGACAGGAAAGGAGATCAGAACGCTTGTGAATGAATACAAGGAAGCCGGCTACTATGTCGCAAAGTTCGACGGAAGTTCTTTGTCATCGGGAACATACATCTACCGCATAGAGAGCGGAAATTTCGTTACGGCGAAGAAGATGGTCATGCTGAAGTGATATTGCCAGCCCCATTCCCCCTCCTTGGAGGGGGTTAGGGGGTGGGTCAGAATACTGATAAGACTGCTATTACCGAATGTTATGCTGCATGATTTCAACATGTCCGAACGTAAATTATGGACACTCGCGAATGAATACAAAGACACAGGTTACTATGAAGCAATATTCGACGGAAGTTCTTTGTCATCGGGAACATACATCTACCGCATAGAGAGCGGAAATTTCGTTACGGCGAAGAAGATGGTCATGCTGAAGTGATATTGCTAGCCCCATTCCCCCTACCCTGAGGGGGAATGGAAAGTGAAGCGGGTGAGTTGATTGCAATCAGTGGATATGAGTAGTGCATTACTCTTCCAATGTGTTATGAACTATGACAGCAAAGTCATTTGAATCAAAACTTATTTTTCAATATCTTGGCTCTCCATGAAACTTGTTGCCGCCATACTTTTGCTGTACACATTCGCAATGCTGTGCGCTCCGTGCGCCGATTGCGATACATATTATTGCATCAGCACAGAAGCGGTGGCTCATAGCGATCATTCACATCCGGAGTCACAGGAGTTGGAATCGGATCATTGTCCGCCGTTTTGCCTCTGCACATGTTGCGGAAGTTCTTACGGGGCCAACGACTATGGCACAAGACTCTGCCATATCAGTGATTCTTATCAGCAGGAATTCCCATCCGGGTCGCTCTTCCTTGAGTCAGACCCATGCTTCAATATCTGGCATCCGCCCAGGATCTGTTAAGTTCAAAACAACTGCAATAACCAGCTGACTACCGCGGCTTCTGCCTGAACGCAGAACTGCGCTTTGACAGCTTTTGATTAACTTAACAGGCCATTGCATGCTTGACCGCATCATTGCATTCAGCATAAAGAATAAGTTCGTTGTAATTGTCATGCTCGCGGCTCTGATAATTTGGGGAGTATGGAGCATTACCCGAATACAGATAGATGCAGTTCCGGACATTACAAATAATCAGGTTCAGATAATCACTCTCTGCCCCGCACTTGCCGGACAGGAAGTTGAACAGCTTGTTACATATCCAATTGAGCAAAGCATAGCTAACCTTCCCGATCTGGTTGAACTGCGAAGCATTTCAAGGTTCGGATTGTCTGTTATAACTGTCGTGTTCGATGATGATGTTGACATATTCTTTGCGCGTCAGCTCATTACAGAAAAACTCAGGGATGCCGAAGGAAAGATCCCTGCAGGCGCGGGCACTCCCGAACTCGCACCGGTAAGCACCGGACTCGGGGAGATCTTTCAGTACATCATTCATCCGGGAAAGGGCAGTGAGGATAAGTATTCCGCAATGGACCTGCGCACAATGCAGGACTGGATCGTTGCGCGGCAGTTGTACGGCACTCCGGGCATTGCGGAGGTAAACAGCTTCGGCGGAGAACTTAAGCAATACGAAGTCTCCATTGACCCTGACAGGCTTCTCGCAATGGGAGTGACAATTCCGGACATCTTCAATGCTCTTGAAAAGAACAATGAAAACACCGGAGGCGCATACATTGACAAGAAACCAAACGCTTACTTCATCAGAGGCATCGGTCTCGTCAGTTCATTTGACGACATTAACAACATTGTTGTCAGGCTCAATCCGAACGGGATACCGATACTAATCAAGGATGTTGCGGAAGTGCGCTTCGGATCCGCCGTCCGCTACGGCGCAATGACGTACAACGGCGAGAAGGATGCAGTGGGAGGCGTGATAATGATGCTTAAGGGAGCAAACAGCGCAGAAGTGGTAAGCGCAATAAAGGAGAAGCTCCCTGTCATTGAAAGGTCGCTTCCTCCTGATGTAATGATAGAGGCGTTCCTCGACAGAAGCGATCTTGTTGGTAGGGCGATCAATACGGTTGTAACGAATCTCGCGGAAGGCGCTCTGATCGTGATATTTGTGCTAGTCCTGTTTCTGGGAAATATCAGGGCGGGAATCATTGTGGCCTCAGCAATACCACTGTCAATGCTCTTTGCATTCGGAATGATGAACCTGTTCGGCGTTTCGGCAAACCTTATGAGTCTTGGCGCAATTGATTTCGGCCTTGTTGTTGACGGTGCAGTGATAGTGGTCGAAGCTACCATGCATCATCTCGGTTTGAGAAAAGGCGCTGGCAGGCTGACTCAGTCGGAAATGGACGAAGAGGTTTTCAGATCAGCATCGAAGATCAGAAAGAGCGCGGCGTTCGGTGAAGTTATCATCCTTATTGTTTACATACCCGTACTCACTCTCATAGGCATAGAAGGAAAGATGTTCAAGCCAATGGCGCAGACAGTCGGTTTTGCAATTCTCGGAGCGCTCATACTCTCGCTCACTTATGTGCCCATGATGTGCGCATTGTTCCTTTCAAAGGAGATCACGCACAAGGAAACATACAGCGACCGTCTCATTGCATTCTTCAGAAGGATCTACACTCCCGCGCTTGACTTTGCTGTTCGGTACAGGAAGCCGGTCGTGATCTCGGCAGTGATCGCATTCGTAATATCCGTTGTGCTGTTTTCAAGAATGGGCGCCGACTTTCTCCCGACATTGCAGGAGGGAGATTTTGCCTTTCATTGCATACTGCCGCAGGGAACTTCGCTTTCTCAAAGCATCGAAACAAGCATGCAGGCATCACGCATACTTAAGCAGTTTGATGAAGTGAGAATGGTTGTGGGTAAGACAGGCTCTGCCGAAGTGCCTACGGATCCCATGCCGCCCGAAGTCACCGACATGATGGTGATACTCAAACCTCCCAAAGAATGGAAACGGGATATAACTTACAGCGGTCTTGCGGATGAGATGATGAATGAGCTTCAGGTGATACCCGGCGCGTTCTTCGAAAAAAGCCAGCCGATTCAAATGAGGTTCAATGAGCTGATGACGGGGATCAGGCAGGATGTGGCAGTTAAGATATTCGGAGAGAATCTCGACACTCTGCTTGAGTACGCGAACAAGGTTTCAGAGGTCGTTGAGACTGTCAAAGGCGTTACGGATCCAATGGTGGAAAGAGTCGCCGGACTTCCGCAGATTGTGATCGAATACAAGCGTGCGCAGATCGCAAACTACGGCCTCAATATTGAAGACATAAATCATGTCATCAGCACTGCATTCGCGGGAGGCAAGGCAGGTGTTGTGTTTGAGGATGAGAGACGATTCGACCTTGTTGTAAGGGCAGACAGCATGCACAGAACGGACATCGGAGATCTTACGCATCTCTACATTCCGGCGCCTTCCGGAGTGCAGATACCTCTTTCTCAGGTTGCGGAGATCAGATATCAGCTTGGCCCGGCCCAGATAAGCCGCGAGAGCGGCAAGAGGAGAATTGTGATCGGCTTCAACATCAAGGACAGGGACATCGCAAGTGTTGTGGAGGAGATACAAGCCAAGCTCGGCGATCAGGTGAAACTTCCCGAAGGATATTACTTCGCTTACGGCGGCACTTTTGAAAATCTCCGCGCAGCATCAAAACGGCTGTCCATAGCCGTTCCGCTTGCATTGTCGCTCATATTTATTCTCCTGTACTTCACTTTCAATTCAGTGAAACAGGCAATTCTCATATTCACCGCAATTCCCATGAGCGCTATCGGCGGAGTGCTTGCACTGCTTCTGCGCGATATGCCGTTCAGCATTTCCGCAGGCATTGGTTTCATTGCACTGTTCGGAGTTGCCGTGCTCAACGGAATTGTACTGATCTCAACATTTAACCAACTGAAAAAAGACGGTATGACCAACTCACTTGAGATAATTAAGCAGGGCACCGCATTAAGACTGCGGCCCGTACTCATGACGGCAAGTGTTGCATCGCTTGGCTTCCTTCCGATGGCCCTCTCAAGAGGCGCAGGTGCGGAAGTGCAGAAGCCGCTTGCAACTGTTGTGATAGGCGGACTGATAACCGCCACATTCCTTACACTCTTCGTACTGCCTCTGCTTTACATGATGATCGAGAATTTCTTCGGCAGCAAAAGGAAGCCGGCAGGGGGATTCGGAACAATCGTCAGCGTGATTGCGGTATCGGCAGGATCACTTTTTCTTCAAACTTCTCCTGCATTGAGTCAACAGCAGTTAACCCTGGATCAGGCAATTGACATCGCACTCAGGAACAACCTTCAGATAAGTTCGTCAGAGCTTGAAGTGATGTCAGCCCAGAGCATGCGCAAGTCATCGTTCGAACTCCCGAAGACAGACATTTCAGTTCAGTACGGGCAGTTCAACAGCATCAACAACGATCTCAGCTTTTCAATAAATCAGGTGATACCGTTCCCGACACATTATTCTGCAAAAGCGGATGTCTTTGATGCTAAGATAGAGCTCAGCAAGTTGAATCGTGATGCCGCAGAAAATACGATCAAAAGCAAAGTGCGCTCGGCGTATCATACGATTGCATTTCTTTCGGAGTACAGGGCAAGATTGCTCGGCCTTGACAGCGCTTATGCAGGATTTGTGAGCGCCGCGTCACTGCGATATGCAACAGGTGAAAGCAACCTTCTCGAGAAGACAACTGCCGAAGCAAAGCATGGCGGGCTCAGGCAGAAGCTCCGTCAGAATGAGGCCGGCCTGAGTTCGGCTTACGGCTACATGAAGTCACTTCTCAACACGGCGGATTCAATCATTTTTACGATGCCCGTGAAATACGAGCCGCTTGTGCTTGACAACGCTACAGATACTTCACTTCTTGGCAAGAATCCCGAACTGAGGTCGCTCTATCAGGCGGCGCTGGTCACCGAGAATGAGCGAAAAATGGAGTCGGCAAATCTGCTTCCCGATCTTTCCGTCGGTTATTCAAATCAGTCAATAATAGGTTTTCAGAATATTAACGGAAGTGAAGTGTATTATGACGCCGGCAAAAGATTTCAGTCTTTCAATATCGGTATCGCAATACCTATGACATTTTTCAACAGCAGTCAAAAGAGCGAATCACTTGACTACCTGAAGAAGTC
>DAIQRO010000042.1:6125-11969 GCA_036786155.1 Bacteroidota bacterium
AGCAGAGGGAAGCTGATAACGAAAGACTCATGATGAAGTCTCAGCTTGAAACGGCACTGCTCAACTACTCTCAGCAGATGTCGGAGTATGAATACTATCAGACTTCCGCATTGCCAAACGCCGAGACTATTCTGAGCACTGCGTCAGTTGCTTTCAGAAGCGGCGAGATCGGTTACGTGGAATACGTACAGGGGCTGGAGAGCGCGGAAGAGATAAGACTCGGTTATCTCGAATGCATAAACAGGATAAATCAGACTGTCACTGAGGTCAATTATATAATCAACAAACAATGAACCGGAAAATGAAAAATTTAATATTATTGGTTCTGTTCGGCATAGGATTTCTGAGTTCATGCGGCAAGAACAGTGAAACAGATCAAGTTCATGATGATCACGGAGACGGACACAGCGAAGAGCATGAAGAAGCTTCATCAACAACATTTACATTGGAGCAGATTAGATCAGTGGGCATAGAGCTTGGTTCGATTGAACGTAAACAGCTCACATCATCTCTCAAGGCGAACGGGTTTCTCAAGGTGCCGAATCAGAGCCGGGCAAACGCTACTTCAATGATGGGAGGAATTGTAACATCCATAAATATTCAGCCCGGAAGCAATGTACGGAGAGGGCAGGTACTGGCAAACATCACAAACACCTCATTTGTATCCATGCAGGAAGAGTTTCTGAGCGCAAGCAGTAAGCTCGAACTCGCTGAACTTGAGCTGAGCAGGCTGAAAGAACTGCTTGAAGGAAATGCAACCGCTACGAAAAATCTTCAGCAGGCCGAAGCGGAGATTCGGACTTTGCTCGCACGCAGATCAGGATTGCAGAAACAGCTTGATATGATCGGAATTGACACTGACGAGCTTGATCCCGAAAACATAAGAAGCTCTGTGAGCGTCAGAAGCCCCATTTCGGGAACTGTTGCAAAGGTGGATGTGAACATCGGAAGCTTCGTGGAACCGGGAAGCCTCCTTGCGGAGATCGTTGATAACAGCCGGCTTCACCTTGATCTGTTCGTTTATGAAAAGGACCTCGGTAAGCTACAGGTCGGGCAAACGATTCACTTCACACTTACCAACAATCCCGGGAGAGAATATGACGCAAAGATCTTCAGCATATCCAACACGTTTGAACAGAATACAAAAGCGGTTGCGGTCCACGCCGCAGTTGAAGGAAACAAGGAAGGCCTGATAGACGGCATGAATATTACCGCAATAGTAAGCCTTGACAATAATGTACTGGATGCTGTCCCTACTGAAGCAATAGTCAATTATCAGGGAATTGATTATATATTCATGGAATCAAAGGGAAGCGAAGTTTCAGATTCAGTCAAAGGAAATGATTCGTCCCGTCATGAAAACATCTCAGGGAAAGAAGATCATGCCGATGAGCATGACCACGAACACGATCACGGGCACGGAAACGAAGAGGAATTGACAGGTAATGACAAAACTCATGTAGCCGGCGAGACGATAACTTTTGTGAAGATCCCCGTGAAGAAAGGAACAACCGATGTAGGTTATACAGAGATAGCACTGCTTGAAGAGATTCCGGCCGACGCAAAGATCGCAGTCAAAGGCGCATTCTTCATACTTGCAAAAATGACAAACCGGGGAGAGGGCCATTCGCATTAGAATGCAAAAACATGAACTACCGCACGGCTGATTTCATGTTTCATATACGGTACAAAAAAATATCCGGCTCCCGCGAAACAAGAGGGAGCCGGACTGTATCCAAATCCCTCTGTACGCAATCTCTTTCATAGTCAGGAAAGTCATTATGCGTCCGGTTAAATGTTCAGGCCTGCTCCATTGTGCAGACTATTGTCATTGAAATTATCTGAACTCATTGATAGTATGACACACATATATAAGGAGTACCTTCATCAAGTATGCCTGTATGGCGGCCAAAACTTCGCTGAAGAATCTAAGAATCAATCTCAATCACACTCAAACATGAAGAAATCAAAAAGCAGTAAAGCTACGGTGAAGAATCGAGTGCCTGTAGCGGAAGACATCAGCCGTGAGATACTTCCAATCCCGGACAAGCATTTCGTAGGGCTTACAACTTACGATGCAAAAGACCCGAACACCAAATATCCTCCGATAAAGGAAATAAGGCCTCCGCAGAATGCTCCTAATGTTCTCATCTTTCTTATAGATGATGTCGGTTTCGGCGCATCGAGCGCATTCGGGGGTCCGTGCAATACTCCGACGGCAGAGAAGCTTGCCTCCAGGGGACTTAAGTACACGCGTTTTCACACTACAGCTCTTTGCTCCCCTACAAGGGCTGCATTGCTGTCAGGAAGAAACCACCATTCAGTCGGTATGGGAGCAATCACTGAAATGGCGACATCTGCTCCGGGTAACAGCAGTGTCCGCCCGAAGAGCAAGGCTCCAATAGCGGAGATACTGAAGCTTAACGGCTACTCAACTGCGCAGTTCGGCAAATGCCATGAAGTACCGCAATGGCAGGTAACGCCCATGGGGCCTTTTGAAAATTGGCCGACCGGTTCCGGTTTTGAATATTTCTATGGCTTCGTCGGCGGCGAAGCAAATCAGTACTATCCCGGGCTTTATCAGGGAACATCACCAATTGAGCCGGAGAAAACCCCTGAAGAAGGATACAATCTTAACGATGACCTGTCTGACAGGGTTTGCACTTACATTCAGCAGCAAAAATCCCTCATGCCGGACAAGCCGTTCTTTGTCTATTATGCTCCCGGCGCTACACATGCTCCTCATCATGTATCAAAGGAATGGTCTGACAAATATAAGGGAAAATTTGACAAAGGATGGGACAAGCTGAGAGAAGAGATCTTTGCACGGCAGAAAAAGCTTGGCGTGATTCCAAAGAATGCAAAGCTAACTGAAAGGCATAAGGAAATTCCCGCATGGAATGACATCTCCGACGATCTGAAACCTGTGCTTGCAAGGCAGATGGAGATATACGCGGGCTTTCTTGAGCAGACTGATCACTGCATGGGAAGAGTTGTAAATACGCTCAAAGATCTCGGAGAACTTGACAATACTCTCATCTTCTTCATAATAGGCGACAACGGAGCATCCGCCGAAGGAACGCTTCAGGGATGTTTCAACGAGATGACAACACTTAACGGCATGCCCGGGATCGAAACGACCGAATTTCTGAAGAGCAAGATCGATGATTTCGGAACTCCGAGGGCATACAATCACTACGCTGTCGGCTGGGCTCATGCATTATGCACTCCGTACCAGTGGACGAAGCAGGTTGCATCGCATTGGGGCGGCACTAGGAACGGCTTGATAGTTCACTGGCCAAAAGGCATTAAGGCAAAAGGCGAGATTCGAAATCAGTTCCACCATGTGATAGATGTTGCGAAGACAATTCTTGATGTCACCGGTTTGCCCGAACCAGCGATCGTTAACAGCAGTCAGCAGTCGCCGCTTGAAGGAGTGACAATGGCAGACAGCTTTGACAATGCCGGCGCACCTGAAACACACAAGGTGCAGTACTTTGAGATGTTCGGCAACAGGGGGATCTATCACAACGGATGGACTGCAGTGACCAAGCACAGGACACCGTGGACGGTTGACGTACCGCCGCCGTTTGATGAAGATGTTTGGGAACTTTACGGTCCCGATGACTGGACACAGTCGAACAATATTGCAAAGCAGAATCCCGGGAAGCTTGCAGAACTTCAGCGTCTGTGGGTTATAGAGGCAACAAAGTACAACTGCGTTCCGCTTGATGACAGGAGCTTTGAAAGGATCAACCCTGAACTTGCCGGAAGGCCTCAGCTTGTGAAAGGCAACTCGCAGATACTGTTCAAAGGAATGCGGATCGCGGAAGGAGCAGTGCTGGTGCTGAAGAACAAATCGCATTCGGTCACCGCGGAGATAGTTGTGCCGAAAGGTGTGACAGCAAGCGGAGTGATCGTAACACAGGGCGGTGAAGTAGGCGGATGGACGCTTTATGCAAAGGACGGAAAGCTGAAGTACTGTTACAATTTCTTCGGGATAGAACATTACTTTGCGGAAGCCGACAAGCCGATTCCTGCCGGAAAGCATCAGGTGAGAATGGAATTCAAGTATGACGGCGGCGGACTTGCAAAGGGGGGAAATGTTACTCTTTATTATGACGGAAAGCCGGTCGGAAAAGGAAGAGTTAAACAAACAATTCCTATGGGATTCTCGGCTGATGAGGCTTGCGATGTCGGCAATGACACAGGCTCACCTGCATCTCCGGACTACGGCCCGAAAGGCAATTCCTTTACCGGTGACATCAACTGGGTAAGGCTCGACGCAGGCGACGATGACAACAATCATCTGATTGATCCGAAGGATAAGTTCAAGATGGCGATGGCGAAGCAGTAAGGAACTGCTTCCTGAAACAGGTTCACAGTATCAAAGGGTTTCCGGGATTGCGCAGCTGTTATTCTTTCCTGATGGTTTGAGCTGCGCGGTTCCGGTTTTCTTACAGGGAAGGCGCAAGACCGTTAGAATCAGGATGCAAAAGATTACGGGATTTCCGGGAATAATCAGCTGATCAATAGAACCGGATAGATTGCGTTGCTTTATCCAAATTCCTGATCAGAATAACAGGTTTAGATTTGTCCCGGAAAGTGTTGATTCAGCAGGCCGTTCATCAAACAGAGCTTCCTTGAAAGTCATAATGCCTTTTTGCAAGTTGATTCATGAAACCTCTGCTGATAGCTTCTCTATCCTTTGCTCTTCTAACCGGTAACGCATTTTCTCAGTCAGCATGGTTCTGGCAGAATCCGGAGCCGCAGGGAAATTATCTAAGAACTTTCACCGGATCTCCCGACGGGATAATTTATACAGCAGGTAACAATGCCTCAATGCTGAGGTCATTTGACGGCGGCGCTGTCTGGTTCAGTTACCGGCTTTCCGGCGCGACCTCAAACTTCAGGTCGGTGTTCTTCATCGACAATGTCAGCGGCTGGGCTGTCGGAGAACTGGGAATGGTGTTCAAGACCTCTGACGGCGGAGCAACATGGGGACTTCAGCCTTCATTCACCGGGCATTCCCTGAACTCTGTTCACTTCCGGAATGAATCTACAGGCATCATAGCGGCAAGCGCATTTACAATTTTCAGGACCACAAACAAAGGAAGGGACTGGTCCGTATATTCAAATGCTTCAGGGAATTCTCTGCAAAGCATATTCCTTGTGCCACCGTCAACATACTACATCTGCGGTTCTGCGGGACTCATAATCCGATCAACGGATGAAGGTCAGTCGTGGACAACTCTGCCGGGCACACCGCAAAGGACACTTTACGATATTCATTTCATTAATGATAACACAGGAATTGCAGTCGGTGCAGAGGGTACGATCGTCAGGTCAACAAACGGCGGAAACTTGTGGTCGCCTGTTCAGTCGGGTGTAAGTGCATCTCTGAGGGGCACAGACTTTTTCAATGCAAGCGAAGGAATAATTTCCGGAGACTCGGGCCGCATTCTTCGTACTACTGACTCGGGGTTGACATGGAGCAATATTAATTCAGAACGCCAATTCATTCTCAGGGATGTGATATGCCATTCGGAAACCAGCGCGTTGATCTGCGGTGAAGGCGGCACGATCCTGAAAACTGCAAACAAAGGGCTGAGCTGGAATGAAGTTTCCGACGGAACAAGGGAAACTTTGCTGAGCATTTCTTTTGCTTCCGTCAATACAGGAATTGCCGTCAGCTCCGGCGGTTCAGTCATGAGGACGACGAACAAGGGTGTATCGTGGCAGAACACGGGTGTCTTGCCGGGAGTGAGTTTGAATTCAGCAGGCTTCTTTGATACGGAGAGGGGGATCATCGCGGGAGGAGGAGGGAAGATCTGCCTGACAACA
>DAIQRO010000042.1:11979-18240 GCA_036786155.1 Bacteroidota bacterium
GGTCAGCGGTCTCAACCGGCACAAGGCTTGAGCTTACAGGATTTAACTGCCCTTCAGCAGTTACAGCATATGTATGCGGAGATTCCGGCCTGATCCTGAAGTCATCAAACGGAGGAACTCAATGGATCACTTTGAACACCGGAACAACTGTCCGTCTCAACTGTATCCGTTTTACTGATGAAATGACCGGATATGCAGGAGGCAATCTCGGAAAGCTGTTCATGACAACAAACGGCGGAGGATCCTGGAGTGTGCTGTCTCCTTCGTTGAACGAGATCCGGGACATCTTTTTCCTGAACAAGGATACCGGGTGGATCGCCGGGCACGGTTCGCTGATCATGAAAAGCACAGACGGGGGTATGACCTGGTCAGGCAATTCCTCGGGCAGTGTCAGGTTCGAGAGCATCTATTTTACAGGTGCAGATACCGGCTGGGTCTGCGGAGAACTGGGAATGATGTACAGATCTGTTGACGGCGGCAGTACCTGGAGCAGGGTTAACAGCAACACCGATAACGGCCTGTACTGTGTGACATTCAGGAACAGGTCCGACGGTTACATTTGCGGCGATTTCGGTTCAATACTCATGACCTCAACAGGCGGGCTTACAGGCGGGATATCAACAGAACAGGTGTTCAGAACAGAAATCATGACCATAAGCAGGATCTATCCGAACCCTTCCAATCCGAACACTACTATAGAATTCAACATGAAGCAGAGGGGAGAAGCGGAACTGCAAATCTATGATATCACTTCAAAACTTGTTGCAGGAGTTTCAAAGAAGGTCTATGAAAAAGGTAAAAACTCTGCGGTGTGGAATGCAGAAGGCATGCAATCCGGTGTTTACTTCGTCAGATTGATTTCCGTACACGGCACGGCTACGGGAAAGATATTGCATATCAAATAGTTATCCGGCCGGAGCAGATGCTTCTATGGCACGAAGTTCATCCTCAGAGAAGATGATGTATTCTTCCATTGCATTTTCTGCGAGAGACTGTCCTGACTTCGCTGACTGTTGCTTCGATTTTCAGCTTAGTCCCTGAATGAACTGTCTTACAGGGATCATTTCATGAAAGAATTCTTTTGGATGCATTTCCATCCCTGTCCAGAAAATCCTGATCTTCCAAATTCTGAATGTTCAAAAATTTATCCTGGACGGCATTGACAGCGAACCTGTTCTCTTCAACCGGGCAACTGTGCTAAGCCACCGAGCAATTATTCCCAAGTACTGAGCAGTTATTCTCAATGAGCTGCTCCCCGAAATTAGGACAGGTACTTAAGGTCGAAATAACTATCCTCCATCAATGAAGCATCATATCTGCATTTCAATCACACCAAAATTGACACAAATGACGGTGGACTTCATGTGTTTGGAGTGCAAAATGATTATTGAAATTGAATTGTGGATTTACTCCTTTTGTTCGCTTGATCTTTTGAGTTTGCAGTTCCTTTCCTCCCTTTCCCCTTGAAACTGACCGGTGGAAAATAAATTTTCTGAAAGGCCGTTGGCGAAGCACCGCAACCGTTCAATGACGGGCTTAACATTCTTTAATAACTAAATCTGCTCAAATGACAAACAAGGAATTCTTCATCCAAATGTGGCAAAATGAAATGAACTCTACCAAGAGCGCAATCAGAGGTTTGCCTGACGATCTGTCAAAACTCGGTTACAAGTGTAATGAAAAGGCAAAGACCGCATCGGAGATCCTCAGCCACTTCCTCGGGCATGCCGAAGTGATGAACAATGCGGCAGATAATTTCATAGCCGATGAAAGATCAGAGACCAAACAATTTGCCTCAAAGGATGAAATAGCAGATTACTTTGAGAAGAATGCAAACTCTGTAACAGACAAATTGAAGTCGATGGATGATAATGTATGGAACGATCAGAATGTGTCATTCCGGTTTAACGGGCATGAGTTGTTTGCTTATCCTATGAGAGACACTTGCTGGATGCTGATGTTTGACATGATCCACCACCGCGGCCAGTTGAGTACTTACTACAGGCACATGGGAGTGAGAAACCCGCAGATATACGGCCCGACCGCCGAGGATGCGGAAGAGATGAGTAAGAATAAAAACTGAATCCTGTAATTGTTACCAGCGCCGGAGTCTTTGCATCATTCACGATTCCGGCGCGATCAGAAATTTTGTATCAAAAACTGTCCTCACACTTGCCGGGACGTAAGTCCCGGCAACACAAAGAAAGTTGAGAAACGATCAACATACCCGGCCGGGCGAATAACATCAATTTTGCGGATCATCTGCAGGGGATTCCGATTGCTCATAATTTATGAACGCATCTATCAGGATTCTGCGTGCTTCTTCGCAAATCCGGTTTGTCATTCATGAACCGAAACAATCACTGAGATAGAACATACAACTGCAAATCTCCTGTCAGCATGTGTAAAAGCTGATAACCGGCTTACACAAAATTCCTCCGGCTTCATTTCACAAGAGTCATCTTCTTTACCGTACTGAAGTCACCCGATTGCACTCTGTATATATACACTCCGCTTGAAAGAGTACTGCCGTCAAAATCCGTTTTGTAATATCCTGCGTTAAGGCGCTCATTTACGAGAGTTTGCACTTCTCTTCCGGCAATGTCATACACAACCACTTTTACTATCCCGCTCCTGGGTATGGCAAAGTCAATCCTTGTATTCGGATTGAACGGATTCGGATAGTTCTGAGAGACCGAATAGTCTGCAGGGATTTCAACAGACGTCTGGCCTGTGGATGTCAAGCCAACCGTAATGTTTGAGTCAATGCTGAATATATTGTTGATTACAACATCCGGCGGTACCGGCCATGTCCATCCTGCGGAAGAAATGTTTGCCTGCGGAGTCACAACTCCGTTTGTATTTCCCCTTACTACAAACTTATACTCTTTGGATGAATTTGTGTTTATCGAATCTATCGCAATTGTTGCGGGAGACAGTAGCGTGAGCCGGTCGCCAAGAGATGCAACGTTGATGGAAACACTGCCGCCCTTGAGTCTCACTTGCGAGCTGTTGTTTGTCACTCTTGCTTTCAGCGTGTCGATCTGTCCAACCGGAATCGAGTATCTCGTTGATGAAAGCCGGTATGTTGGCTGCCTGACATGATCGCCTCTCAGGTACTGCACATTGGATAAGTTTAGTGCAACACCGGTATTAGAGTAAGTATAAAGAGTGAGATAGCTCCAGTATGCAATCTGCAACGGAAGCGAAACGTTTACGGACCCGACTTCTGAATCACCCTGGCCGGTAAGGATCTTAAAGTTGCTTGCCTGCAGACTCCCTCCGTCATAGAACAGCGCTCTGTAAGTGTTGCCAAGGACATAGTAGTAAACGTAATTGTTAACTTTCACTTCTGAAAAATTTGGTGATGACAATGTGAAGTCGGGAGTTGTCTGATGAGGCGTAATTCCAAGTCCGAGAGGCCCGGCCGTTACAGAGAAATCAAACGAAAAGCTCCAGTTATGTCCGTTTGCTCCTGCAACCTGATAGATGCCATTATTGAACCGGTCGTTGGTATTGGAAAGATACACCCTGTTGGCGAAAGGAACTGCATTGGAATAGGTATTGGCAATTGTACCTCCTGTGCCGAAATAGACACAAGGATCCGTTGGCGGAGCAAGAGGGTCAATGTCCCTCCTCTCAACTGTTATCTGAGTCGTTTCGAAATTGAAGAATGCATCATTAGTCGCCGCTGTGATGTAAGGAGGTACTATGGCGGTAGCCCTGACAAAATTGTAGTGCCTTACACTGCCGAGTGTGCCATCCACCCAGTAATTATAAGTAATGTTCGAGGTTCTCTGATTTGTAATTACTGACGCAGAGTTCGGAGAATTGATGTCGAGTCCGGGGTCATTCTCAGTAATGCTGACAGGCCTTATGCCGGTTACAAATCCAATAAGCTCTGTATCAAACAAAACACTCCGGTTTCCGACGAATACTGCCACGGAAGTGATTTCTCTTGTGCCGAACTTGTTCCTTACTTCCCATTCCATAACGGCAAATCTTGCGCCTGCTTCTCTGAACTCAGACACTTTTTCCTCTATCGAAATCTTCAGGAATTCTGAATCATCATCCTTTCTGAGATCCATGATAAATGAATTCAAAGCCGAGGCAGACGGCTCATTCCATTCAGTGAGTCGCGAGCACTTAAGCATGTTGACGGTAGTGCCGGGGCACATGAAATCGAGCCCCCTTTGAGACTTGTTCCTGAAATCCGAAAGATCCAACTCTGCAGTCCCGATTGCCGCCGTGGACTTGACAGAATTGAGCAGCGTCAAAAACTCAGTTGATTCACTTACTGTATTCCTGACGAATCGCTCAGGATCCCCATGAGCTGACGCATTCATTGCGAATGCGATTACAAAGATTGAGATAAGTCTTAACATTTTACCCTCCATTGTTTTAAAAGTTGAGCAAAGCTATGCAATGCTCTGAGCCCCCGCAAAGAAAATTATCTCTTTTTGTAACGGCGGATAGTCCGGTAATGCATCCCAAAAACAGCCGGAAATGCAGATAGGCCTCACAATTTTTGACTTTTTTGTAACTATCGTGTTCGGTATTCATGATCTATGAAATACAATGAAACAAAGCTGATCGTTTTTCTGCAGACCTTTTCGGAGGATGAAGTTGCTGAATTTGAGAAATTCATTTCATCGCCATACTTCAAAAAGGGAAGGGATCTAGTACCGCTTTTGAAAGCGATCTTAAAATTCTACCCGGATCTTTCACAGAAGGGATTGGATGAAGAATCCATATATAAGGAGATATATCCGGACGCGAGATTCGGCGACCGGAAGTCAAAGGATATTCTTAAGACACTCTCTTCCTCCCTTCTCAAAATGGCCGAAGAATTTATGATGCTTGCCAATCTGAACAGAAGCAGGCCGCTCAAAGACAGATTGTTGCTTGACGAACTGCTTGACAGAGGGCTGATAAAGTACTATTCTCAATACCGGCAAAAGGCCGACGCTGAACTGAACTCACCGGGCGAGTCTTCCGTGCAGGCGTTGCTCGACAATTACTTTCTGCAAAGTACAGACACGAGATGTCACATAATGTCGCTTGATCACGCGCTATACAGAGAGCATGTTTTCAAGTCGGGTGACTACCTTTCCGCGCATTATATAGTGAACCTTCTGAGAATCCTCAAGCTCAGGCAGATTGCAGAGGCTTATCAGCAAGTTCCTTTCGAAGAAAGTATTCCTGACAAAGTGTTCGGCAGGCTGGACCTTGAAGAGATAGTTGAGTTTTACCGGGGCTCAGAGTTTGAAGTCTTCGTAAGTTTTCATTATTACACTTATATGAGTATAAAGAACAACTGTGATGAGGGCTATTTTCACAAAGCAAAGAAAATATTTCTCGCCAACAGAAGCAGACTCAGCAATTATGAAAAGATGTATTTCTATTCGGACCTTCTGAACATACTCAATATTGGATACATGCCCGGCAAGGATGCCGAGAACAGGAAGGAGATTTTCCACCTGCAGATACTTTGTATAGAAGACAAGGCTTACAAGCTTGACAGGGAAAAGTATATGCATCCTGACTTCTTCAGGAACATCATTATCAATGCGCTTTATGTAAAGGAGTTTGAAGAAGCGATCGGTTTTGTGGACAAATACATTTCGGAGCTTGAGCCTAAGTTCAGGGCTAACATGAAACACTACTCAAAGGCACTTATAGCATTTGCAAAGTCAGAGTTTGAAGATGCCCTTGTAAACATCTCCAAAGTGAAATATGACCTGATTGACTTCAAGATTGACGTGAAGATACTCTCGATGAAAATTTTTTATGAACTCCGTATGACTGAACAGGCATACTCCATTGTTGATACATTCAGGCATTATCTGAGATCAGGCAAAGACCTGACTCCGGAACTCAGGGCAAATTACGTGAACTTCATTGTGTATTATTTGAAACTCTTCCATGCATGCTTCAGCAAGAACAAGGATGAAGCCCTGATTGCTAAGAAGGAAGCGATGCAAGAACCGTTGCTTGCGCAAAAGCCATGGCTGTTGGCTAAGTTCTCAGAGTTGTAAAATGCCGATACAGCAATAAATGGAAATCCTTGATCTTACTGTTGAAACTCATTCCGCAATGCAGAACGGATTGAAGGAGTATGAGAGAATTCACCCTGATCTGTTCTCACACTATTTTAAATACTGGGCAAACAGAGAGAACTTTTCTGACAATATAATATCGCGCGAAGAGCTTGAACTTCGCCGTGATCTCGTATGCAATAATCTTCAGTCCGTAATTCAG
>DAIQRO010000258.1:0-1966 GCA_036786155.1 Bacteroidota bacterium
AACACGACATCCAGTTCATCTGCAGAGCCAAGGCTCGAAACTTTCTTCAAGCTGTTTAGTTGTCCTTCGCCTGCGAGCTCATCCGAAAGCTCGTCTATCCAGTCGTTTCGCTGATCCGGTGAAAATGCCCACGGGGATTCATTGTTTTCCATGTTCCTGAATACAGTATTCATCTCCTGCGGGAATTCCGATTCCATCATTACAAGATTCCTTCTCATCTCAACGATCGGCGTGACATGATCTATCATAACGGGGCATTCCTGAACACAAGCCATGCATGTAGTGCATGCCCATAGTTCCTGTGCCGAGATGTAATCTGTTACAAGATTCTTCTGAAGTTCCTCAGAGGACTCATTCTTCTTAACCATCTCCGGCCCTGCGATCATAGAGAGCATGCGGATCTTGGTTACAATGAGCTTCGGATTAAGAAGTTTGCCGGTTGTGTTTGCCGGACACACCGAAGTGCATCTTCCGCATTCTGTGCAGGTGTACCCGTCGAGTATGTTTTTCCAGGTCAGGTCAGTAAAATCTTTTGCTCCGTACTGAGTAATCGACTCGTCCTCAAAATTGATCGGCTTGAGGACCACTCCAACAAACGGTATGCTGTAATTCGACAGGAATGTATTGATCACCGAAGACAGCACGTGGAAATGTTTTGAGTACGGTAGATAATTAAGAAACGCAAGTACAATGATTATGTGAGCCCAGAAGAAAAACTCATACATGGTCTCGGAGCCGTGGCTGAAGAATCCGGCAAGCCATGCAGAAACCGGCCTGTAGCCTTGAGACGTTCCAAGCAAGATCTTTTCGACGCTCATGCCGAACATAGTGATCATCACAAGCGCGATCATGAGAAGAATGAACGAAGCATCCAACTTTGAAGAAGAGTCAACTCTAAGGCGTTGCGGAGTTCCCACATATCTTCTGATGAGCGAGAAGATCACGGTAGCCAGTACCAGCGCCCCGAAAAGGTCCTGAAGAAAAGTGAGTATGCTGTAAAGCGGCCCGAGGAAGGCGAATGAGAAGTCAGGGAAGAATCCTTCGATAATGGATTCCAGAACAACAAACAATAGCACAACGAATCCCCAGTAGATAACAAGGTGAAGGATTCCGGCAAGCCTGCTTCTGAGAAGTTTCGTTTGCAGGAAAGCAATGTTGAATGTGTTTGAGAGTCTCTGGGGGATATTACCCGACCTGTCTTCCGGCTTGGCAAGCTTAAGATAGGAGAGAAAATTTCTTGCCGAATAAATAAACAAACCTATTGCACCGAAGAATACTGCGGCAAAGATTACAGGTCTGAGCATTAAGTTATTGGTTAGAAGAATGTGGCAATTTACTCATTAGTGCAGAAAGTTGAAAGATATATATGGTTGAGATCACGGCGGAATGTGAGGGAACGGGCGCCGGAATATATATTCCGGCGCCGCACCCGGAACATCACTTCACGAGCAGCATCTTTCTGACCTCATTCCTGCCGCCCGCGCGCAGTTCGTAGAAGTACACGCCGCTGTTAAGTCCGTATGAACCCGCATCGAAAAGGAACTCGTGCCTTCCTGCAGTATAGAGATCACCGCTTAAGAGAGTCGCAACTGTCCTGCCCACTCCGTCATATATACGCAGACTGACTTCAGTCGGCCTTGACAGGGTAAAGGTTATGTTTGTGGCCGGGTTGAAAGGATTGGGATAGTTCTGAGCCAAAGTGAAATCACTGACAAATTCATTCTGATGCTCTATATCCGTAAGCACTATGCTGATCAGGAAATTCTCCGAGTAGTTCCATTTGTCGTTGTCTGAACTTACATCGTTATTTGTTGAATTGCCGTTCGCAAAAATCGTATCAACAACATTCGGTGTTGATGGAGCGATGTATCTGAAATAGAATTTTAGCGTATCGCCTGCGAACAGTTTCGGTTCTTTGTGAGTGAGTTCAAACCCTGCACCGGGAAACTGTTCTGCTTTTCTCAGG
>DAIQRO010000258.1:2032-3788 GCA_036786155.1 Bacteroidota bacterium
ATCGCTTCTCCGTTCTTCTTTGTAAATCCGACAATGCCGTCTCTGAATGCCATCAGATTGCTGTAAAGGACTGAGAGAAATGCAACTGTAATTATGGCTGCAATAATGTTTCGGAGTTTCATTGTAAGTTCGCTTTTGTTTTATTTAACTTACTTATGCATACATGCATTTGCAATTCATTTTCCGGAGACTGCGCAGCAAACTTGAATCTTATAAAACACTTCCAGGCGATTTGAAGACCGAAGGGAAGTTTGCAGTTGCAATTATGGGAACCACCGGTTCCGGAAAGACCGAAACATCTTTCCTTGTTGCAAAGGAACTCAACGGCGAAATAATTTCCGCTGATTCAAGGCAGGTTTACAAAAACATGCCTGTTGCAACAGCACAGCCGGACGACAGGATACTCTCTGAGATCAGGCATTACTTCATTTCCGAGCTTGAACCGGAACAGGAATTCAGTGCGGGCGAATTTGCTTCTAAAGCCCGCAACATAGTAAGGGATTGCTTCAGAAGAAGTGTTCAGCCGGTGGTCACCGGAGGAAGCGGGTTATACATGCGCGCACTCACGGACGGATTCTATGATCGGGAGATCAGTTCGCCTGAAGTTAGGTCTGAACTGAACAGGATGCTTGAAGAGAAAGGGAAGTATCACATGCATCAAATGCTGAAGCAGGTTGACCCGGCATCGGCAGAGAGTATAGCTCCGGAATTTTCCAGGAGAGTCTTCAGGGCTCTTGAAGTTTATATGATAACAGGCACCAGGCTTTCGGAAATGAATCAGATCAATTCGGAACCGGATTTTGAAACTCTTAAATTTGCAATCGACCTTCCCCGTGAAATGCTTTATGAAAGGATAAACAAGAGAGTTATATTAATGCTCGAGTCCGGACTCATAAATGAAGTAACGGCGCTGATGAATCATTATCATTACAGCACAACAAACTCGGTCAACACTGTCGGCATCAAGGAAGTGATGATGTACCTTGAAGGCAGGCATGATGAGAAGGAGATGATAAGACTTATTCAAAGAAACACGAGAAGGTACGCCAAGAGACAAATGACATGGCTGAGAAAAGAGAGGGGACTGACAATCCTTTCTGCCCCTTCAGGCGGACGGCCTGAGAGCTCCGAGTTATCAGAATGGGTTGCCGGTGAGGTCATTAAGAGAACAAGAAAATACATGTAGTCCGAGAAAGCATCTGAAAATTGAGGACAAAAATAATTATTGTCATTTCACGGCTTAAGTAATATATTGCTTCATCCCCCAATCAGTTTATTGCTTCCTATCTGCAGAGAATAAAATTCTCTGACCCCAAATGCAGTCCGGATCAATCTGGCAACACAATCGCTGATGAGTTTAATATTCAGTTTTCAAATATTCTAAACTAACTCAGGCAATTGTAATGAAGAGAATTATCTTACTGCTTATTCTGGCTGTATCGTTTCCGGCAGCTTCTGTCGGGCAATTAGGAAACAACAACATGTATCTGCTATCCAACCTGAATCAGCATATTTCCGCCGGGCTTTATTCTGCGATCTGGGGCTATAAGGCTCCTGACGGAAGGGAGTATGCAATCCTCGGTTGTTATGACGGGACTGCTTTCATTGACATTACTGATCCGGGAAATATCAGGGAGGTGGATTTTGTGCCAACGACCAATGCTTCAAGTTCAAGCAATATCTGGCGTGAGATGAAAACCTATTCGCATTACGCCTACATTGTCTCTGAAGTTGGAAACAGCGGAATTCAGATCGT
>DAIQRO010000259.1:0-538 GCA_036786155.1 Bacteroidota bacterium
TTCTTCTGGCATGTGCACTGGCAACTCTGATATCGGGTGCCGGCAGGATATCATTTGACGCACTCATAGACAGAAAGGACAATATTGCCATTAAAGGAGTAAAGATTGAGAATGATCAGATCATAAAACCTGAGGTGATTGCAGTGCCCGGAGGAGATATAGAAAAGCAGGTTGAGGTAAGGCCAAAAGGAGAATCAACGGGCGATTCTACCTGACTATAAGGCTCTCACGTTCCGGGCCGACAGAAACATACTTTACAGGGTATCCGACAAGCTCTTCGATCTTCAAAACATACTTTCTTGCATTGTCAGGAAGTTTATCGAAATCCCTGACCTTAGAAATGTCATCATCCCAGCCTTTCATTTCGATATATCTTGGAGAAGCATTTTGAAGAACTGCCGGAATAGGGAACTCAGAATGTGACTTGCCTTCAATCTCATATTCATTGCAGATGAACAGTTCTTTCATGCCTGAGAGGCTGTCGAGTTTTGTCATGGCTATTTCATCTGTTCCCTGTATTCTCGCGCCGTAACGAGTG
>DAIQRO010000259.1:704-3777 GCA_036786155.1 Bacteroidota bacterium
ATAAATCCCAAAGTAAACATCTCGCTAAGATCCAAGCTGAGCCTCGAAGAGTATGTCCTTTCCGGCGGAAGCTGCTGACTCCATGAGCGCTGTTGTGTCGCAGATCATTGGAATTATCCTGCTGCCGAATTCCATCAGCCAGTTCATGGTCTCATCAAAATCAACGGTCTTCTCAGAGCCGTAAACCCTGCTCAGGAGGAGGTTCTTCCATTCCACAAGCGATTTAACTCTTTGCTTCATAAGTTCAGGATACAGCAGATCTCCGACCATAATGCTCTTTTTCATGTAGCGCTCGCCGTATGCATATGCAATTCCTCTTCTGGTAGATCCGTATGCGGCTCCGGCAAGCCTTTCCTCTTCAAGTGTATCTTCAATCCGGTGAAAGGGGAATGTGATGGTTGCCCTGTCAGAGACTCTTACATTGCCGGTATTTATGCCTGCATTGTGAAGTTCACTCAGCTCTTCAGCCAGTGCTTCAATGTCAATGACCATGCCTGGCCCGAGAACATTGATCACATCGGAGTAGAAGATGCCGGAAGGGATCAGATGCAGTTTGTGGGTACCGTATTCATTCACAACAGTATGGCCGGCATTATTGCCGCCCTGGTATCTTGCGACAATGTCAATATTGCCTGCAAGATAGTCCACCATGCGGCCCTTGCCTTCATCGCCCCACTGCAGTCCAACCAGAACAGTGATCATATCGGTGTGTTATTTGATATGCAAAAAAAAACTTCATTCCATCTTTGATGAAATGAAGAGAAACCGGTTAACTCCAAATTGTTTGATTCGTACAAATCTGCTTCCATGTTCATTGATCAAATACCTGATCGATCAGGAAAACCTCGCAGTGAGTTGATCTCAGCTAATTTCAAACAAGCCGTCGATCTTCGTGAGCCTGAAGATTTCCTTTATCTTGTCGTTAACGTTTGAAAGCCGCAAAACGCCGTCCTTAGCCAATATAGCTTTGCGGCATCCTATGAGAATACCTATGCCTGCGCTGTTAAGAGAGCTCAATCCTGAAAAGTCAAACTCAAAGTCACTCACTCCGTCTTCAATACCCTGTCTGACGAGTTCTGACAGACTCCCTGAATCGCCAAGCCCGAGCTGGCCGGGCTCCAATGCATATCTTGCTGTCTTCCTTGGTTCCATTATTTTACATTGTTGCCTGTATCAGGCATTTGCCTTCTTGACCTTGGGAGCTGATATCTTTCCAACTCTTGCCGTTTTCTTGCTGATTGATTTTGCCATTTCCCTTTCCTTCCATTCCACTACTATTGCGCTTGTAATTAATATGGTAGTATAGGTTCCGGTGATAATTCCTTCAGCAATTGTAAATGCAAAGCTCCTGTTCACTTCGCCGCCGAACAGAAAGAGCACAAACACTGTAAGGAATACAAGGCCGGAAGTTATTACAGTTCTGCTCAGCGTAGCATTTATACTCTTATTCATGACCTGTTCAATATCTTCATTCTTGAACAGTTTAATATTCTCCCTGATCCTGTCAAACACAATAACAGTGTCATTGGTGGAAAAACCGATAAGTGTCAGAAATGCCGCAAGCATAGACTGATTGAACTCAAGCCGCAGGTCGGGAAAGATCCAGTCTGCTATCGCTATGGCCGCAATAGTGATAAGGACATCATGGAAGAGTGCTATAACAGCACCAACCGCAAATACAAACTGAAATCTGAATGCCAGATAAATGAGAATTGCGATAAGAGAAAATATTATCGCAAACAAAGCATTGGTTCTTAGCTCTGCGCCGATCTTTGGCCCCACTTTATCAAGCCTCATGCCCTGAAATTGGTTGTCAGTGATCTTTGCACTGATTGCCGCCTGTATCTGATCTGAAACGACCGTACCTTCCCCTTGCATGGGAGTTCGCAACAAAATATTCTTATTGTCTCCCATGGTCTTTATCTCCATACCGGGAAATCCGGCTTCATCCATGATCGACCTTAGTTCTCCGACGTTTACATCATTTTGAAACTGAACCTGCATCTCGGTTCCTCCTATGAAGTCAATGCCGAGTGGTATGGACTTGAAAGTAAGCAAGACTATGAATCCGATGGCAATTACGACAGTTGAAAGAAGATACATCTTCTTTCTCTTGCCCATGAAATCATAATTTGCGTTGTGGAATATTCTCATTCTTCTTGAGTGTTGTCCGATTAAATTATCCGAAACTTATGTGCTTGCCCTTCTCGATCATGATGTCGAAAATGACGTGTGTAATTACAATAGCGGTAAACAGGTTTGCCACAAGTCCGAAAATGAGTGTAAGGGCAAATCCTTGTATCGGGCCGCTTCCGAACTGGTACAGGATTATGCCTGTGATTATGCTCGTCAGGTGCGAGTCTATGATCGCTGAAAACGCCTTCTTGTATCCAAGGTCAACGGAGGTCCTTAGCGGTTTTCCCGAATCAAGCTCTTCACGAATACGTTCAAAGATCAGAACGTTAGTGTCAACGGACATTCCAATCGACAAGATCAATCCGGCAATACCAGGCAATGTAAGCGTGGCTTTCAGAGATGCCATGATGCCGAGAATTATTATCATATTGATTATTACCGCAAAGTCTGCAACTCCGCCTCCAAACCTGTAATAGAAAACCATGAACAGGGCAACGAGTATGAGAGCCGCAATTGATGAAAGAATGCCCGAGCGGATTGAGTCTTCCCCAAGCGATGGTCCGATCGACCTTTCTTCGATGATCTTAACAGGTGCGGGAAGCGCGCCGGCTTTGAGAACAATTTCAAGCAGTTTTGCTTCCTGAACGTTCGCCATTCCTTCGATCTGTGAATTTCCGCCGGTGATCTTGCTCCTTACAACAGGCGCGGAATAGACTACGTTGTCAAGAACTATTGCTATTCTCTTGTTGATGTTCGAGCCTGTAATTCTCGACCAGTCAGAAGAACCGTCCGCATCCATCTCCATCGTTACTATCGGAGTGTTGCTGGTCGGGTCAATGTTTGCCATTGCATTGACGATCACATTTCCTGTAAGTTCGGGATCTTTCTTTACGGCATAGAGAATGTGGATCTTTTCACCCTGAGCATCAAATGACTT
>DAIQRO010000260.1:0-3768 GCA_036786155.1 Bacteroidota bacterium
CTGCTGTTCCGGCGAATGAGAACGCAGAAAGGCAAGTGGTCAATAGGATTATCAGCAATATCTTTTCAGGTGCAAAGCCGGTTTTCAGAGTTTCAGTATTCAAGAATGATGTTTTCAAAATTTGTAAGTCACTCCTGCAAGAATTTGAAGTCCCGACGTTCTGAACCTTGGCGGGAGGTAATTTCCCTCATTAAGAGCTTTGCCTGAGCTTGTGTTTGTCAGGCTTTGTACATATCTGAGTTCAGCTCCGACTTTAAGCGGACCGACCGGGAGATTTGCGCCTGCTCCGAACAAGACCGACAGGTCAAGCGATTCAAAATAATCCGATATATCATTCCGGCTTCCGGAACCGTTCACAAATTCACTGCCGGCTTCGTTGAATATTCCCAGGTCAATGCCGCTGGAAAAATATGTAATGCCATTCATCGCCTCGAAGGTAACAACCAGCGGTACTCTGAAGTATGAGAAGTCAATTGAAATGCTGTCGCGGTATTCTTCCTCGTTCACATCAAATCCGAGTGTTGCGCCGTACATTGAGTAGTTTGGCTGGAGTGAAAGAAATATGTCCTTTGTCAGAGGGTAGTCGATCTTAAGTCCGGCAATATAACCTGCGCTGCCCGAGTAGGCTGTATTTTCAGGGGAATCTCCTGAAAGCGATGCAAGGTTGACACCGCCGTAAGCACTCACCTTAACCTGTGAATGGGCGTTGTTCGGTGTAAGGTTCAGTAAAAATATACTGAGTGCTGCAAAAGAACATGCAAGCTTAACGGAACGTGAAGCAGTGCGGATAGTCATGTTGCAATATATTTTTAAGGCTGAAGAATTGCAAAGCAATAAGCCCGCGCAGATCAATTCTTTGTTGGAAGATTCTGAATTGATTTCCAATCTGACGGAAGATCGTGATGCATGAGTCAGATTCACTGTGGATACGGGTCATTGAAAGCATGACTTTGATCCCGGTGTCTTTACATTTAGCTTGCAAGTCTTGCCTTGTAAGTTTTGGAGGCATTGGGCAAATTGCTTCAATTCTCAATTAAAAGGCCATCAAATGAATAAATCACCCAACAACAAAAAAGTGTGGTTTCTTACGTTCGGAATGTTTGTTATCACAACATTTTCCTTGCTGTTTGGTAAGGCTGATGCACAAACTACCATCACTCTGCGGCAATGTTCGGATAACACAATCTATGAAGAATCCCCTACATACAGCAACGGCAGCGGCGAATACTTTTTTGCCGGAACGACCGTCATTGCCAATAAGCGCAGAGGACTGATAAACTTCTTCACATTGTCAAAGTTCATCCCGCCGTGTGCTACAATACAAAACGTCACACTTCGGCTTCACATGTCAAGGACCATAACCGATGCGAAAAACGTAAAGCTTCACAGGCTTCTTCAGGATTGGGGAGAATCAGGCTCCGATGCAACGGGTGAAGAAGGATTCGGAACACTTGCTGATCCCGGAGATGCTACCTGGGTCAATAACTATTATCCCGATGATAACTGGGTAAGGCCGGGAGGATATTTTGAAGACAGTGCGAGCGCAACAATATCTGTTAATCAGATCGGATATTATTACTGGAGTTCTCCAAAGATGGCTCAGGATGTACAGGACTGGATAAGGACTCAGTCCAATTTCGGATGGATTCTGATCGGCGATGAATCTGTCGGCACAACCGCCAAGAGATTTGACACGCGTCAGAATCCCGACACAAGTTACAGGCCGCTGATCTCGGTTACATACGTACTCAATTCCCTTCCGCTGAATGTTGGTGTATTAATAGAAGGATTCTTCAACGGTTCCACACAGGTTCCTGACACTGTTAAGGTATTGCTGAGATCTCCCGTTTCTCCTTACGCAGTTGTTGACTCTGCTCAAACGCTTGCCGATGCTTACGGAAACGCGCTTGTATGTTTTCCGAATGCGGATACCGGAAACTACTATGTTGTGGTAAAACACCGAAATTCAATAGAAACATGGAGTGCGGCTCCGGTTGCATTGTCTGATCCGTATTTCAATTATTATGATTTCACTTCATTCGCGTCACAGGCATACGGAAACAACCTCACGTTTGTCTATCCTTCATTTTGTATTTACAGCGGAGATGTAAATCAGGACGGAACTGTTGATGGAACTGATCTGCAGTTGATAGACAATGACTCTTACGCTTTCGTATCCGGATATGTACCTACAGATGTGAACGGCGATGACTTTGTTGACGGAACTGACGCTTCAATTGCAGGGAACAATGCAAACAATTTTGTAAGCGTTATCAGGCCGTAAAAATACGCGGCAGTTTTTTACAAGTGAGCGCCCGGCTTGTTTGGTCAGGCGCTCTTTTTCTTTGTGCTTCCGAGTTTTTCCAGGAACCATTTCTTACCGATCAGGAAACCCTTTTCCAAACGTATCCTTGCAGCAACATCGTCCGTCTTGTTCTTCTTGCCGGATACGAATGCATTGACCAGCATCAGGTATGCCTTCGTAAATGCCCGGTATGCTTTCTTGTGTTCTTCCGGTATCAGCTTATCGCTTCTCAGGAACTGCGAGAATGCAAGCGCAGAGTCTTCCGCTTCTCTGAGCATATTAAGGTCAAAGAATATCATAAGCTGAAGGATCTTCACTGCAGGCTTGAAGTGAATGAATGAGAACGAACTGATCCTGCTGAGCTCTTCAAGGGCATCGCTGAGCTTCCCATCCTGATAAAGCAAACGAGCTTTGCAGTAGTGCGAAGCGTTGTTGCGGAATGTCCCGTCAAGGAAGCCGGTGTATTCTTCCGTAAACTTCTTTGCCCATGTGTAGTCTCTTACAGATATTGCCAGCATGAACGTCTTGTAAAAGATGTCCACGGGAATGTTGTTCTTCTTAGAGAAGCGGAATGCTTTAAGGCGGAGCTTTGCTATCTCAAACTCCTCCATTCTCAGGTCCTCGCCCTGCAATAGCTTCTTTGTGCAGTAAACCTGCATTGCTGCCAGGGCAGAAGATTTCTTTGCATCGGTCAGAAACCTTTGATTTCCGGAAAGCGACTTCTTATCAACTGCGTAGTCCGACTCATCGCTCAATGCAATTATCCTCACAAGCCTGTATGAGAACTTCAGCTCCGGATCATCGAGGTAAGAAGGGTTGTTGCTGAGGAAGCTGATGGTTTCATGAAGCATCGGAATCTCCAGATCCGGATTCTTTGTGTGCCTGTAATTTGTAAGCGTGATAAGGTTCTTCAGGAGATGCTCAAGGTAGAATCTGATCAGCCATTTTGACGGCTCGAGCCATTCTTTTCTGTAAGCATCTTTCTTGGTTACAATATTCAGCTCTGATTGAATTCTCGACGAAAGAATGTCGGACAGGAGAAACTGATAAAGGTTAGACTCTGAACTCTTCACTGACTTCCTTGCCGAAGCAAGATACTTGTCAAATAGCTTGTCATCAAGATTTCTATATGCATATCCGAGCAATGAAATGCCGAACATCTCCGGATCTGCGTTTTCAAGAGAAATGAATTTCTCTGCAAGTCTCTGAAGTTCAGACAGGAGGTAGTTGACCGTTCCTTCAACATATTTCCCTTTCCCGTAGAGTTTTCCGTGCAGGAATTTCTTTGTGAGCGTCTCAGATTCAAAGCCGGGGTGAAACGGCCGTAGTGCATCCAGAAGTTCTGATGCCTTTGCATTTGTGTTGTGGTACGGTGAATTGACAAACTTGCCGAATTTTTTCAGATCATTTTTACTGAAGGATGAAAGCAATGTCAGCAGGTCATTCTTAAGCATCGGGTGATT
>DAIQRO010000261.1:0-3763 GCA_036786155.1 Bacteroidota bacterium
AGTGTTACTTCTCCCCATCTGACGGTGTTTCTACCGTGATCGAAAATGCAATCCGCAATCAGACTTCCAAATCAATTATGTTCTGTGCTTTTGCATTTACAAGATTCCAGATCGCCAACAGCATGAAGACCCAGTTCGCGCCTCCGCAGAAGATGGTAAGAGGAGTTTTTGATGACGGAAACGGAACTGATCCTTCAAGCGTATATCCCGAAATGAAGGGAATAGGCGGAAGCATACCATGGAATCCTGCGGCGCCGGTTTATCTTGACGGTCAGAGCGGATTGATGCACAGCAAGTACATTTTGATTGACGCCGACCTTCCGTCAAGTGATCCTATTGTGCAGACAGGTTCGTACAATTATTCGAATGCCGCAACAACCGGAAATGATGAGAACGTTATTCTCGTCTATGATTCGCTTATTGCCAATCAGTATTATCAGGAATTTGCCAAGCGATATACTCTGGCAGGTGGAAGCATATCCGTTGAGCAGATATCAACTGTTGTCCCCGATGCTTTCGTGCTTGGGCAGAACTACCCAAATCCCTTTAATCCATCAACAACAATTGAGTTCTCCATTAACAGATCCTCAGTTGTGAGCCTGAAGATCTATAACTCGATCGGACAGTTGGTTGAAGAGCTTTCGAATGAATTCTACAGTCCCGGAACGTACAGAATCCGGTTCAAAGCCGACGGTCTGTCAAGCGGAGTATATTACTACAGACTGCAGGCAGGCGATTTTTCTGAGACAAGATCAATGGTCCTTGTGAAGTAATTGTGAATTTTCGGGAAAAAATTTGAAACAAATTTATGGAAGGTCGTGTTAATCAATAAGTTGACAATCCAAACAGTTTCAGCATGAAGATACTAAAAGTCATAATTGCGGCTTTGATTGTTGCCTTCTTCTTCCCGGCAGGCAGCGCAAATGCACAGTTCGGCCAGAACAAAGTACAGTATAAGAAATTTGACTGGCAGTTCATCCAATCCAAGCACTTCGACATTTATTTCCACCAGGGCGGCAGGTATCTGGCGGAGTTTGCGGCTCATGAGATCGAGAAGGCGCTTGAAATGATGTACGACAACATAGACTACGAAATAGCCAACAGAATCCCCCTAATCATTTTCAATTCGCATAACGAGTTCCAGCAAAACAATGTGATAGATGAGTTTCTTCCGGAGGGAGTCGGTGGTGTGACTGAACTGTTCAAAAACAGGATTGTCTTACCTTTTGAAGGAGATTACGAGAAATTCAGGCATGTAATTCACCACGAGCTGCTACATGCTTATATGAACGACATGTACTACGGCGGGTCAATTCAGAACATTATTTCACGCAACATCAGCCTCACTTTTCCTTTGTGGTTCAGTGAAGGAATGGCGGAGTACCAGAGCATTTACGGCCTTGACAAGGAAACGGATATGTTCATGAGAGATGCAACCATTCACAACTACGTCCCCCCTCTTGACTACATGGGCGGTTACTTTGCTTACAGAGGCGGACAGAGTTTCTTTTCATATCTTGCAGACACATACGGAGAAGAGAAGATCGGCATACTCATGAATAATGTCAAAACGTTCAGCGATGTGGAATCCGGCTTCAGGGAAACCTATAAAGTGGGACTAAGGGAGCTGGATGAAAAATGGCAAAGATATCTTAAGAGGACATACTGGCCTGATCTTAAGACAAGAGAAGATGTGAGGGACTTCGCCAAGCAACTTACAAATCATAAGATTGACGGAGGCAATTATAATATTGCACCTGCCATTTCGCCTGACGGCCAGAAATTCGCGTTCATCTCAAACAAGGATGATCTTTTCGATGTTTACATTGCCAGAACAAAGAACGGCGAGATAATCAAGAAGGTCATTGAAGGAAACAATTCCAGCGACTTTGAGGAGCTTCACATACTGACGCCTGGCCTTGCATGGTCAAAGGACGGCAAGAAACTTGCGCTGAGCGCGAAGTCAAGCGGCAGTGACGTAATATACGTAATCGATATCGAAGACGAGGACTGGACTCAGCTTCCGGTGAAATTCGAGACGATCAACTTTATGAGCTGGTCACCAAAAGGGAATATAATTGCCTTCATAGGTTCTAAGGCAGACAGGTCAGATTTGTATCTTTATGACATAGCTTTGAAGAAGCTTACTCCGCTCACAAGCGATTATTTCTCTGACCAGAATCCTACCTGGTCTTTGGACGGAAAGACTGTATTCTTCACTTCAGACCGTGGAGATTACACTGATCCTTCAAAGATCCCAACGGACTTCAAAATGTGGGAGTATGACTATTCAGGCATTGACTACTACGGAATTGATGTTGCCACAAAGAAGATTACACGCTACAGCAATTCGAAGGATACGAAAGAAGGATATGTACAGATTTCTTCTGACGGGAATAAGATCCTGTATGTGTCCGACATGAACGGCATTAAGAATATCTATGTGAGAGAGCGTGATTCAAGCGGAAAAGTATCTGACAGGCCGATCACTAATTCCTTGAATCCTATTGATCAACTGTCCTTGTCAAAAGACGGAAAGAAATTGCTGTTCGTTTCACTGAATGAAGGCGGGTACGACATTTTTTCGCTTGACAATCCTTTTGAACGCAAGATTGAAATGGATTCACTCGCTCCGACAGAATTTGTAATAAGACAAAGAGAAAATCAGGCTCTTATTGCTGACTATAACAGCGGCAAGGATTCAAGAGGGCTGAAAGATTCAAAGTTTCTTACAGACTCCAGCCTTGTAGCGAGTTCTGTTGACAACAAGAACGATACCGCATCTTTCATCTCCGACGGGAAGGAGCCCGAATCCAATGAAATCCTAGATTCTGACAAGAATGCAAAGTTCTATGGTGAAGATGTGGTTGTAGATCTTGGCAAGACCGGAAAGGAAACAGAAATTCCGAGTCTTTCGGAAAGAGATGCATCTAACCCCAACTTCAACTTGTATGACAATGTGAATCCGGACGGATCGTTCAAGATCAAGAACTATAAGGTGAAATTTTCTCCTGATCTTGTTTACGGAAATGCCGCTTATACATCCTTCTACGGTTTTCAGGGTTTGGCGCAAATCTCACTTAGCGATCTCCTAGGTGATCACAGAATAATAATTCAGACATCAATGGTAATAGACCTGAAGAACAGCGACTATGCTGTCGGGTATTATTACCTCCCTAAGAGAACGGACTTTGGAATTTATCTTTATCACACTGCAAGGTTTGTCAATTACGGTGTAACACCATTTCAGAGCTTTCTTTACCGATACAGGACAATTGGCGGCACTCTTTCAGCTTCCTACCCCATTTCGAGGTTCAAGAGAATTGACGGACTGCTTACTGGTGAATTCATAAGCCGGGAGAACCTTGATTATACACTCGAGCCGACGGAAGACAAACTCCTTTTTGTCCCGTCAATCAGTCTTGTTCATGACAATACTGTATTTGGCTACACATCCCCCGTTAGCGGCACACGATACAACTTCACGCTTATGGCATCACCAAAGCTTGGTCCTGACGGGATAGGATTCGGCTCACTCCTTGGTGATCTGAGACACTATATGAAGCTAGGTGATGATTACACGTTTGTAACAAGGGTAACCGGTGGAGCAAGTTTTGGTCCCAATCCTCAGAGGTTTTTCATTGGCGGCATGGCAAACTGGATAAACTATGATTACGAGAATACAACTATCCCGATAGAGGACATACAGGATTTTGCATTTTCATCACCGGGGCTTCCGTTGAGAGGTTTCAATTACGTCAGG
>DAIQRO010000262.1:0-399 GCA_036786155.1 Bacteroidota bacterium
ACCAACAAGAAAGAAGAGAATACCGGCGACACAAAGAAGGACGACGGCTCTACAGAGAAAAAGGAAAAACAGCAGGACAATTCAAAAGAAACTGACAAGAGTAACGACAAGATAGCTCCGGGCTCCGGCAAGGAGAAAAACACACCGGGCGACGGACAGAACTGAAACTTGAACAATCCCGACAAAAGATGAAGAAATATCTCTGCCCATCAATTCTCTCTGCCGATTTCACAAGGCTGGGCGAAGAGATCAGGATGCTTGAAGAAGGCGGAGCGGATATCATTCACTGCGACATAATGGACGGAGCATTTGTACCCAACATCAGCTTTGGACCCAAGATCGTGGGAGATGTGAGAAAGATCACTTCTTTGCCATTGGATGTGCATCTGATGATAAACA
>DAIQRO010000262.1:409-1336 GCA_036786155.1 Bacteroidota bacterium
AACAATGCTGACCTGCGTATTCCTGATTTTATAAATGCGGGTGCAAATATGATCTCAGTGCATCTTGAGAACAGCAGTCATCTCGACAGGACAGTCAATCTCATCAAAGAACTCGGAGCCAAAGCAGGAGTCGTTCTGAATCCGTCAACTCCCGTTCTTCTGCTTGCTGATATATTTGAATATGCGGATTACATTCTTCTCATGAGTGTGAACCCCGGTTTCGGCGGACAGAAGTTCATTGGCAATTCAATGAAGAAGGTTCAGCAACTAAGAAAACTTCTTGATGCATCCGGATCGGAATGCCTGATTGAAGTTGACGGGGGAATCGGCCCAGAGAACATAACCGAACTGTGCAGGGCAGGCGCCGACATGTTTGTAACCGGCGCATCAATATTCCACTCAAATGACAAGCTGGAAGCAACAAGGCAGTTAAAGAAGGCAATTTCGAATTGCTGACAATTCACGACTGACATTCAATTCATGAAAGCGGTCATTCCAAAAGAGGAGTTTCTCAAAACAGAATCAGAGATCTGCAATTCAACCGGCATCTCAACTCTGGTTTTGATGGAGAATGCAGGCAGAAGCTGTGCTGAATTCCTTCTCGGCAACTTTCCCCCGGAAAAGATTGATGGAATCTTAATACTTACAGGCAAAGGAAACAATGCCGGCGACGGATTTGTAATTGCGCGGCATGTTGCACTGAAAGGATTCAGCGTCAATCTTGGAATGGTCTTTGCGGAAGATCAGCTGACGGGGATAGCGAGAGAGAATTTTGATATTCTTAAGGCAATTTCAAATTCCGGAGTTAACTTCTTCACATGTGAAAGCGCTGACGATCTCAGAAAAAAAATAGTCGGCAAGCCGCACTTGCTGGCTGACTGCATCTTTGGAACAGGTTTCAAGGGAAAGCTGGAAGGAGCGGCAGAA
>DAIQRO010000262.1:1346-3761 GCA_036786155.1 Bacteroidota bacterium
AGAAGCTGTCATTGAAGAAGCGAATTCAATGAGTGACGTTACGAAAATTGCTGTTGACATTCCGTCCGGCCTTAGCGGTCATCTTCAGGATGGAGTCTGCTTCAACGCTGATCTGACTCTGACAATGGGAGCGCTGAAGCTTGAGTCGCTTTTCCATGACGGAAGAAAGAGCTCGGGAGAAGTGCATGTCATGAATATCGGAATCCCTGAAGGAGAATTTCTAATTCGTGGCAAGGGTCTTTTCCAAACAGAGGTCGAAGACATAGCCGGCGATATTTTCGGAAGGGATGTAACTTCGAATAAATATTCAAACGGAAAGGTGCTTCTGATATCAGGTTCGCCGGGGCTTACCGGCGCAACTTATCTGAGCGCTATGTCAGCCGCAAGGACTGGTTGCGGCGCAGTCATTGCAGCTGTTCCCAAATCGGTGTTTCCCGTAATGGAAGCGAAGCTTATCGAAGTGATGAAGCTTCAGCTTGCTGACAACGCATACGGAAGCATTTCATTCCGGGCATATGATCAGATCCGTGAAAAGCTTGACTGGGCGGATGTGATTTTGATTGGCCCCGGACTCTCTAAGAATGAAGAATCAATGGAGCTTGTAAGGAGGATAATCATTGAGAACGGCGGAAAGAGATTTGTAATTGATGCAGATGCAGTTTATGCATTTAAAGGTTTTTCAAACCTTCTCAAAGGCAAAGACGCAATACTGACTCCGCACTTCGGTGAGTTTGCCGGCGTGGCTGAAGTTGAAAGCCCTGAACTCATGAGAAGTTTTGCGGAACATGCAAAGGCCTTCAGTGAAAAGACCGGTGCAACTCTTGTGCTCAAGAATGCCCCGACGATCATAGCCGAAGGAACGCGCCTTTACATTAATTCCACCGGAAGTGAAAATCTGGCGACGGCCGGAACAGGGGATGTACTCTCCGGGATTATCGCTTCGCTTTGGGCGAGATCGGGAAATAGGTTTGAGAGCGCTGTGGCTGGCACTTTGCTTCACGGCTTAGCAGGCGACATACTGTACAGTGAGAGCGGACCCGCATCCACAATAGCATCTGATCTGATAGGCAAGATCAATGAAGCAAAAAAAATTGCCGGCATAGATTGAGCATCAGTCCCCGAATCATTCACATTGCACTGATCTCCTACTTGCTGGTTATCTTCATTTCATCTTCAATTCCCGGAGAAGAAATAAGCAATTTCGGATTTGACCTGAATGATAAGCTTGTTCATGCCCTGGTATATCTCATTCTTTTCATCTTATTTTTTTATTCATTAAAAAATCAGACTAAAAGTATTAAATTGCGCCGCAATGCATTGGTCTTCGCTGCTGTGTTTTCCGCACTGTACGGTGTCAGTGATGAACTGCATCAGTTGCTGGTGCCTAACAGAAGCAGCGAATTTGCGGATTGGATCGCCGATGTTTCAGGCATTGCGGGAGGAATGGCGATTATTGCATTTATGAACAAACGCAAAGCGGTGAGCCTGATCCTGGCAGGGGCTTTGATGGCATCCTGCAATACATCTGAGAAAATGCCGGAAACCGCGGACAGCAGTATAAGGGCAAAGATCGTGAGTGAAGAGTGCTGGGTGGACCAAATGCCCGTTCTGGATAATACCGGTCCAAGACTTGGATTCCAGATAGTTATTGAGGCAGAAGGCAAACCGGATGATCTTAAGGTCGAAAAGCTGATGATCTCAAAAGGCGGAGGAAAGTTTGAGGAAAAGAGATTTGAAACCCACACTCCGTTGAATGAAGGATCGAAGACGATATTCACAGTGATTCAGGAAAGGAATACAAAGTATTTTGAGACTGCGCCTGAAGACAATGAGGAGTTGCAGTTCAAAGTGATGCTGAAAGGAAGCAATGGCACCGGAAAGGAACTGACAAGCAGAAAAATCAAACCTTACAAAGTTTACTGACACATGATACAACTAAAAGAGCTTGGTGAAGTAATACCGCTGATCATAATAGCATTCTCAGCATCGTTCATACTGCTTATTGAGTCTTTTTACAGGAAGTCGGAAAATGCGACTTATGTATTCAGCATCATCTCCGTAATAGCCGCGATCGCGGCCTCATTCTTCCAGCTCAGTCACGAGTCTCTGATCTTCAATCAGTTCCTGAGTATCTCAAACACCGCGGTCTCTTTTTCGGTGATAATGATGACGGGAATTCTTATCACCATAATCGCCTCTAAGAGCTATCTTGAGAAAGAGAACATAAATTTCGGCGAATACTATTCGCTGTTGTTGTTTGCTCTGCTCGGTATGCAGATCATGGTTGCGGCAAACGACATTCTGATCATATTCATCGGGCTTGAGATCATGTCAATCTGCTTTTATGTGCTTGCAGGATTTCTGAGAAAGAGAGTGAAGTCAAACGAAAGCGCCCTCAAGTATTTTCTTCTCGGA
>DAIQRO010000263.1:0-594 GCA_036786155.1 Bacteroidota bacterium
CGTCGGCTTTGATGCTTGAGGGAACGCCTGTTGCGGTTATATCATCATCTGCTTTCCAGTCGCCGTTGAAACCGAACTCATATCCGGCATTGAGTCTTGCATATATTAGTGAAGTGAGGAAAATTCCAATCCCTGCCTGCGGCTGAACTGAATAAAAATGCGTTCTCAGCGTTCTCGAAATGTTCTGAGAAGAGTTAGAGCCCGAGAGCTCAGTCACTATGTTGTTCCAGTTGCCGTATCCCGGAGCACTTTGGTACAGTTCGATCTCAAGCGAGCCCGTTGCAAGCTGAAGCCCGAAAGTCACATCTAGCCATCTTGCCGGACTGAGCCGGTAGTCAAGCTGGATTCCGCCTTCTCCGTATGAATATTCCGCCGACTTTTTAAGTCCGTCAACTGTGGCTGTGGTGTAGGATGAAAACCCGTTTCCAAACCCTCCTACTCTGAGCCATTGAAAGCCCTTGAACGGCACGTCAACAAATCCGCCGCCGCCGAGCGTGAGAAAGCCCTTGTCAAGTTCGGGAATCCCTATTTGCCTCAGGGCGCTGTTGAGGTCGTCGGTGTTGCTGGTATGGTAGCCGACTGTAGGTCCACCTG
>DAIQRO010000263.1:604-3753 GCA_036786155.1 Bacteroidota bacterium
CCGTTGAAACAGCTGTGCCTCGGCGCCGTTCCATGCAACTCCCATTACAAAAACGACCCAAAGAACTTTCAAAAAATGCGATGTATTCATGCTAATGATAATGCGGTAAAAGCAATTCAGAATTTAAAGGATTTGAGTCTGTAATTAAAGGGAGTTTTTTGCCGCCTGCAAATTCTATGTATTAGGAGTCTTCCCCGGGTTGATTACAGAAAGCTAAAAAAATCTCACTCATCAAAAAGCAAAGTCTCGCTGAGCAGTCCCGGTAACGCAGCGCGTTTCAGGGGCGGCACTGCCATGAGCATTGTCGAATGGCCGAAGTGCCGGGTTGCTCGATACCTCCCTGAGAAGTGCCGCGTTGCATATGATCGAGCTTGAAATCCACCGCCGGCAAATTCATTATTTTGTAAAAATCAATTATCAGCTATTATTACTATATTTAAAGAACTCACAATCAACCAAAACCCATAAACAATAGGAGCAAGCAATGACAAGATTTACATGTCTTATTACGGCAATTTACTTCACTGCTGTGAGTGTATTATCTGCAGCGCCCGTGATCAATTTTCAGACGCTTCTCGAAAGATCTGAAAGCGATCCTTCAGTGATCGTACAGGCAAGGCAAACTGCAATCGGGCTCGGACTCCCGATCAGCATTAAGACCATAGACAATCAAATGGCTGAAGTATATGCGCTTGAAGGAGGCATTCCCGTATATGCTGTAATCAGGAACTTTGCAAATCCTTATGACGGCGGATTGACCGCTTTCCACTACGAACTTTCTTCACTGATCAATACAGCAGTTGCACGCATTGATTACGGAAACGGAAGGATCACCGACAACACCGGCGGCCACTATGATCTGAGGTTCGGTGATGCAAGTGGTGTGACAACCTTTTTAATGGTACCTGATATCACCAATGACCGAGTTTACATCTTCAATTCAACAAACGGCGATCTCATTGACACAGCGTTCATACCTCAGTCAAGGCCACAGCTAAGCACTCCAAAGCATGCCCTGACCCACTACAACGGAAAGGATGTCCTTATCGCTGACCAGATCACCGACCTTGTACAGAGATACAATGAGAACGGTACTTACAACAACTATTTTGTACCGCTTGGCGGAGTTAACACTTCCATACTTGACAACATCAGGGGTATAAGGTACCGCTCAAACAATAACCTGCTCGTAACTGTGGGAAGCAGTGCAAACCAGAACACGGTTCAGCAGTTTGACACTTTGGGAAATCATCTTGGCACGTTCATCACCAATTCAAATCTCAACAGCCCGTTCGATATACAGATCAGATCTGCTGACATGCTGGTTTCCAATTCCAGCGGAACTAACAGGATCAGCGCTTACGATCTGAACGGTACTTTTCTGAGCAGTTTCTATACAGGAAGCGCTTTTGCATTTCCTCAGCAGATGCAGTCGAATCCCAATGGTGATGTAATCGTGGCGGCTTTCAGTCCTCCCTCCGGAATTGCCTATCTCACACAGAGCGGTTCGTATGTAAAGATTCTTACAGGCGTCACGGGGAACAGAGGTGTTTATTTGCTTGGTAACGGGAGATATGTCACAACCAACGGGGCCGGCATCCACGAAATAGACTCCGCCAGCGGAGCATTGATCAGGACAATTGCCACCGGAAGCATGCAGTACATTGAGAAGTATGTGCCAAGCGCAATAACCATGAGGATCAATTTCGAATTTGAAGCCATTGATGCTCAGGATACGGTGACTGTAGAACTCAGGGATTCGAATTCACCCTACAACCTTGTTGAGTCTGTAAGAGTAGTAGGCGGAAACAATATTCCCGCTCTTGCAAGATTCACTTCGCCGACTATGAATACCCCTTATTACATCGTAGTTAAGCACAGGAATTCCATCGAAACCTGGAGCTCAACTCCGAGAAGCTTCAACAGTTATTACCTGAGATACGATTTTACAACTTCGCCAACTCAGGCGTACGGCAATAATATGAAGGACCTTGGCGGAAGAATGGCATTCTATACCGGCGATGCAAATCAGGATGGCGTAGTGGACGGCTCGGATGCCGGACTCATTGACAACGATGCATTCAACTTCGCATCAGGCTATCTTGCAACGGACCTGAATTACGACAATATTGTTGATGCAACGGATGCGGCGTATGCAGACAATAATGCATTCAATTTTGTCGGAGTGATCAGGCCGTAAGGAATTACAGAACTTAAATTCGTGAAGAAGAACATTCTCAGATCATTCTCTTTCCATTGCAGTCACCAAAATGAAAAGCGGCATATCATCCGACGATTCAGGACGGGCGTCAGGCAATAACATCTGCTGACTTCCTTGTTATTTTCAATTATGCAATTTCACAATGTTGAAGAAGGCCTGTCCTTCACCGCCCCCGGACTCATAACGCCCGCGCCCCAGCTTTCTAACAATTACAGTATAGGAGAACTGGCCCTTCAGCTGGATTGATGACTCCACTCTGAGATTGTAACTTCCATCCAGAAGTACATCTTTCAGGTCCAGACAAAGAGTAATGCTCTTGCCCGAGAAGAGCGTTCCGGTTTCTATGATCTCGAAATTCGATTTCCTGAGTCCCATAACGGGCTCGCCCTGTGAGTCTCTAACTCTGACGGTGACGATCTGATAAGGAGAAACTCTTCCGTCTTTGAAGAATTCCCAGCCGGCAACTGCTTCTACAAAAAATTTGTCTGTCATGGTCTTTATAGATTAAATTTATGCTGTGTGAATTTATGCTATTTAGATTTTCAATGTGACATATTTACTTTTTCATTCTGATAGGAATAAACAGCAAGCACAATTTGAGTTTGCTTACGGAAAGTTTTGCTAAGATGCAGATGAAGTGATGCCGGTTTTTATTAAGACTCAGAGTACTTCACCGGATATTCATTCATCGGGCCGCTTATCCGTCTGAGAATTCAGTGACTGAAAACAATTCAAGCAAACATCAGATTGATCTTCATTCAGCAAAGCCGGCATGTGCAGAGGAGAAGTTTTTGAATTGCGGATTGCGACTATTGCAGGTACAATTGTATGGCACTCATTCAGCAACTCAACAAAACCTTACCGCCATGAAGCACACAAATACCGCATACAGAATATTGCTTTTTGTTTTTCTATTTGCCTCATACGT
>DAIQRO010000264.1:0-3741 GCA_036786155.1 Bacteroidota bacterium
CCGTTGTAATCAATCTGCTTGAGGCGGTATGAGAACTTCCCTCTTTCAAGACCCCGGTCTGAGAATGTGTACTCATTGATCTGCGCCGAGTTACCCGAACCCTCTACATAGCCCGCTGTTGTCCAGTTGCCGCCTTCAGGCATTCTTTGTATTTCGAAGCCGGCATTGTTTTCTTCAGCTGAAGTGGACCACGATAACTTTACCGAATTTCCGGTCACAGATGCAGAAAAAGATGACAGCTCAACCGGTAATGTGCTGTTGTACGATCCTTGATTCGTACTTATTGCAGACTGGTTCTGGGTGTTGACTACAGCAGTGTTAAGATTGTCCCATCTGAGGTCCGGCAGATTCAAAGCCACAATATCCATTTTCACAGTAGCGATCTTTTCACCAAATCCCTGAATACCGGGATCAGCGGAAATGTCATCTCCCTGACCGTTATTATTGAAATACAACTGCACTGCCACTCTTCCGCTGGAATAACCGAATCCCTGCATCTGATCATAGGAAGCCGTAACACTTCCGGATGTGTATTTCGGATTGATATATGTTAGCTCGGGATTGGCAAACGTTCCGGTAACGTATCTCAGAAAATAAGATGAATTGCCCATTCTGAATTCCGGTGTGCTGGTCTTGAGCGTGAAAACATCAAAACTGAACTTGGTACCGTTATCCGTGATGTTGAAGTTTGCGATCGTATTGACGACCGTATTTTGAGCTCCTGCACCGGCGGCAAACGCCAGGAAGAAAGCAATTGCTATTATGGTTCTGTTTATCATGCCTGCTTATGACTTAAAGCTTACGGATAATTCGGTACATTTGAAGACTTGGCAAGATTTATGGTAATGAAACCAAAATCAGCGGAAGTCACTGTGCCGTTCAGATTGAGATCTGCGTAGTTGTAATTCGCCTGAAGCAGGTTATTCTGAACTTCAGTATAGTCTGCCGCAGAAACAATGAACGACTTGTTTGCATCGCCGCTGTAAAGGCCGAACAGGCCGGACAGCGAGGCGGCATCACCGCCGTAGTACTGGCTCAGCCCTGACGTGAAGTCATACTGAGCTGAAAGCCCGTTAAGGTACACCGTGCCGGCAGTCATAACGGGAAGATGATTTCTGTGTCCGACAACCACAAAATAGTTTCCAGTCGGCACACCCTGTATCTTCACAGGCGTAATTCCGTCGAGGTCAACAATTTCACCGTTGCTCTTAAGGAAAGCTGCCCTTCTTCCGTTTTGCACCGGAGCTCCGTTTGCAGTTGCTCTGACTTCAAGATAGACCCAGTCAACAACACCGGCCGGAATGCTTGCCACGCTCTCGGTCCCGTTGTAACTGAACTGCGAGGTTCCGTATGGCTGTGAAAGCGGGAGAAGATTGAAATTCCTGAGTGAAGTCCTCATATTGCCTCCGCCTACATATGCACCCTGCAAAAGCACCTTCGTATTGATTACAGTGTTCTGGCTTCCGATGCAGTTCTCATCGCCGCCTGTAAAGTCACCAAATGCTGTAAGACTTGAAGCAGTGAAAGTATTTGAAGCGGCGTTAACCGATCCGAAAGTCTGCCAGCTTGTTCCGTCCCATCTTCCGCCGATTATATTTGCCTCATTTCCTTCAACGTCCGCATCACCGTAACCGAACCTGATTGAAGCATTGAAACCGGAAATGCCTTCCTGTCCGACAACCCAATAGCGCCTCAGATAGTCAACTGAACATGTATTGTTCGGATGAACACTTCCGACCACATTCATATTCACGTAAGCAGGCTGACTCAGAGCATAATTGGCAAATGCAACCAATGCGGGTGAATAACCACCGTTGCCGACGGAAAAATTGAATGATGTAACTGATCCCGGAGTGAACGCCTTCTTCATTATTCCCGATCCGTTTGTCCTTACATAACTGCCGGACGGATTGGGGCTGAAGTAACTTGCATTAGGACTCATGTATAGATTGTGTGCACCGATGCTAAGCAGGCCGTTCTGTCCGAAGAGAAGTCTGTGAATTCTCAGGGAATCAGCAAGAGCAATTCCGTTAGCCCTGCTGATCTGAAGCGTCCTAAGTCCACCTTCAACTTTAGTAAGGTCAGTGGATGCTGAAGTTCCGCCGAAGAACATGTCTGAGTTCGGGCCGCCGACAATATCTCCGCCCGGCACTATTGCACCGAGAATGCTGAGAGTCCTGTTGTCTCCTATTACAACCCTGTTCGGCGTGAAATTATTCTGAACTGCAAAATCGCTTCCCATCCAAAGTGTGGCTCCGGAAACTGTAAGGTTCTCAAATGTCGTTTGACTGCCGCTGTGCAAAAATCCTGCACCGGGGCTTATCAGCCTAAGTTCTCTGTCAATCACCGTTGTTCCGGAAATTGTCCCAGCAGGAATATTCCAGACAGTTCCGCCTGCCGAAGTTCCGGCAATTGCATCTGCAAGAGTCGGGAAGCTCACATTGTTTTGGTTGACAATGGAATGAGGCATCGGATTGGAGTACGGAACAAAATTCAATGAAGTTCTTACGATATCAGTTGAGGTGGCAAAGTTAAAAGCAAATCCGATCTGCGGTATAAACCCGTTTGCCGTAGCCTGATTGCTCATGGTTATAGTGTTCGGGGATTTTCCGGTTACTGTCGTGTTCGGCGGTATTCCGAATCCCTGGATGCCCATTCCAACAAATATGCCGTCAGTAGATGGCATAAACGAAATGATGTTGTTGCCGGCAGTAAGAAGTCCCCCCGAAATTACAGTTGTATCAGGCTCTCCGCCGTCTTTCCACTTGTTGTTGGATGCGTTGATCGTGCCGCCCTGATCAGTGTAGTTCACAAGTCCGTAGATCGAATATGTGCTCAGGTCGCATTTGTCAACGGTCATATTCTTTACCTGTCTGTTGAATGCAATGTTGGTGTCGCAATTGCTGAATGTAAGTCCGCGAAGCAATACCGTATCAAGCTGTGCCGGCGGATCAAACAGGTCATTTCTTGCCTGTATCCAGATTCCGCTTCCCGGTGAAGCCCTGTGCACTCTTGAATTCAAGATGGAGATATTCGAGTAATCAAGCCTGCTGAGAAGGTTGATGTCAATTCCTATCCAGATATTGTTAGCAGGCATTACCACGGAAACGTTCTCAAAGGATGAGTTGGTCAGTTTCTCAAAATACACGCTGTGTCCCTGCTGTCTGTTCGTCGGGTTATTGTCAAGAAAAGCGCAATGTATGAACTTTGCTTTGCTTATCTGGGTTGGATTTGTCCTTCTTTGAAATGCCGCAATTCCCCATGTTCCGTTTTGACTAACGGTAGTATTCTTCATTGTCCATCCGTCAACAGAAGCAAAAGTCGGCACATATATTCCGGCGATCTCACTTCCGTTGAAATTGCATGCTTCCATTACAATGTCGTTGAGAAGGTCACCGTTCATTCTCACGCCGTATGTTGAACTGCTGAGTGCGAATACGTTTTCGAGCGTTACATAACCTGTCCTGATGTCTATGCCATCCCCCGAAGCGCTTGAAGCACGGAGGTTCTTGAGCACCATTCTGTTATTCACACTCCCGCCGGCAGCCCTCAGGGTGATCGTGGAATTAAATACCGTGTTTACAGTAGGTGTTGATCCCTTCCAGGCTCCTATGATGTTCACCCTCTTATTCAAAGTAACTCCGTCATAGGTGCCGACAGCAACAACAATATTGTCACCGTCATTCGCCGCAGGATTATCAACTGCAAACTGTACAGTCAGCCACGGCGTATTGATATTCT
>DAIQRO010000043.1:0-15751 GCA_036786155.1 Bacteroidota bacterium
CGACAACGACTCCCAGAAATGCAAGCGAATCGCTTCCAGGTACGGCATAAAGAAATATTACCGGGACTCCGGAGAGATGCTTTCGGAGAACGAGGAGATGCATGCCGTAATAATTGCGACGCAGACTCACATGCACAGGGAGATTGCCGTAGAATGCCTTAATGCCGGCAAGGACATACTTGTAGAAAAGACGATCGCAAGAAACTATAAGGAAGCAAAGGACATCGTTGATTCTGCAAAGAAGAACAAGCGGAAAGTGATGGTGGCCATGAACAACAGGTTCAGGAACGACATGATGATGCAGAGGACATTCACAAAGGCAAAAGAGATAGGAGAGGTATTTTATGTGAAAACGGGATGGGTGAAGCCGCAGAGCTCAAATCAGAAGTGGATACTTGAGAAGGAGAAGGCAGGCGGAGGCGTCTTCCTGGACAACGGCATTGCAATGCTTGACCTCGGAATGTGGCTGCTCAGCTTTCCGGATGTGAAAAGTGTTAGTGCGACCAATTACTTTCACAATACAAAATCCGTTGAGGATTCATCCATTGCGCTCATCAAATTCAAGAACGGGACCGTGCTTACTATCGAGGCAAGCTGGAGCATGCTGAGGGAAGGAGAATTGTTCTACTGCAATGTTTACGGAAAAGAAGGAAGCTCATCCATTAATCCTTTCAGGATCTTTAAAAAGATGGAAGGAAATCTATATAACATAACACCGAAGAAGATAGCAATGCCTTCCAATGTGTTCAAGAAGAGCTATGAGTATGAACTTCAGCATTTTGTTGGCGCCGTGAGAGGAAACCACAACATCATATCCAGCGGCGAGGATGCCGTAAAGGTAATGGAGATCGTGGATGCCATTTACAAATCGGCTAAGAGCGGAAGGGAGATAATTTTTAAATGAAAAATTTACATTTAGTTAATCATAGGTAGCTAAGTTGTATGAAAAAACACGGACAATACATGAAGAAGAAGATACTTGTGGTGGATGATGAAAAGGACATTGTTGATATCCTAAAATACAACCTCGAAAGGGAGAACGAATTTGAGGTTCTTACAGCAAGCAACGGCAAGGAAGCACTCGATCTTGCCGCAACAAATCCGGACGTCATACTGCTTGACATCATGATGCCCGAGCTTAACGGTTTCGAAGTATGCAAACAGCTGAAAGGAAACCCCGCAACATCTAAGATACCCGTGATATTCCTTACAGCCAAAGAGAACGAGATAGATGAGATCCTCGGACTCGAGATCGGCGCAGACGATTACATCACAAAGCCAATCTCACCGCGCAAGGTTCTTGCAAGGTTGAAATCCGTCATACGAAGAAGCCAGAATGAAAGGCCCGTTCAGATCTCTTTCGGAGAGAACATCAAGTTCAAGAACCTCGAGATTGACACTGCAAGCCACAGCGTAAAGATCAAGGACAGGGAAATCTTCTTTCCGAAGAAGGAATTTCAGCTTCTGCATTTCCTTATGTCAAACAGGGGCAAGGTCTATTCCAGGGAGATACTTCTTAACAGGATCTGGGGCGAGAACATATATGTGGTTGACAGGACAGTTGACGTGCACGTTGCAAAGGTGAGGGAAAAGCTCGGAGAATATGCGGAATATATTGAGACCATAAAAGGACTCGGCTACAGATTCAAGGACGCAAAATAACAGCGTTCATTATGAAATGAAGAAAGTAAACGTCCTCACAAAATATTCCGTCCTTTTTGCGTTACTCTTCCTTGTCATCATAATCCTGCTCGCAAAGCTCTTCAACGCTTCAAACGATGCACTCATTGCAGTTTCGCTGTCCGCAGTTGCAATATTCATCTTCTCATTCATCTTCATTCACCGTGAGATCACTGCGCCGCTTAAACAGTTGTTCGACTTCTCGGGAAAACTGAAGCTTCCCGATGAGACTTCGGAGGAGGAAGACGATTTTGACAAGAAGTCCGGCGAACTCAACGACCTGATCGAAGACCATGAGCATATACGCGGCGGGAGGGTTCACAACAAGCAGATCTACTACACGCTGCACGAACTCATAATCATCGCGAAGCGAACGCTCCATGAGATCAACACTGCGAAGACATTCCGCATAAATCGAAATGAGTTCATGGGAAACGTTGCGCATGAGCTTCGCACGCCTATTTTTGCAATACAGCTTTCACTCGAAACACTGCTTGACGGCGCGATCAACGACGAGGAAGTTAACGAGGACTTTCTCTCGAGGGCGCTCAATCAGACCAAGAGACTGAAGGAGCTTGTTGATGATCTTATAAGCATCTCGAAGTTTGAAACGGGCGTCAAGATGAGCATGAGATACTTCCCAATCTCAAAGGCCATTGAAGAGACAGTGAGCGAACTTTCCGATCTTGCACAGTCAAAGGATGTCGGGCTCGCATTCAGCAACGGGCATTCAGACGAGATCACTGTATTCGGCGACGAGCAAAGACTGAAGCAGGTGCTGGTGAATCTTGTTGACAATGCGATAAAGTACACGCCCAGAAGCGGGATGATTGACGTGAAGCTCGACATCAGGGAAAAGGATGTATCAGTGATAGTGCAGGATAACGGCATCGGCATTCCCAAAAAGGACCTGCCCAGAATTTTCGAAAGGTTCTACAGAGTTGACAAGGCAAGGTCCCGCGATATCGGCGGCAGCGGGCTCGGCCTTTCCATTGTCAAACACATACTTGAAGCACATTCAAGCCAGATCAGGGTTGACAGCGAAGTTGACAAGGGTACAAGGTTTGAATTTGTCCTGAAGAGATAAATCACTCAGATCTCGTTCCATATCTTCAGCAATCCTTCTTCATCAAATTTCTTTCCGATGATCTGAATCCCGTAAGGAAGTCCGCCTGAGTCAATGCCGGCGGGAACAGATATTGCGGGGATTCCGGCAAGATTTGCGGAAACGGTGTAGATGTCGCTCAAGTACATTGCGAGAGGGTCGTCTATTTTCTCGCCAATCTTAAAAGCCGTTGTGGGTGTAGTGGGCGTGATTATGTAATCAACATCGCGAAATGCATTCTCAAAATCTTCCCTGATGAGTCGTCTCGCTTTCTGCGCCTTCCTGTAATACGCATCGTAGTATCCTACAGAAAGCACATAAGTGCCAAGCATGATCCTTCGCTTGACTTCCGTGCCGAATCCCTGTGAACGCGTATTGACATACATCTCTTCGAGTGAATCATGATCTTCAGCCCTGAAGCCGTACCTGACACCGTCATATCTTGAGAGGTTGCTTGAGGCTTCGGCGCATGTAAGTACGTAGTATGTTTGTATAAGGTATTTTGAATTCGGGAGGGAGATCTCCTTTACCGGGAAACCTCTTTGCTTCAGCTCTTCAATTTTTCCGAAGACACCGTCCCTGACTTCGCTGTTGAGTCCATCGCCGAAATATTCCTTTATGTAGCCGAGACGAGTTCCGGAAGGATCAAGCCTGCTGAAAACATTTTCTGAGTAAGCAGGAACATGCTCTGCGGAAGATGTGCTGTCATTGGGATCATGCCCTGCAATAACCTCAAGCACGCGCGATGTTGTATCGTTGCTCTTTGAGAAGATCCCTATGGTATCAAAGGATGATGCGAAAGCTACAAGCCCGTAGCGCGAGATCCTTCCGTATGTCACCTTTAGTCCCGTAACTCCGCAGAATGACGCGGGCTGTCTGATCGAACCGCCGGTTTCGGATCCAAGCGACGCAATGCACATGCCGGCTGCAACCGACACTGCGCTTGCTCCCGATGAACCGCCGGGTACGCGCGACTTGTCGAACGGATTCTTTACGGGACCGTAAACCGAATTCTCGTTTGACGAACCCATGGCGAATTCATCACAGTTCACTCTGCCAATGATTATTGCACCTTCGGATCTGAGCCGTGCAACCGCGGTTGAATCATACAGCGATTTAAAATCTTTCAGTATAGCCGAGGAGCATGTGAGGCCCTTGCCTTTGATTGCGATCACATCCTTGACCGAGATGCCTGCTCCTGCAAGTTTGCCGGCATTGCCTGCCTTCAGCAGGGCATCCGTTTCATCCGCCTTCTGAAGTGCTTCATCCGCAAAAACTTCTATGAACACATTCAGGTCCTTCTGCGCATCTGTTCTGTTAAGATAAAATGTAACCAGCTCACGGCAGGTGAGTTTGCCGGAACGCAGGTTTTCCTGAACTGCGCTTAGATCTGATGAAATAAAGTCAGACATGTTGAATGAGATTCAAAGTGAGGTAAGTTGAAGTCTGTGAATCAAAGCAGGAAGATGAAGGGCCGGCCTTAAGCTTTCTTCTCTTTATCTTCCGATGTGCTAAGGTCCTTTTCGATATCCGAAGTTGCCTTCTTGAATTCCTTGACACCCTTTCCGAGCCCCTGCATCAGTTCAGGGATCTTCTTGGCTCCGAAAAGTACAAGGATCACTATGGCTATAAGAATTATCTCCGGTGTTCCGAGGCCGAACATTTTATGCTCCTTTTGTTGATTTACTGCAAATATGATTTACGGCGTCAGTCAAAGCTAGACACTATGCTCGTGAAGAAGGCTTTTCCGTCGGTACCTCCGAGTACCTCCTCAGAAGCCCTTTCCGGATGAGGCATGAGTCCCATCACATTCCTGTTCCTGTTCTGAATTCCCGCAATGTTCATCAGCGAACCGTTCGGATTGTCAGCGTAAGTCAGCAGGATCTGATTATTGCTTATTAGATCCTGTAGTGTATCCTCATCGCAGAAGTAGTTTCCTTCCCCGTGAGCGATAGGTATGCTGATCTCTTCCTTAATGCCGTAATCGGCTGTGAAAATACTCTTATTATTCTCTACTTTCAATGTAACTGTCCTGCAGATGAACTGAAGGCTCTCGTTAACAAGCAGTGCTCCGGGCAGAAGACCCGCCTCGCACAGTACCTGAAATCCGTTGCAGATGCCCACAACCACACCCCCGCTTTTGGCAAATCTCACTATATCTTTCATGATAGGAGAGAATCTTGCAATTGCGCCGCATCTCAGATAATCTCCGCATGAGAATCCGCCCGGAAGAAAGATCAGATTCCTGTCGCCAATGCTTCCGTCCTTGTGCCAGAGAAATTCCGTATCCGCGCCGATCACATCTTTAAGCACATGGTAAAGGTCATGATCGCAGTTGGAACCGGGAAACACCACTACGCCCGCTTTTGCCGGCATCAGGATCTTCCTCCTTCCTTCTCAACAGTAATGGAGAAGTCTTCCATGACAGGATTGGCCAATAGTTTTTTGCATGCATCTTCGGAAAGCTTTCTTGCTTCTTCTTCCGAATCCGCGTCGATTGTGAGCTCTATATACTTGCCGATGCGCGTGTCGAGGATTGCATTGAATCCCATTGACTTGAGCGAATGTTCAACCGCCTTTCCCTGCGGATCGAGGATGTTCTTCCTTACCGAGATGCTGATCTTTGATTTGTACACTTTTATTTATGTTGAGTTAGATGTTTTGTTATTTGCCTGGTTTGGTCTCACGCACTTTCACTTCTATCTCCTCCAGCCATTTCCTGCTAAGACTGTCCAGCTTCTTTGAAGCGTTCTTCTTTGCGGTATCCTTCATGCTTTTTTCAATTCCTGCTTCAGGCATCTGCTGAATGTCACTTTCACGGGCCTGCATTGTTTCGATTTGCGTTTCCTCTGTAGCCTGTTTCATCACTTCTTCAAGCATCTCTTTTGCAGACTCCTTATGTTCCTGTTGTTCTTGATCCGCCCTTTCTGTCTTCATGTTCTGAATCGCGGGTACGGATCCTGTTACATCCGGAGTGCTCGTAACTTCCGGCCCCGAAGTCACTGTTTCGCGGCGGGATTCTGTCGGCTTTGAACTCAACTCCTGCCTTAATTCAGTTTGCGGGCGTGTTATAGTCACTTCAGGTGATTTCGATTTTTCATCTCCGGGCATCTCCTCAATGCGGGCAATGTCCTGAGACACTGTACCCGAATCCTTCTGCACAACAGTTTCCGGAGTTGCCTGCTTCTGCTGAGTATCGTCTATTCTTGTGCTGTAAACGTAGTAGAGGACAAAGAACAACAGCACAACAAATCCTGCCGCCGGAGCCAGCCATGGATAAGACTTTCCGCTTAAGATCTGCTGAAAGAAGTCTGCGATGCCGGTCCGCCTTCCGCCATGGCCTGTTCTTCTTCTTCTTTCCTCTTCAATGATCTTCAGATGAAGTTTCTTCTCGAAGTCACTGCTTGCCCTTACACTTTCGAGATTCTTAAGGAGGTTTCTTATCTCGCTATGTCTTTCCTGCTCAGTCAATTTCCGCCTGTGTAAGGAAGTCTTCTTTTTGGTTTGTAAAGTTTTTCAAGTATTACCTTCAGGCTCTCTCTCGCCCTGTTAATTCTGGATTTCACCGTTCCCACCGGTATCTGCAGAACTGTCGCGATCTCCTCATACTCCATATCCTGAATATCCCTCAGCAGAATGATTTCCCTGTGCTTCTCATCCAGAAGATTGATCGCCTTCTGCACCATTTCAGTATCGTCCCTGGCCATAAGCTCCTCATCCGGCTGTTTGTCGCCCGAAGCATATTCAATTTCCTTCCCGTTTTCGCCAAAGGTCTGATTCATTGAGTAAGCATGCCTTCGCGCCTTATCCCTCTTGAGAGACTTTGCCTGATTAATGGCAATTGTATAGAACCACGAGGAGAACTTGCCGACATCCTTATAAGTATGTTTGAGTCTGTAAAGCCGAAGGAATGAATCCTGCGCAATGTCTTCGGCTTCATCAATGCTTCCCGTATATCTGTAAAGAAAGTTGACAAGCCGGTCCTTATATCTCTTAACGATCTGTGAAAAGGCGTCATTGTCATCATTCTGAAACCTAAGCATCAGTTCTTCATCGCTCAGATACTCACTTGCCGCTGTTGCCTGATGAGTCATCCGCTTATGTTAATATCACCCGTTGATAAGATTTGTTCCTTCATGCCTTAAATATTTCACATTATCAGATCGAACATAGCCCGTGAATGAGATTTGACATTATCACGGATTTTTCAGCAGAAGAGGACTTGAACTTTTTGTCCGCCGTGTAAAGCAGGTCAAACGCCCTGCAAAGCCCGTCCTTATTGAGCTTAGCGGATGCTTTGATGTACAAGGGCAGAAGAGCTCCCTGCACCGGCCCCCACAGTTTCAGTTCCCTCTGAAGCTGAAATCCCTGAAGCTTTGCGGTTGCGGGATCGGCAAGCTTTTTGATTGCACAGAATGCCTGGCTCAGCAGGAACACAAGATATACTTCAATTTCCTTTTTCAGCGATATCTTCGAATAGATCGAGAATGCGGAGGCAATGTCCCTTGTAAAGACCGCCCTGAGAAAATCGGCTTCGCTGAAATCCTTTGAAATGCCGTTGCAGAGGTTAATGTCTTCAACAGACACGCTTTTCCTGAAGTGGCAAAATGTCTTCAGTTTCTCAATCTCCGGCAGTATCTCTCCCAGGGAACTGTTGCTGAGTGACAGGAGGTGCAATACAGATTCATCCGATATCTCAAATTCGCCGAACCTTTCCCTGATCCATGATATCATTTCCTCTTCCGAAAGAAGTTCGACGGCAATATATGAGATGTTACGCGAGGCTTTTGAGAATTTCGCCTCATTGTCTTTTGATTCAAGCACTGTCTTTTCGGGCTGTTCATCCTCATCCGAAATGAAGATGATGCAGACATCGGGATTCGGATCGGAAAGATACTCTGTGAGCGCGAGCCTTTTGGGCTTGGTCAGCTTTTTGGGGTTGCGGATTATCACAAGTTTCCGCGATGAGAACAATCCCCCGCCCATGCACTCATTCATAAGTGAGTCAATCTTCAGGTCATCGGCGCTGAATACGGGCATGGAGTCTGACTTACTTTCACCCTTGCCCACAAATCCTGTGAAAGCGGAATCCAGAAGTTCGTCGGAGATCACCCTGTCATTGCAGACAAGGAACAGGTTCTGCGGAATTTTGCCTTCTGCAAAACTCTTTCGGACAGTTGTGAATGTGGAAGGATTCCCGGACATGATGCCTAAAATATGAATTCCGCGAAACTAAAGGAATTGTAAAAGCCGTGAGATTTATTCCGCAGCCGCCTTTGCGACAAGTTTGCCTGCATCAGGCTGACAGAAATTACCGAAGTGCCGGGCAAGCTCACGGAACATCTTGGTTATCTGTTTTTATAAAGCATTATTATAGCTATTTTACTTACACTTAAACTGCAATACTAAAGCAAACTAATAAGATGAAGATATTCATAGACACCGCTAACCTTGATGAAATAAAGCAGGCGGCTGACATGGGAGTACTCGACGGCGTTACGACTAATCCATCACTCGTTTCAAAGGAAGGCCATAAGGATTTCAGAAGCATGCTCGAGAAGATCGCCTCCATTGTTGACGGAGATATCAGCGCGGAGGTAGTTTCCACCAAGTGCGATGAGATCGTAAAAGAAGGAAGGGAACTTGCAAAGATACAAAAGAACATTGTAGTAAAGGTACCGCAGATAGCTGAGGGGCTCAAGGCCGTGAAAATATTTGCATCCGAGGGAATTAAGACCAATGTGACACTTTGCTTCTCGCCTTCACAGGCCATACTTGCCGCAAAGGCTGGCGCATACATCATCAGCCCGTTTGTTGGAAGGCTTGACGATATTTCTCAGAACGGAATGGAGCTCATAGCGCAGATAGTTCAGATATACAACAACTATGATTACAAAACGCAGGTGCTCGTTGCTTCGGTCAGGCATCCGATACACTTTGTTCAGGGTGCGCTGATGGGCGCGCAGATCTCGACAATGCCTTTCAAAGTGATCGAACAGCTTGTGAAACATCCGCTGACAGACATAGGCCTTGCGAAGTTCCTTGATGACTGGAAAAAGCTTAACGGCTAAAACACCACAAAATTGAAGAAGACGGCATTTTACAATATTCACAAATCGCTTGGCGCAAAGATCGTGCCCTATGCAGGGTTTGAGATGCCTATACAGTATGAAGGCATTATTGCCGAGCATAAGGCGGTTCGCGAGTCAGTCGGAGTGTTTGACGTATCTCACATGGGCGAAGTTGAAGTGCGGGGAAAAGATGCATTCGAATTTGTTCAGAGGCTGACCACCAACGACGTGTCCAGACTTTCGGAGGGTGATGTACAGTATTCCGCAATGTGCCTGAAGAACGGCGGCATTGTTGACGACCTTCTTGTATATTACATGGGCGATCTTTACATGCTGGTGTTCTATGCTTCGAACATTGAGAAGGACCTGAAGTGGATGCAGGAGAATGTTTCCGGCGATGTAACTCTTAAGAATATCTCCGACGATGTCTCACTGATAGCGGTTCAGGGCAGGAACTCGATAAATACGTTGCAGAAGCTGACCGATGTTGATCTTTCGGCGATAGAATATTACAAGTTCAGAAAGGGAAAAGTTGCAGGGCAGGATGTGATCATTTCCCATACCGGTTACACGGGGGAAAAAGTGTGTTTCGAAAATTACTCATCTTCAGATGTTGCGGCATCGGAAGCATTATGGAACGCGATCTTTGATGCGGGAATGGAGTTCGGAATAAAGCCTGTCGGGCTTGGAGCACGCGACACTCTGCGGCTCGAGTACGCATTCAGGCTGTACGGCAACGACATGGACGAAAACTACAACACCATTCAGGCCGGGCTGGGCTGGATCACAAAAGTTGACAAGGGCTACTTCAATGGTAAGGAGGCGATCCTTAACGAGAAGGCAAACCCCGGGAAAAAGCTTGTGGGATTCATGATGGAAGACAGGATGGTCGCACGGCACGGACAGGAAGTTTACTCAGGCGATACGAAGATCGGCGTGGTTACCAGCGGAAGCATGTCGCCGATGCTGAACAGGAACATAGGCCTTGCTTACATAGACAAAGGATACAACAAGACCGGATCACCCATTGAGATCATGCTTCGGGACAGGAAGCTCAAAGCGACAATTGTAAAGACACCGTTTCTCGGGAATTGAATTTAAAGGGCATTAACACTTGATAAAGCGAATTGAAGTACTCTTGTCACTGGCACAGCTCACGGACGAGCTATTGCTGAAAGACAAGAACATAATTATCCTCGATGTACTGCGTGCAACGACAACGATGACGATCGCGCTTGCAAACGGCGCAAAGGAGATAATTCCGACCGAAAGCATCGCCACGGCTGTGCGTGTGGCCAAAGGATCGAAGAATTCCGTTCTTTGCGGAGAGCGCAACGGAAAAGTGATTGACGGCTTCAAGCTCGGCAATTCGCCCCTTGAATATTCCCCCGAGACAGTGAAGGACAAGGCGCTGATATTCAATACAACCAACGGCACTCAGGCGATCATGAAATCGAAGTTTGCGAAGAACTGCCTTCTCGGAAGCTTCGTGAACATGTCGGCCATTGTTGAATATGTCAATGCATTGGATGAAGACTTTACGATCATCTGTTCAGGTAAGCTTAACGACTTCTGCCTTGAGGATGCCGTATGCGCAGGAATGCTTCTGAGCAAGCTTAGCGCAGGAAGGACACTTGAGTTCAAAGACTCCGAGATTGCCGCAATGAACCTGTGCAATGACCTTGCGATGCTGCTGAATGTGCCTTCGCAGGAAAAAATTCTGCGGTTGTTCAATCTTTGCGAGCACGGAAGGTATCTTGGTCAGCTTGGATTTGGAATCGACCTTGAGATCTGTTCGAAGATTGATTCTTACCCATTCATACCAATGCTGAGAAACGGAGTAATCAGACTCAAGGAGCAGTTTGAAGGCGAGAGCGATCAGAAGGCGAAGATGAAGAGGGTCAACATCGGCATAAAGCATCAGGAGAAACAGCGTCAAAGCGATTAACGCATCTTTCAATCAACTTTTCAGTGAATGAAAAGAAGCAAATTGGCCGAAAGGCGGACAGGCAGAAAGAAACCCTCCGGCAGTAAGTCTGCCGCTGACAGGCTGTCAAAACACGAAGACTTCAGCATCTCGCCGGAAGTGAAGATGCAGTTTCTGGGTTTCCTGTTTGCGCTGTTCGGACTTCTTCTCTTTCTCTCAATAGTCTCATACAATCCAAAGGACCAGGCAACACTTCAGAGCCTGAGATTTATAGACATCTTCAGGAAAGAGGCCTATTCATCAGCCTATGTCACATTCAACTGGCTCGGCATTGCGGGTGCGTATGCATCTGAATTTTTCGTGGCCGGTTTCTTCGGCTATTTCTCGGTCATCATTTCAGTGATAGTCTTTGCAATCGGCCTCAAGTTCATACTTAAGAAGCCGGCGGGAAGGACCATACAGTTCAGCATATATTCATTCCTTGCCATGATCTCGGCCGCATCGTTGTTCGGCCTTGCAGGGATAATCTTCGGAAAGGAAAACATCTCTCCCGCACTGAGCGGCACTTCAGGCGATTTCACAGCGAGCATACTGCATCAGACAATGGGCAGTGTCGGAGCATCCATACTTCTTGTGCTTTCAACGGGCCTGTTCATTTTGCTTGCAATAGACGGCAACATTCTCAGGAGCTATGCCAAATTCAGAAATTTCATAGAGGCCTCGCTTGAGAAGTACAGGGAAGAGAAGCAGGCGCTTGCCGAGAAGAGGGAGAATTCCCTGCAGGTTACTTCAGGCACAATCGGAACACCTGAAGAGGCAGATGACGAGCAGGACAAGAAGGCGATCGAAGACCTTATGAAGGAAAGGAACAGAATTCTCAGCACAAAGAAAGGACAGAAGAAAACGCCTGCGGAGACCGAAGAGCCGAAGATCAAGGAAACTGAGATAAACCGTCCTGTGCCTGCTGACATTGTGATTACCGAAAAAAAACCGAGGCAGAAAATATCCGAGCCGGTGCTTGTTTCCGGTTCGCTCAAATCCGAGAGCGATGAGATTGACATTAATCCTCTGAACTCCAACGAAGTAGGTGCACTGCAAAGCAGTAGTGAGGATGACTTTGTTGAAGAGAAGCTGAGTGCGTTTCTGAGGCCTCATACCGAACTCCTTACCGAGCCGACTAAAGAGGAGTTTGAGTCAATTCCCGATGAAGAGCTGACACAGAACGGAAGGCTTTTGCAGGAGAAGCTTCTAAAGTTCGGTATCGAGATCGAGAAGGTGTTTGCCACTCCGGGACCGGTTGTAACGCTTTACGAGCTTGTTCCCGCTCCGGATGTGAAGCTGTCAAAGATCGAGTCACTTCAGGACGACATCGCCCTTGCAATGAAAGCAAAAGGAATTAGGATGATCATTCCGATTCCTGGAAAGGGCACAGTCGGCGTGGAAATCCCCAACCGCAAGGCACAGCTTGTTAGGATCAAGTCGCTGTTGAGCTCGCAGAAGTTTCATGCAAGCAACAAGCACCTTCCGGTTGCATTCGGAAAGACGATTGACGGTGAGGTGTTCATTGACGACCTTGCCAAGATGCCGCATCTGCTTATTGCCGGAGCAACTGGTTCCGGAAAGAGCGTGGGAATAAATACGATCATCGCGAGCCTGCTTTACAAGATGCATCCTTCGGATCTCAAGTTTGTCATGATAGATCCGAAGAAGATTGAGCTTAGTCTATACTCAAAACTGAAGAAGCACTTCCTCGCCACATCAACCGACATCAATGAAAGCATTGTAACGAGCCCGTCAAACGCCGTCTCGATCCTGAAGAGTGTTGAATCGGAGATGGAAATGCGTTATAACAAGCTCGCGAATGCCGGTGTAAGGAACATTGAAGCATACAATCAGAAACATGCCGAAGGAAAGCTTAAGAATACAGATGTGATAAGGCATAAGAAAATGCCGTACATAGTTGTGATAATTGACGAGCTTGCGGACCTTATGATAACGGCCAAGCGGGAGATCGAAGAACCGATAGCGAGAATAGCGCAGATGGCAAGGGCTGTGGGAATACACCTTATTGTTGCTACCCAAAGGCCGTCAGTAGATGTGATCACAGGAGTGATCAAGGCAAACTTTCCGGTAAGGATCGCTTATCAGGTTGCATCGAAAGTTGATTCAAGAACAATCCTCGACATGGGCGGAGCGGACCAGCTCTTGCGCAACGGGGACATGCTTTACCTTTCATCTGCATCTTCAAAACCCATAAGAATTCAGAACGCATTCATATCCACCGACGAATGCGAGAAAGTGGCGGAGTTCATTGAAGCGCAGGACGGATTCACAAAACCTTACCTGCTTCCATCCATACTCGAAAGGAAATCTTCTTCAGGCGGAGACATTGAAGACCGTGATGAACTCTTTGAGGATGCGGCAAGACTTATATTCAGCCTACAGCAATGCTCAACATCAACGCTTCAGAGAAGGCTCAAGCTTGGCTACGCAAGGGCTGCGAGGATAGTTGACCAGCTTGAAGAAGCCGGCATAGTGGGCCCGAAGAACGGCGCCAATGCCCGCGAAGTACTCGTGAATGACGAAAGCGAACTTGAGAGCATACTGTAAGAGTTTTCATTGTGAAATAGACTACTTATCTGTTATTCTTAAATATTTCACTTAGTTTAAATTTTTCTATCTAATATGACACTCAATGAGTTCAAAATGAAATTGAATGAAATTTGTTCCAAAGGCTACGTTAAGTCTTTGCGCATAGACAATACTGGTATTGGCTATACATTAGAAACACTCTTAGGAATTGAGGAAAACAACATTAGCATGCCGGACCTTGGCGAATTGGAGCTCAAAACCAAAAGGAAGAATACAAAATCACTAATTACATTATTTACCTTTAATAGGGCTGCATGGAAATTGAAGCAACACTATGTTGTTAAGAAGTATGGATACAATGACGATAAGTCAAGAGAAGCTCTTAAGTGTACTTTGACAACTAAACCCAATGCCCAGGGTTTGTACTTGAATGTTACCAGTGATTTGTTGCAGTTATGCTCCATTGATGGTAATACGATAGCAGAATGGAGTGCAGATAATTTGATACTACAATTTGGTAAGAAAATCCCTGGGTTGATTCTTGTGCTTGCAGATACTCGGTTAGACACTAATGGTAGTGAAGAATTCCATTACAATGAGGCATACTTGTTATCCAATCCAAGCAAGTCCAAACTTATGGAAATGATTGAGAAGAAGCTTATAGTTGTAGACTTGCGATTGCACATTAAGGAAAACAATTCTATAAGAAATCGGGGAACAGCATTTAGAGCTTTTGAAGAGGATCTTGATGAATGTTTTGAACTAAAGGAAAAAATATTGTGAAAAAATATGTTGATAGCTCATGGGACTTCAGGAATGAGAACACTAAACAACTGACGCATTGCTTTCATAGCTATCCCGCTATGATGATTCCTCAAATCGCAGCGAGACTTATTGAGAAACATGGCAGAAGTGGTGGCATTCTATTTGACCCGTATTGTGGTACTGGCACGTCCATTGTGGAAGCAAATGTGCGGAATATGAATACGGTAGCCACTGACATAAATCCTTTAGCCCGATTAATAGCAAAGGTAAAGTCAACATTAATACCAATTCAGGTTCTTGATTTTTACATTAAGGACTTCAATGAATATTGTCTAAATTATAGATTTGGCAGATTTGAAGTTCATTATGAAATTCCGATCTTCCCAAATATTGACTTCTGGTTTAAAGAGGCTACAAAGCGAGAATTAGCATTCCTTAAGCACTATATTATTCAAATCGAAGACAGCAATGTTCATGACTTTTTCATGATAGCCTTTAGCGAAACAATTAGAGAAGTATCCCTTACAAAAAACAGCGAATTTAAGTTAGTTAGAATGAGAGAAGAGAATATCAAGTCTTTTTCACCAGACACTATTGCTATCTTTGCTAATAAGTTATTCCGAAATAGAAATGGATTGCTAGACTTTTCAAACTTAGTGAAGGATCAAAGAAAGAATCGCATCCTTGACTTCAATACTGTTTTTGAGATTCCAACTGAAAACATTGAGGATGATTCGATAGACCTGATAGTGACATCACCACCATATGGTGATAGCAAAACAACAGTTGCATACGGTCAGTTTTCAAGACTTTCTAACCAATGGCTAGGATTTGAAAATTCTAATCAAATTGACAATTTAGCCATGGGTGGCAAGCGGGCTGTGGAGTTCCATAAATTTGGGATAGAACAATTAGATGAACAAATTGAAAAGATAGCATTTAAAGATATAAAGAGAGCTCTTGAGGTTGTAAGCTTTTACGATGACTACAAATCCTCCATTTCAAATATCTCAAAAAAGCTAACAAAGGGGGGCAAAGTCATATTTGTAGTAGGTAATCGTAGGGTAAAAGATCAAGAACTTCCAACAGATCTAGCAACTTGTGAATTTTTTGAAAGCAATGATTTTTCACATATCGGAACAGTGATTCGAAACATACCTAATAAAAAAATGCCAAGAGCGAACAGCCCAACAAACATTATCGGCCAACTAAAATCAACAATGAATTTTGAGTACATTGTAACATTGGTTAAGAACTAAACCTTAGGATTTAATTACGGTTCTGTTGCATATAAGTTGTTGAACAATCAATTGTGTTATCGTTTCTAATACATCCTATTCCCACTTGAAAACCTTCGCGGCAATAATGTATAGGGCAACTCCCCAGCCGAGCAGTATCCCTATCTCGGGCAGTACATCAAAAAGCGTTGCACCTTCGAAAGAAATCCTGCGCAGGGCCTCATTTAGGTAAGTGAGCGGTAGAACTTTGCTCACCGGCTGAAGCCATGAGGGAAAATTTGATATCGGAAAGAATGTTCCTGCAAGCAGGAACTGCGGGAGCGTGATGAGATTTGCAATCGGCGGCACAGTGCTTTCGCTTTTGGCGATGCCT
>DAIQRO010000043.1:15761-17732 GCA_036786155.1 Bacteroidota bacterium
GCGATGCCTGAGACAACGAAACCAAATCCGAGAAACACAATAAGCGCGATGGCGGAGAGGAGCATCATGTTGAGAAATGTTGTGAAGCCGTTTACAAGCGTGAAGCCGAAAAACAGCGCGCCGATCACTATGATTATGACAGAGCTCATCATAGAAATCGTAAGCCTACTGATGCATTCGCCGAGTATGATGGTCATTTTGCTGACCGGAGTTGCAAAGAATCTTTTTATCACAAGCGTCTGGCGCAGTATCAGAAATATGAACGCCGTTCCGAAGACTCCGGCGCTGAGAAGGGAAAAGCCGAGCTGTCCGGGGAGAATGAAATCTATCATGTTGTACTTCCTTCCTTCAACCACTCTTTCACTTAGCGCGTAGTTTTGTCTTGCATCTCCGGAGCTGTTAATATTCTGCTTCATGATCACATCGTTCAGTATCATCTTCAATATTGCTCCCCTTTCACGCGAAGCGGCGGAAGTTGTAAGCTCTGCGATGAACTCCGGATTGCCTCCGGGATTGCCCGTGACTTTTACGAGTCCGTCAATACTTCCCTTGCTCAGTTCGGAGTTTATTTTCTCCGGCGTCAGGTTCTTTTCAATCTTCAGCGAAGGAATTGATGAGAGCGCGGCAATGACCTGATTATTCATATCCGTAGCCGGATCAACAGCAACATCAATGCGGAAGGAACTGCCGCTGATGAACCCGAACACGATTATGAAGATAAGAGGAAAGAGAATGATGAATATGACAGCTGACGGATTCCTGAACAGCGCCTTCAGGCTTGCCTTCGTGAGGCTCGTCATTGCCCTGAACTGGCTGTAGCTTCTGCTGTTATTCATCCCTGAGCTCATGTCCGGTTAGGTTCAGAAATACATCTTCAAGAGTTGCAAGCCTTTGCTCGCGCTTTGCAGTAAAGCCCTTCTTCAGAAGCTCGTCTATCAGAGCTTCTGGTGTGTTTATTGTAAGGATCTTTCCCTTGTCAATGATTCCTACGCGATTGCAGAGATGCTCCGCTTCATCCATGTAATGGGTTGTAAGCATTACGGTTGTTCCTTCACTGCGGATCTTCTTCACAAGTTCCCATAGATTTCGCCTTGCCTGCGGATCAAGCCCTGTTGTCGGCTCATCAAGAAAGATGATGCGGGGTTTGTTTATCAGCGTAGTGCAAATCGAGAATCTCTGCTTTTGCCCTCCGGATAGTTCTTTGAACTTTGCGCCGGCTTTCTCCTTCAGGTCCACAAGGTTCAGCATTTCCATCGGATCAGCATCTACATTGTAGAGCCCTGCAAAGAGTTCAACAAGTTCGCCGAGGTGCAGATTCGGATAATAGCCGGCAGACTGCAGTTGTACGCCGATGATTCCCTTAATTGCATTATTGTCTTTTCCTATTCTAAGTCCGTCTATCCTGATCTCACCGGAGGTCTTTTCGCGGAGAGTCTCCATTATTTCAAGCGTGGTTGTCTTTCCTGCACCGTTGGGGCCGAGAAGCCCGAATATCTCGCCCTCATATACATCAAAGCTGATGCCGTCAACGGCGGTGAAGTCGCCGTATTTCTTTACAAGATCGCTGACCTCGATTATCTTTTTCACCTGAAGTGCGGTTCAGCTTCCGATATTCAGATATGGGGTAAGCCCGTGCCTGCCGCCTTCCCTGCCGAATCCGCTCTCCTTGTAACCGCCGAAAGGCGAAGCAGGATTGAATTTGTTGAATGTATTTGACCAGACAACGCCTGCCCTGATCTTGCTGAGCACCTTGAAGATCTTTGAGCCCTTGTCAGTCCAAACGCCGGCGGAGAGTCCGTAGAAAGTGTTGTTCGCTTTCTCCACAGCCTCCTGCGGAGTCCTGAATGTGAGGATAGAAAGCACGGGACCGAATATCTCTTCGTTGGCGATCCTGTTTGACTGTGCAACTCCCGTGAAGAAAGTCGGCCTGAACCAGAACCCTTTCTCCGGAAGAGTGCACTCGCACTGATG
>DAIQRO010000265.1:0-893 GCA_036786155.1 Bacteroidota bacterium
AATGCTAATTACGCAAAGATCTTGAATGTACTGAAATCAGGAATCAAGAAGTCAGGAGGACGCAAGAGAGATGTTGTTTGTGAAGGTGGCAAACCTCTCGCCGATATGCTCATAGAAGAAGTTTCCGCTTATCCCTTTGTAAGATGCCTGTAATCCTGCTTTGGACGTCCATCGCGGAACATAAGGAAGGTAATTGCCTGAAGTGACATCACCGCTGAAATCGGGTTCGGATTTCCGCGTAGTATTGTAAGTTGCGCTGAAGTTTGCTGATACGGAGAAGGACCTGCTGATCTCTCCGCCTGCATTTGCAATGACAGTCACTTCGTCTGCTGAAGTAGAGCGGATGTTCCCGGGTGTCCAGAATCCGTTTGCTCCCGGCAACCAGACTATCTTGTCAGAAGTATTTATGTATGAGTAGCTCAGTTCCATTCCAAGTCCGGCAAATTCCTTAGCATCGAATCCTGCCCCGAAAGACACATTAACCGATCTCTCCGGCCTCAGTTCCGGATTGCCGCCGTTCTTCCAGTGAAGCTGATTGAATGTGGGAGCCGAGAAATTGTTTCCGATCCTGCCCTTGAAATACATCTTGCTTCCGGACGGCCTGAAATTGATACCGAAGTTTCCGGTGAGGGCACCTGTTCTGAGATCACTATAGTGGTCATATCTTAGTGACGGAAAGATCCTGAGAGCATTTGTGACCACCACCTCACCTGCGGTATATACCGCAGGTTGATATCGCTTTGCATCACCGCTGAGTTCGTTGCTTCTGAGATCATAAATTCCAAATGACGCTCCAGTTGTGTTAGTCAGAATTCCCTCCCCGAACTGAACTTCCCCTGTTCCTGTAAATCCGGTGTTCTTATAGTAACTTTCCTTTGACAATCCGTCGAAGT
>DAIQRO010000265.1:903-3711 GCA_036786155.1 Bacteroidota bacterium
ATAACTCAGTGTTGCGTTGACTGTCATTTTCTGCCCGGCACTGTAGGAATATCGGAGACTGCTCAGCCAGTTCTTGTCATACTGTGTTGAGCCGGACGGCTCTGAACCTGTTTCAATGCCGGGAACGCCCCTCGTTGAATTTAGAAATCCGGAATTGAAAGACAGAACCGATAAAGGGGAGATGCCGTAACTTCCGCTCACATGGACATTGTTGAGTTCGTAGGAAGAATTCTTGCGCTCCTTCTCAAGGTAGTTGTTTCCGTTTCTGTAGAGGTAAGTAAAATCATTTTCTGATCTCTCATTGCCCCAGCCAAGCTTGAGGTGCAAATTGCCGAGCGTGAAGTTTCCCGTGATCCCGGCAGTCCGCAGTCCGTAAGAGCCCGCCCCCGCAGTGATCTCTGCCCATTGTTTGTCCGGCTTCGGTTTGGCAGTAATGATGTTTACAACGCCTCCGATCGCTTCTGAACCGTAAAGAGAACTCATTCCTCCGTTGAGGACTTCTATCCTTTCAATGCCGTCTTTAAGTATCTGCGAAGCATCAAACTGATTGTTCTGCGGAGAGTTAAGCCTGATCCCGTCAAGCAGGATCAGTGTATTGTCGGCGCCTGCTCCGTTCATCGAGATCGTGCTGATCGACTCTCTTCCGCCGTAACTCCTTACTGAAACTCCGGCAAATGTTTTCAGAATCTCCGAAAGCCTGTCACCATTCATCATCTCGATTGACTTCCTTTCCAGAACCTGCACAAAAGCAGGCAGGACGGAAGTGGAGATTATTCCCCTCGTCCCGAATACTCTGATCTCGTCGGAAGAATATGATGCAGTGTCCTGTCCGGCAGAAGTTCCTGCTGTCAGAAGCAAAACTATAATAACGGACAGGTATTTGTTGAATGTCAAATGCATAAAAAAACTCCCGGCAGGTCATCATCTTCATGGTGTGCAGAATGAATGATAGAAATGATCAGCCGGGAGTTTCCCGATAATTTCAGTCAATCTTTTCCCACGAAGATCTTTGAAGCGCACTACAGGCAGGTCTCCTGACTCGAAAGCATTTTCCGCCGGCCTTCCCGCTGTTTCATTAGCAGTGGCTGATCCGGAGGTCTTCTTTCTTACAGTTGCGGGGACAGTTCCGGCATTTCACCGGATTCCCTATTAATCCGTTCCTAACAATAGGAACCTGGAACCTGTATGCTTATAAAGAACTGTACAAAATTACAAACTTAAGCGGGCAATAGCAAACCCCGGTCATTGGGTCCTTACATCTTTTGAATCCGGAGATGTTCTTGCAAAAACAAATTCATCCTTCTGCGGGTCGTAATACTTCCTCAGCATTAAAACTTTCTTTTCTCCGCCAAGTTCATATTCGATCGCATACTCGGATGTGGACACTCTGTCTATCGTGACCTTAGCGCTTTTCTTCAGCTCTTCATACAAATTCCGTTCAATGAATTCCTCAAGTTCAGGCTCATCATCCTCTCCAAGTATTCCCTGAACAAGGGATATGCTCAGTGATTCCTGCGGCGAAAGCGATGTATCCTGCAGGGCGGAACTTTGAAATTCGGGGTCCTCGGCAGTACCATTCTCGTTCTTGTTGCAGGAAGCAAACAGGATCAGATTCAGTGAAAATAGCAGTGCGACATATGCAGAACGCATCTTCAATTTCTGTTCAACCTCTACCTGGTAAAATTCTCAGCAACGGAATTCTATTCAATGATTCCCATTTGCCTGCCGATATCACCGAACACTTCGAGTATTCTATTGAGATGCTTGTCTTCATGCGTTGCCATGTAAGATGTTCTGAGCATTGCCATATTCGGCGGCACACCGGGAGAGATGAACGCATTTACAAAAATGCCGGCGTCAAAGAGCTTTCTCCAGAAAGCAAAGACCAGATTGTCATCGCCCAGTATTACGGGAACTATGGGAGTCTTTCCCTCGAGTATCCTGAATCCCATGGAAGCAAAACCTTCCCTCATCTTCTTTGCGTTTGAAAGAAGATTGTCGATTCTTTCCGGTTCGGCTACAAGGATATCGAGCGCCGCATCAGCCGCGGCCACAGAGGCCGGTGTGGGAGATGCGGAGAATATGAGAGCCGGCGAATGGTGCTTGAGATAATTTATGACAACCTTTTCTGCTCCAACAAAACCGCCAAGCGAGGCAAACGTTTTTGAAAATGTTCCCATTACCATGTCAACCTCATTCACAAGTCCGAATTCTGATGCGGTGCCTCTTCCGCCTTTTCCAACAACGCCCGTTGCGTGCGCATCATCAATAAGTATCCTTGAGTTGTATTTCTTGCAAAGTTCTACCAGCCTTGGAAGCTCAACAAGTTCTCCGCTTGTGGAAAATACTCCGTCTGAGGCAACGAGCTTTGATGCATCCGCCGGAATTGACTTCAGCACCCTTTCGAGGTCGTCCATGTCGTTGTGCTTGTACCTCTTGAACTCGGCAAAGCCGCCCTTGGCCATCATATTGGCTGCGATTATGCAGGCATGATTGTCCTTGTCTGAGATTATGTACTCATCTTTTGATACAAGCGTCGGAATAATTCCCTGTGCGGTCTGATAGCCCGTTGAGAAAAGCAGGACTGACTCTTTGCCCAGAAAATCAGCAAGCTTCTCTTCAAGCTTTATGTGAAGATCTAGAGTACCGGTGAGATACCTCGAGCCCGAACATCCGGTCCCGTACTTTTCAATCGCTTTTATTGCGGCTTCCTTAACTTTAGGGTGAGCTGTAAGCCCGAGATAATTGTTTGAACCGGCCATGATAATGTTCCGGCCTTCAATTCTTACAACGGGCCCTTCGTTAGCT
>DAIQRO010000266.1:0-3684 GCA_036786155.1 Bacteroidota bacterium
GTGACCGGAATGGAAAAGATCAACAATCTTCTTGGACTCAGATATCTTTCGAAGGATCAGCTCGAACACCTCCTCGACAAGTCTGAGCATTTCAGAAGAATGATTGACAGAAAGGACATCCCCGGACAGCCGGCAAAACCATCCAATATTCTGAACCTTTTTTTTGAGAACTCCACCAGAACACGCGTCTCTTTTGAACTGGCGGCAAAAATGCTTGGACATAACACTGTAAATTTCACAGGAGAAGGTTCTTCAATTGCAAAAGGGGAAACACTTCTTGATACAGTTAAGAACCTTGAAGCAATGAAGTTCGATATTTTCATTGTCAGGCATGGAGTGCCCGGCGTACCTAAACTGATAAGCGAGACGGTTTCGGGAAGAGTGATAAATGCCGGTGACGGTGCGGCGGAACATCCTACGCAGGGACTGCTTGATATCCTGACATTGAAGAGGGCCTTCGGAAAGTTAGAAGGATTGCGTGTCTGCATTGTCGGGGATATTTCCCACAGCAGAGTGGCAATGTCAAACATACACGGACTGAACAAACTTGGCGCAAAGGTATCGGTTTGTGCTCCAAGGCCATTCTTGCCTTCAGCAATTGAAGGATTGCATGTTGATGTTTATGACGATATTGATGATGCAGTTAAAGAGCATGATGCTTTAAATTTGCTGAGGGTACAGCTCGAAAGGGATGCAGGCAGGCTTCTTCCGTCACTTCAGGAATTCAACAGGTTTTACGGCATGACATGGGAAAGGCTATCGTTAAATCCAAAGATCAGGATTTTACACCCGGGACCTATGAATATTAATGTAGAACTTGACAGCCGTATTGCGGAATCAAACAACTCGCTTATCTTTGAACAGGTTACGAACGGTCTTGCAGTCAGACTTGCCGTCATAAGCGAACTTGCCGGAGGGAAGGTGTAATGAAAGTGATTCTCAGGAATGCCCGGATTGTATCACCGTCAGAAGGCCTGGATATCGTTGCTGATATTCTGATAGACAAAGGGATCATAAAGGATATCAGAAAGGGACTTGCAACAAAGAAGGCCATTGATGAGATCGATCTGAAGGGCAAAGCAGTGGTTCCCGGATTGTTTGACATGCATGTACACTTCAGAGAACCGGGACAGACTCATAAAGAGTCAATTGTTACGGGATCGGATGCTGCTGCTAACGGTGGTTTTACCGGCGTACTGTGCATGCCAAATACTTCGCCGCCTATAGACAATCCCGTTCTTCTGAGAGACCAGCTACGAAGAGTAAGTTCAGGTGTTGTTGATGTTGAGTATTCCGTATGTGCAAGCAGAAACAGATCTGGTGAAGAACTTTCTCCGATACTCAGCCTTGCGGCAGCGGGGGCGCGCGCACTTACAGATGACGGCAGTCCCGTACAGGATACCGAGCTGTTGAGAAGAGTTTTTGAATACGGCGCACAGACAGGTTTGCCCGTCATTCAGCATTGTGAAGACCTGAAACTCTCAAACAGGGGAGTAATGAATGAAGGATTTGTATCAACCGTTACAGGGCTTAGAGGCATACCTTCAGTCAGCGAAACATCTGTAATTGCACGTGACATTGAAATCTGTTCATACGTAAGTGGAGCGCACTACCATATTCAGCACATGTCCTGTGCGGGAAGCGTCTCACTCCTAAGGAATGCAAAGGAAAGGGGAATCAGCGTTACCGGTGAAGCATGCCCTCACCATTTCATACTAACTGATTCCGGATGCATTGACTATGACACAAATTACAAAATGAATCCTCCTCTGAGGACGCGGGAAGATGTGGATGCCATTTTGGATGGATTGTCAGACGGCACAATTGATGTCATCTGCACTGACCATGCTCCGCATTCAGAGCATGAAAAATCTCAGGGATTTGTTGATGCTCCGTTTGGCATAATCGGACTTGAAACTGCCTTTGGCCTTGCATATACTTATCTTGTTAAGGAAGGTATTTTAAGTTTCAGTCAGCTTATTGAGAAGATGTCTGTAAATCCAAGGAAGATCCTGAACCTCGAAAGAATAAGCATTCAGCCCGGACAGAGAGCAAACCTGAGCATTCTCGACCTTGATGCGAAGTGGATTGTGAAAAAGAAGAACTTCAGGTCCCGTAGCAGAAACACGCCTTTTGAGGGCTTCCGGCTGACCGGAAAACCTTTCATGGTCATAAACAATGAAACGTTTTATCATACCAAACTCTGAATGAGCAGAATAATATCAGTTTGCGTACCTAAGGGAGGTGTCGGCAAAACCACCACTGCCGTCAATCTTGCATCTTCACTCGCTGTTGCAGAAAGAAAGACTCTGCTGATAGATGTGGATCCTTTCGGCGGCTCTGCCATTGCTCTCGGATTCACGTCAGACAAGATCAAAGCGAGCCTTGCTGAAGTCTTTTCCTTCACTCATTCAATTGGTGCGGCAATCCACAGGACCGATCTCAAATACCTTGATTTCGTCCCCTCGACCGTTGACACATCAAACTCCCAGGACAAGTTTCACAAGTTCTCGGAGAACAGGCTGATCCTGAAGAATGCACTGCAGGGAATACTAGAGTTCTATGAATTCGTGATCATTGACTGTCCACCTTCATTAAGAGGCATGTCAACTGCGGCGCTTGTAGCTTCAGACAGTATTCTGATCCCGATCAAACCTGGGCATTTTTCACTTGATGCAGTTGACAGACTGATAGAATATTACAACTGGATTCGGGAGGTTGCAAATCCTGATCTGCGAATTGAAGGTATATTGATGACCATGTATGAAAAGGACTCAAGAGTTTCGAAGATCTCTGAAAGAGAACTCAAGATGAAGCACGGGTCATACCTGCTTTCAACATCTATCCCGAATACAAATCTGCTTAACGAAGCGAGCTTCTTCAGCAAACCTCTGTGCCTTTACAGGATTAATTCAGAGGGTTGCATGGCCTATCTTAATCTCGCAGAAGAGATAATTTCAAAAAACAATAAACGAGCAAAGGAGACTGCCTGACAGACTATGGATTTCCCCAAAAACTTTGACTTCCTGACAATAGAGCAAAAATGGAGAGACTTCTGGCACAAGGGAAAGTTATACGACTCTACACCTAAACCCGGTAAACCGAAATTCTCGGTCGTGATACCTCCGCCTAATGTAACAGGTATTTTGCACACAGGGCACATGCTGAACAATACCATTCAGGATGTTTACTGCAGGATGAAGAGGCTGGAAGGCTACGAGGTCTGCTGGGTGCCGGGCATGGACCATGCCGGCATAGCGACTCAGGTTATGGTTGAGAAGGACCTTGCCAGACAGGGAAAGACGAAGGAGCAATTGGGCCGTGAGGAGTTCGTAAAGTTGGTTTGGGAGTGGAAGGAGAAGAACGGAGGTACTATTCAGAAGCAGCTGAGAAAGCTTGGCGCTTCAGTGGATTGGTCGAAGGAAAGATTCACACTTGACGAAGGGCTCTCACTGAATGTGAGAAAAGTATTCGTTGATCTGTACAGAAAAGGCCTCATCTACAAGGGGCACCGGATTGTCAATTGGGACCCTGTTTCAGGAACGGCGGTAAGTGATGATGAGATATTCTATGAAGAAAGAACTGATAAGCTTTATTTTGTGAAGTATGTGCTGGAAGATTCGAATGAATATATAATTGTTGCCTCAACCCGCCCTGATACAATATTCGGAGACTCAGCTGTCG
>DAIQRO010000267.1:0-3674 GCA_036786155.1 Bacteroidota bacterium
GACTTAAGCTCTCCGCTGCTCTAAGCTCAGGAATAATTGCGGGGAGCGTGTTGGTTCTGAACAGATCACATATCTGCATTGCGATCATTGCGCTGCTTATTGCGGTAATGATATTCAGCAGAGGAAGGATAATTGTCATTTACATCAATGCCATTCTTACGGGACTGTTGCTGTTCAACTCTGCACACTACGAAATACCGGCAAACTCCCTGGCAAGACTTCCCGGGCATTTTGAAGGAAGGACAGTGAAGCTTGCAGGAACAGTATGCGACATTCCGGACGCAGACAGCACAAGAATAAGATTCAGGATCAGTTCGGAAAAGTTGATCCATCGCGATACTCTGACGGTTGAAGGAGATGTGATTGTCAGCATCACTCTTTCCGAAAGAGACACACTTATTCCTGAGATCAAGCCGGGACAAATGGTATTGATCAAGGGAAAACCGGAGATGGTCCCCGGGAGCAGGAATCCCGGTGAGTTTGATTACAGAAGATATCTCAGTCTGAAAGGCATTTACTTTGTTTTCCGCGCATACGGCATGAGCAGTCTTGAGCAAGCAGGTGACGGGAAAATGAGCTTCATTATGAAAAATGTCATCTTTCCTTCCAAAGAGTACGCACTCAACTGCATAAACGAACAGCTTGAAGGAGACAATGCCGAATATCTGAAAGGGCTTGTGGCCGGCGACAGGTCCGACATCAGCGAAGAAGTCAGAAACAATTTCACGGATGCGGGCGTGTCGCACCTGATTGCCGTGTCTGGACTAAACGTCGCCTACATAGTAATTTCACTGACTCTGCTCCTATCGGCGTTAAGGGTCCGCCCGGCGATCTCGCTTGCCGTCATCATAGCATTTCTTGCATTTTACTGCCTGCTCACGGGAAGCACGGCCTCAATCGTAAGGGCCTCAATCATGGGAATACTCGCTCTTGCCGGAACAAGGATGCAGAGGGCAAGCAATTTCTACAATCTCGCCGGCATCTCTGCCGCTGCAATACTGATAGCCGATGCACGTCAGCTTTTTGATGCGGGATTCATATTGTCTTTCACGGCCGTCATCTCAATGGTATGGATCTATGAAAAAATTGACAAGGTACTGCTGAGAAGCGAAGTACAGGAACGCGGCAGGATTGCAAATGTGAAGCGGGCTTTGACTGCGGCATTCTTCACAACATTCGCGGCACAGGTAGGAACTCTGCCGATCACTGCACAGTACTTCGGAAAGGTTTCGCTGATATCTCTGGCAGTCAACATGGCGGCAGTTCCTATGGCCAACATCTCGCTCGCAATCGGATTCATGCAGATCGTTCTTTCACTGATCTCAAAAGAACTGTCACTGCTGACTTCAATTACAAATGACATGCTGTTATCTATTCAGCTTGGAATGATCAGCTTTGCCGCCGGCCTGCCGGGAGCGTACTTCCATGTTAGGGAACTTTCGATTGCGGAAACAGCAGGAATATTCGTGATCATTGTGATCATATTCTCCGCTACCAAAGCATGCCAACTGCCATTCAGAGTTATCTGCTCTATTTTTGTTGCAGTGATCATATTCGGAATTTCAGGCACACTCACGCAGTAACTTCGGATCTACTTCCTTGATGTAGGGCAGGGTGATGCTGCAGTTGTAATCACACCCGAAGGTAAATGCATAATCGTTGACACCGGCAGTAACTTCAGGGGATACGATGCCGGCGAAAGGACAATTGCTCCCTTTCTCAGAAAGAAAGGAATAACCGACATAGACCTTATGATTCTCACACACAACCACAATGACCATATAGGAGGTGCGGAATACATCGTCACCAACTTCAATGTGCTCAAAGTATTTTCTTCAGAGGACGGCTCTGAGGATGGCGCGGCAAAGGGTTTGTACGACCTCATTGCCCGCAAAAGTATTGGATTGGAGTTTCCCGTTGCGGGAAACATTTGCGACAGTTTTGAAAACATCAGGCTGTATTTTCTTCATCCAGGCAATCAGGGCAGAAACGAAGAAGAAAATCTGAACAACTCAAGCGTGGCATTCTTAATGAAATACGGCGAATCGGAAATTCTGTTCACCGGAGATGTTGAGTATGAAGCAGAGAAGGCAATATCAGAAAAGTATGCAGGACTCATAAATGCTGATGTACTGAAATCCCCTCACCATGGAAGCATCACTTCAAGCAATTCTTCCCTACTTGCATTATGTTCACCGGATATTTCGGTAATCTCCTGCGGAAGGAACAACAAGTTCGGACATCCTTCGGGCGAAGTTATCAGGAGATACGAATTTGCGAACTGCCGTATAATGAGGACCGACCTCAGCGGTTGTGTTTCAGTTGTTACTGACGGCAGAACAATTGAGGCATCGGCCTGCTACACCGAGTGAAGCTCTTAGAATTTCAGCAACACGTCAAATACTTCGTTATCCCTGCTTGCAATGAATGAGACCTCGTTTTTGGCGGCATCATAGGAGATAGCGCTTACCGAGTTGTAAATTTTTCCCAATGACCGGTTATTGACAAAGACCTCCTTAAGATCCATGGTGTAATCTTCACCCGGTTTTGTAACTGCCAGAAAGAACATTTCTCCGCTCACTGTATAGAACAGATTGTAAACACCTCTGAAGTATCCCGGACCTCCGGCTGCAGTCTCCGGGAAAGGAAGCTTAACGCCGTTTGTGAACACGGCATTTCCGTACGATGTATCATTCAACTGCTCTTCAGCAACAAATGTGAAATCACCCGAAGGCGAATATGCCATAGGATAAACCGAATCTCCGAGCGACTGATACGAAAGGAAGCTGTATGTGCCGATCTTCCTGCCTTCCATAACAAAATCCGTACTGCTCTTATATGTCACTCCTGTCGTATCCGAGATGAGGCCGAGATAGAATATGCCTCTGCTCTTCGTAAATCCTTAACCGTAAGTGTCATCATAACGGGATGTGTTCACTTTTCTCTTATTCCCATTCTTCCACAGGAACAGGTCGGCATTCTTGACATTCAGTTTTTCCTGTGCAGCGAAAAGCGCCTCTCCGTTCTTGCTCCACTCAATCGGCCTTATGCTGTACCCGAGGAAGTGCCTGCCGTTCTTATCAATGAGGTAAGAAAGCGGCATGTATTCGCTTTCTTCATATTCATTCTTTTCAGTCTTCGAAGCAACATAAATGAGTTCGCCTCTCTCACCGAATCTTATTTCCGAAATGCCTGAATTGTACATCTCCCCATTTGACCTGCCTAACCGGTCGTTGTCCTTTGCAATGTCATAATTGTACGTGTATTCGCCTGTCGAGTCAGCTATCATGTAGTAAATGCTGTTCTGCCTGTCAAAATACAGCGGAGGATAAGCAAAGTCGAATTCACTCATCTTCTTATCTCCGCGTACAACAAAGCATCCGCGCCCGGGTTCAAAGAGCTTGCCGTTATCCTTGGCTATGATACAGAGTGTGCCTTTATTGTCATAGCAAATACTTGTGTAGTCAATGTCGCTGTACGGCGTCTCGACTGCTTTGTTCTCGGTTAGAATGAATGCCTTTCCGTTCTTAAGGGCAATGAATACCCTGTTGCCCTCATTGTCAAGGAAGAGATTTTCCTCTCTTACGTATTCGTCTCCCTCCATATTTGCATCCGGGTTGATCCTGAAAGCCGCCCTTATCTCATCATAAGGGCCGGAATCTTCAGCCCCGCGC
>DAIQRO010000268.1:0-3669 GCA_036786155.1 Bacteroidota bacterium
GACAGGGATGTGAAAGAGTTTTTTGCGATCTACCGTGACAGCCTTCCTGATGTGAACGAGGAGTTTGAGCTGGCGCATATTTATATGAAGAGGAAAGTGAGCGATGCGGAAAAATCGGAAGCGATGAGTATTGCCCGGCAGATACTGGACAGCGTCAAGCAGGGTGTTGATTTCTCCGAACTTGCGATCAGAAATTCCGCCGACTCCGGCTCTGCCGCAATGGGCGGAGATCTTGGCTATGCCAAGAAGGGAACGTTTGTGAAGCCGTTTGAAGAAGCGGCCTATTTGCTTGATGTGGGTGAGGTTTCAGACATTGTAGAGACTGAGTTTGGCTATCACATACTTAAACTGAAAGACAGGCAGGGAGACAAGATAAGGGTTCAGCACATACTTGTTACATTTCCGAAATTTGAATCTTCCGACCTTGAGACTATCAGCTTTCTCAATGAACTCAAGGGACGGATCGAAAAGAACGAGATCTCATTTGAGAATGCCGTGAAAGAGTATTCGCAGGATGAATTCACCGCCGGGAAAGACGGCTACCTTGGAAAAGTTCCGATTGAAAGGCTCGACAGCATGACGCTTGAAGCCCTGCGAGGAGTCTCGAAAGGCGGGATCACTGATCCTGTCCGTTCAATCTCACGCGGCAGTGATTACGGATATGAGCTGTACAAGTTGATTGACATTGTTCCGCCCCACAGGCTGAGTCTCGAAGAAGATTACGACAGGATAAGAGGCTTCGCCGAATCATATAAGGAAAGCAATGAGCTTGAGAAGTGGCTTGAGGAAATACGCGAATACATTTTCGTTGACATTAAGATGTAACGCCGGTTCCTGAAACTGATCCTGCGAATTCCTTTGACTCCTGCAAATGTTTAGCGGACGCAATTAATTTCCTTCCTTTTGGATATTTCATTCAGATCAGATTACGGACTTATCTTCGCGGCTGTGGCTGTTATCATATCGGCCGCGGCGGCATACTTCTATTACAGAGGCTCCGCCGCAGAAGGACGGCTGAAGCAAGTCCTCACTGCTCTCAGGTTCCTTTCGATCTTCTTCATTCTTCTGCTGTTCCTCTCACCCGTGCTGTCATTTGTGGGTATTTCCGACAAGAAGCCGACAGGGATAATTCTCATAGATAACTCTGCAAGCGTAATGGAACTCAACGGCAGAGATATGGAAGAGCTTATAAGGAAAGCCCGGCTCGCTTCAAATGACGAAGTGCGGACATTTGTTTTTTCAGACGGCATAACAGGTGAATTGAGCGGTCAGAGTGCAGATTTGCTGACTTCCGATTCAACTTCCGCAGTCAGGACGAATCTCTCAAAGGCATTTCAGGACCTTAAGCTGATGCTTCCTGACGAGAACATTTCATCCGTTACGGTGATCAGCGACGGAATACTCAACGAAGGCGGCAATCCTTTGCAGAGCGCTTTGTCTCTCGGCGCACCGGTGAATTTCATTCTTGCGGGTGATACGGGAATGTCAAGAGACATATCTGTTACAGATGTTCTTTACGGGAAGAATGCATTCATAGAAAGCAGTGTCCCGGTTAGCGCAGTGATAAGTTCAAACGGTTATGAAGGCACGCTGAATATACGACTTACGGAGGACGGAAAGCTGATCGACAGCAGAGCTGTGAACGTTTCACAAGGCAGGACAAAGTACAATGCGGACTTTACGGTCAGCTCGCCCGTGATAAGGACTGCACATTACAGGATCGAGGTAGATTCTGTTGAAGGCGAGAAGACGCTGAAGAACAACTCTGCAGACTTCTTCATAAGATTCACAGACAACAGGTTCAGGATGCTTGTGATCTCCGGCGGGCCTTCATCCGACCTTGCATTCATCAAAGAACAGGTGTCGCGAATCAGGAACTTTGATGCGGAGTTCAGGACACAAAAATCATCGGCCGAGTTTTATGAAGGAGCGCTTCCCGATCTTGCAGGATTCGATGTGATCACTCTTGCAGGATTTCCGACATCCGTTTCAGACGAAGGAGTGCTGAATGCCGTCAAGGCAGCAGCCGGGAAAACCGGCAAGCCCATCATCTTCTTAGGTTCAAGGAACACTGACTTCGGAAGGCTGAAAACACTTGAAGACCGGCTTCCGTTCATTGCGGATAACTACTCTGATCTGGAATCCGAAACAACGCTGGAAGCTTTGTCCGGAACAGGGCAGACAGCATTCAGGGATCAGGCAATGCTCTCCAAAGCCGCGAGGCTTCCCGGAATATTCATAGCGGGGACGAGCTTCTCCGCGAAACCCGATGCGCAAACCATACTCGTTGCTTCGAGCGGCAGCAGGCCTGCATTACTTGTTTCAACTTCAGACGACAGAAGGTCAGCTGCATTTCTGCCCTACGGGATATACAAATGGAGGCTCGGCGGAAACGCAGCGGAAGCAGAAGAGTTTCTCGGATACATTATTTCCACTTCGGCTTCCGCCGTGGTGAGAAAGGATGCCGGAAAGAAATTCAATGTTGAAACTCTGAAGCCCGTGTTTCCCGTTGGCGGGAAAGCTGAGTTTACGGGCGCCATAACAGGGCTTGAAATAAAAGGCGGGGAGAAAATAGTCATGAAGATAAAAGGCCCTGATCAGATAAAGGAACTTGAGATGATCAGAGTATCAGACAACAAATTTCAATTGTCCGACTCGGTCACATCCCCCGGCGTGTTTGAGTATGAAGCAGAACTTATCTCGGAAGGCAGAGGAGTTGAAAAGATCACCGGCAAGTTTCTTGCAGGAGAAGATAACTTTGAATATCTTGAAACACAGCCTGACCCGTCCGTAATGAATGAACTGGCCAACAACACAGGCGGCCGCAGACTGGATGTGCCCGGCAATGATGAAATTACAGCGACAGCCGGATCTGATAAGAACGCAAACCAAACTGAGCAGTTGACTTCGAAAAGCTTTGACCTGAACATTAACCCGTACTATCTGGGACTTGTAATTTTGTTCCTGTGCACGGAATGGTTCCTGAGAAAAAGAAATAATCTGCCCTGAGGCAATCTATTCATGAAGCATTTCTGTATAACACAAATTCTCAAAATATCCCTGACAGCTCTTCTGCTGATAACGGCTGAGCTTGGCGCAACACAAAGCTGGCTTACTGTCCAAAGCCCGACATCAAGAAATCTCAGAGCGATATTCTTTGCCGACTCCCTCACGGGGTGGATCGGAGGAGATTCCGGGCTCATAATAAAAACTACAAACGGCGGGCAAAGCTGGATTCAACAGCAGACTGCCGTCCGCACCATGGTCTATTCCGTTTTTTTCACTGACTACCAAAAGGGATTTGCGCTTGCATGGGAGCTTGACAACACCCCGCCGAATTTTTACGGAACTAGAGTGCTTCAGACAACATACGGCGGAAGTGTGTGGACCGACTATCTCTTTCCCGATTCAAATTTCTTTGCCAACTCGATCTATTTCCGGGACGCCGTCAACGGCTATATGTGCGGAACCGAGGGAATGATCTATTTCACTTCGGATGCGGGTGCGGTTTGGAATCCGTCTGTCGTTGACTCCGGCATGGTCTTCGGATTTCCGGTTGAGGAGGTGGAATTCTATGATGAGAATTTCGGATATGCCGTCGGAGGCGCATTTGACATTGCCGGCGTGATATGGATATCTTCGGGCAGCGGAAGAAGCTGGCAGACAAGG
>DAIQRO010000269.1:0-3667 GCA_036786155.1 Bacteroidota bacterium
CATTTGTTCCCGGAAAATCACAGAGGAGGAAAAAGATCGGTTACAGGGAGGTGCCATTTTCTTCGTTCGGGCCGAGGACAAATTCGGACCCGATCAACGGGGATCCAAGTAATTATCGTGAGGCATACGTCATCATACAGGGGTTTAAGAAATCCGGAGATCCCTTCATAAACCCGATCATTGATCTGCCCACGAAATTTCCGTATTTGGGAGATCCGGAAACGGGATCCGGCTGGAATCAATTCACGGCTGAAGGTTACGCTAACAGGCGCTACAACATCAATTTCGGATTCACAAATGTTAATCCCGGCGATACACAGACGATAGTTGTCGCCAAGCTGGTAAGCCAGGGCAGTAGTAACCTTAACAGCGTTACGAGACTGAAGTCCGATGCAGAACAGATAATCAGCCTGTTCGAACAAAATCTCACCACAGTCAGCGTCAATCAGATCTCAACTATTGTTCCCAAGGGCCTGAAACTTCTGCAGAATTATCCTAACCCTTTCAATCCTTTCACAAAGATACGCTTTGAAGTTCCGATTGCTTCATCAGGAAGCACAAACAGAACTTCGCTTATTGTTTATGACGGGCTTGGAAGGGAAGTAGCAAAGCTTGTTGACGAGGATCTGATGGCGGGGATCTATGAAACCGAATTCAACGCTTCTCTGCACGGTCAGCCAAACGGACTTGCGGGCGGCGTTTACTTCTGCAGGCTTACATCTGCAGGGACTGCTGCAACCATAAAGCTCATGCTTATAAAATGAGACTGCATTCCTCATCTCTGTTGAAGTTTCAGAAATTGCAGATGCTGATTCGCATAATTCCTCAAAAGCATACTCTGCTATTTTGGAGGATCAGTTCAACGGTTTGAACATTACTTCAAGGATGCGATCGCTTATGTCCGGCATCCTGAGCCGGGACAGTCATTATTGAATTTCATTAATTCAATTCCCGCACTACATTTGCACAAAGCAAAGCCCCGGTGGCACAATATCCTCTCACATCGTTCATGACATCTGCCGCTTCACTTGACCGGGGCCGGAAAAGAAAAGCTTAATTGAGTAAATCTCAAAAAGAAAAGTCCTGAAAGTTCTTATAACAATCTTGATGCTGGCCATTGCCGGACAGGCAACCGGGCAAGCAAGCATCAACTGGATACAGAACTCTCCCGGAGCATCTATCGCTCTTGACAATTCCAACAGCGTGTTCACGATAAGAGGCACGAACATCCCCGGAGGAGATATCTACATCACAAAAAGGAATCCGGACGGCACACAGATCTGGGAAAGATTCTATGATCAGACAGATCCGCTGAAATTCGAAAAGGCAGTTTGCGTTGTGACCGACGCTTCCGGAAATGCCATTGTGACAGGAAACCTCATGTCATCCAATGTAACCACATCTCCCGCGCAGGGAGTTGTGATGAAGTACGACTCTAAAGGGAATCTTGTCTGGAGAGTAGTTTACACATCGTCCGCCGAACTCATGCAGATAACGAAGTGCCTCTGCGATGCAGAAGGGAACATTTACCTGCTCGGATCAGCAACAGCGAATAGTTTGGCAGCTTCCTCCAAGGTCAGAAAATTATCACCGGCCGGAACAACCATCTGGAATTATTCAAACACGGCTGTTCACGGAAGTCCGGTGAATTTCAAGCTTGCAGATGACAATTGTATTTTGGTTTCCACAAGATCGGGAAACACCGGGCCGAACAGTTTCGCCAAGGTGAGCTTTGCAGGCATTGAGATATGGAACTACAGGGTGCAGAACACTTCAGCGGCGGGCGATATTGCGGGAGATGCATCGGGCAATTCATATCTAATCAACCGCGAGACAATATCCGCCATTCCCGGCAGTACTCTTAGGAAGCTTAGTCCGGCAGGAACACTGCTCTGGCAGAGGACGGCGGGCATATACGCGGGGCTTGTTGAATCGGGTTCAGACGGCATGCCGGTGATTGCCGGAAGCAGTATGGCCAACACAGCAGGAACTTCGCTGGCGAAGTTTGATGCTTCGGGAAATCAGCTCTGGCTCTTGCAGGACGCTGACGGCAGTATCAACATTGTTCAGCAGGTTGAACTGCTGATAGATGCACAGAACAATCCCCTGCTTGCAGGCAACACTGCCGGCAGTATGGGAGTGTGCAAGGTAAATTCGAACGGAAGTTTTGCGTGGAGCATTGCAGTGCCTTCACCGGTTGCGGTCGTGATTCAGACTTCCGGAATCGAGCTTGGCAGTGACAACTGCGTTTACATAACAGGCGGAGTGACAGCGAAGATCAGGCAAACGGCCGCGTGCCCGTTGCCGGAGAATCTGAACACAAGTGACATTACCGCAACCTCGGCAAAACTGAACTGGGGCCTTGTTGCGGGAGCGGTAAGATACGAAGTGCAGTACAGGTCAATGATCGCGCCTTCCGTCAACAGGCTTTGGGAGCGCGCCTTCGTCCCGGGAGACGTCAGCTTTGCTTTGATCAGCGGACTGAAATGCAACACATATTATCAGTGGAGAATGAGGGCGGTCTGCGACACGCTTGCACCCTCTCTTAACACGGGATACACCGCATTGCAGACATTCAGGACATCTTCTTGCGTGAATGTTTCAGACATGTTCAACAGCAGTGAAGACGGGGTGGTGGAAGACAGGTCCGGCGAAGCGCAGAATTCGCTTGCTGAATCAACCTCACTGAGCGACAATTTCCCGAATCCGTTCAATCCGTCAACAGGTATCGGTTACGCAATAGCAGAAGACGGCTTTGTGAAGCTGGAGGTGTTCAACACACTTGGACAGAGAGTATCTCTGCTTGTAAATGAATTCCGTCAAAAGGGATCATACAAGGTAACGTGGCACGGAACGGATGATAACGGCATTGCACTTCCGGGAGGCATCTATTTTTACAAGCTGACAGCAGGTGGTTTTGTGAGTGTGAAGAAGATGGTTTTGAGCAAGTAGGCTTTATCACACATACGACGCTTATTCATGCATTCGCGGCTGTTTGTTGCCGTGAATGCATGATTTGCTTACATCAGAAATTCCAATACTTCTGCAGTGATTTGGCAGTCATGGAATTTGATTATATCTATGACCTTCTTTGGGTAGCACAGTTCCGGTAACGGTTGACATTTCCCGGCATTGACTGAAGGAAAGAAGATCTCTGGTTTGCATATCTTACCTCCCGACAAGACACCTTCGAACTGCCGAATCATATTTTCAAAACATAACCAAAGTCATAGTTTCTGAAATCCTTTCTCTTTAGTTTTGTATAAAGGAAGTTATCATGAAATCCACATCTCATCGCTCCGGCTCCGCGTTCCTCATGAACCTACTATGGTTCTTCAGCATCTTTGTGTTCATCAATGCGTTCAACTTTCAGCACAACCCGCCATCCGGGTGGCAAAAACAGCACATGCCGTTTTTGAATAACCGTCCGATTGCTGACATTACTTTCATTGACAGCCTGACAGGTTATGCAGTAACGGGAGATAATTCACCTGCAGATACAAATTTCATAGTCAAGACAACCGACGGTGGAGAAGTCTGGAGTATAGTGAGCTCAATATACCGAGACCTTAGCAGAGTTGTTTTTCTAAACGGAGAAACCGGATACATATCCGGCGGATACAATGTCAGCGGAGGATTTCTTGCAAAGACCTCAAATGGTGGCACT
>DAIQRO010000270.1:0-656 GCA_036786155.1 Bacteroidota bacterium
CAAGGGAAATAAAGAAATCTGTGACCGGTAGCGGAGCATCTTCGAAGCATCAGGTTCATTATATGGTTAAGGCGATCCTCGGTATCAGGGAGGAGCTAAGCGATTACGACTGCACTGATGCCCTGGCGGTTGCATTGTGCCATGTTTACAAATTCAGGGAACCGGGAGGAAATCAAGCCGGCTCTTCAGGCGACTGGGCAAAATTCATCCGCAATAATCCCGAAAGGATCTTATCCCAAAAATGATAGCATCAATCCGAGGCAAGCTTACCCATAAGCAAAAGAACGAAGCTGTGATAGAGGCAGGCGGTGTTGGCTATCATGTTTATCTCTCGCTGACTGCGTCTCAGCTGCTTTCCGAGACAGGTAAAGAATACAGCATTCTCACTTATCTTGATGTAAAGGAGAACTCGATGCAGTTGTTCGGCTTCACCGATATGAGAGAAAGGGAGATCTTCCGGCTTCTGATCAGCGTCAGCGGTATCGGCCCTAAGCTTGCGCATGCATTTCTCTCGAGCCTGAGCTTTGAAGAAATAGTCGGGGCAATTGCCGGAGGCGGGAAGGGATTTCCTGTCAGAGTGCCGGGGCTCGGGCAGAAGAAGCTTGATCTGATCTCGATGTCGTTGAAAGACAAGATCTTCAGGATCGGGCTGGACA
>DAIQRO010000270.1:666-3663 GCA_036786155.1 Bacteroidota bacterium
TGATACAGGCGAATCGCCGAAGGGTTTTCCCGCGGAGGCCGATATGACGAGGCTCGAGGCGCTGAACGCACTGATCAATCTCGGCTACCAAAGATCGGATGCGGAAAAGATTATAAGAGAAGCGCTCAAGTCAGCCGGCGCAGGAAGCATTTCAACCGAAGAGCTGATAAGAAAGTCACTGGAATTCATATCAAAATAAAATGTCAACGAATTTAGAAGAGATCTGGGGAAAGATCAGACTGCTGATGATGTCTCACCCCTGGCACGGAGTTCCGATCGGCAAGCAATCGCCGTCAATTGTCACTTCTTATATTGAGATTGTTCCGACGGACACGGTCAAGTATGAATTTGATAAGCTCAGCGGTTTTCTGTAGGTTGTCCGTCCGCAGAAATATTCAAACGTTTGCCCTACTCCGTACGGTTTCATTCCTCAGACATTGTGCGGAAAGAACACTGCGGAATACTGCATGAAAATGACCGGAAGGAGCGGCATCATCGGCGACAATGACCCGCTTGATGTATGTGTTGTAACGGAGAAGCCGCTGAATCACAGCAGAATACTCTTGCAGGCAATTCCAATCGGAGGATTCAGGCTGATCGACAACAATGAAGCTGATGATAAGATAATCGCCGTGATGAGCAATGATGCAGTGTTCAGTGAGTGGAGAGACATCGGAGATTGTTCGCAGTCATTCATTGACCGGCTGAAGCATTACTTCCTGACTTACAAAGATGCGCCCGGCAGCGAAGGAAAGAGGTGTGAGATCTCAAGCGTTTACGGCAGGGAAGAGGCATACGAGGTCATCCGGGCCGCAAGCAGTGATTATCTCGCTAAATACTCCGACCTGAACAGCCTTTTAAACAGAGAAGATATTCAGTAACGCGGCAAGCTTCCTTCTTGACTTCGGCTTGAAGTCATTTATGTAAAGGTGCTCAACTGCCTTGCTGATCGCATCCCGCACTTCCCTGTACTCTGACATTATCTGCTCGCGTGTCCCTCTTGCAGAGGCCGGATCGTCAAATTCGATCTGAAGAACCTTGCTCTTGTCGCCTACAAGTTTCGGGAGGATCTTATTGCCTTCCTCGCACATGCTGATGACAATGTCGAACGGCTTATCGGCATAGTCATAAACATCCTTCGGATATTGTCCTTCGAGGTCAATGCCGACTTCCCTCATCACTTCTATGGTTTCCTGCCTGATCCGTGTCTCTGGTTCTATCCCTGCTGAGACAACTTCAATCTGAGGTGCTAGTTTTCTGAGGAATGCTTCAGCCATCTGGCTGCGGCAAGTATTGCCTGTGCAGACAAAAAGTACTCTTTGTATCATGCCGCAAGATACAAAGTTTTTTTCAGAAGTTTACCATGCAAACTCACTTTACACAGATTTTCCAAAAATTTAATGTAATTGAAATACAAACGGCATGTAGGTATCTTCAAAATTTGACGCATGAGACTTACACAATACTTTATACCTACCCTCAGGGAAGACCCGGTGGAAGCGGTTACGGCATCACACAGGCTGATGCTGAGGGCCGGGATGATAAAACAGCTCACTGCGGGCGTGTATTCTTACCTTCCTTTCGGGTACAGAATGTTCAGGAAGGCGGAGGAGATCATAAGACAGGAAATGAATGCAATAGGCGGCAATGAATTTCTGTTGCCCGTGCTTTCTCCCAACGAGCTATGGGCACAAACCGGAAGGCTGGAAGACTACGGCGACCTGATGTTCAGGCTTAAGAACAGGGAACTTGTACTTGCCCCCACACATGAAGAGGTGTTCACTTCAATAGCAAAGCCGAGCCTGATCTCTTACAAAGACCTTCCGAAGATCTGGTATCAGATACAGTCGAAGTTCCGAAATGAGGAACGGCCCAGGGCAGGTGTGCTGAGGGCAAGGCAGTTCACAATGAAAGACGCTTACTCGTTTGACTCCACATGGGAAGGGCTTGACAAGTCATACGATGCAATGGCGAAGGCATACAGGAACATCTTCACACGGTGCGGCCTGAGCTTTGTGGTTGTATCGGCGCACAGCGGGGCAATGGGTGGAAGCGATTCGGAGGAGTTCATGGTGCCCTCACCTGTGGGAGAAGACAATATTGCATACAGCGAAGACGGCAAGTATTCATCAAATATTGAAGTTGCTGTTTCGCAGACGGTTTCTGTGGAAAGAACATCTACCGGCAAACCCGCGGAAGAATTTCACACGCCTGACATAAAGACAATAGAGGAGCTGGCAGGGTTTCTTGGAACAGAAGACAAATCGCGGCTTGCGAAGTCAAGGGTTTTTGTCAATCAGGGCAAGGAAAAGTCGGAATTTATCATGGTGCTGGTGTGCGGTGATGACGACGTGAACGAGGCAAAGCTTCAGGGAAAGTACGGCGTTAATATCAGGCCTGCGCACAATGAAGAACTGCTTGAGATCACGGGCGCGGACGCAGGCTCGATCGGACCTGTGGGCGCCGCGGAAAAGGGAATCAGAGTAGTTGCAGATCTTCGGTTGAAAGATGCCGATGAGCTTATAAGCGGCGCGAACAGGAATGATTACCACATAAAGAACATTGACTTGACGAGGGATGTGCCGGGAATCGAATACATGGATCTGAGAGTGGTGAAGGAGGGCGAACTCACGGTTGACGGCGGTTCGAAGATAAAAGTCACAAAGGCGATCGAAGTGGGGCACATATTCAAGCTCGGCACTAAATATGCCGAAACACTCGATGCAAAGTTTCTTGATGCTGAAGGAAAGGAGAATGTGATAATTATGGGAAGCTACGGAATTGGTGTGGAAAGGACCGTTGCCGCATACATCGAGCAGAACAATGACGAGAAGGGAATAATCTGGAGCGGCGAGATGAGGCCGTTTGATGTTATGCTTATCTCTCTCAACCAGGCTGAAGGAATTGTAAAAGACGAAAGTGAGCGTCTTTACAAGGAGCTTTCGGAAACAGGACTCGAGGTGCTGTTTGACGACCGCGCTGAAGTAAGGCCGGGCG
>DAIQRO010000271.1:0-3663 GCA_036786155.1 Bacteroidota bacterium
TCAACGGTGTCGGATTCTGCGGTTACTGTCATGGAGGACAAGGAAGATGAAAACATTAAACAAGATCATCAACGGCGGAATGAAGTTATTTTACAGTTCATTCTTTGCAGCACTTAGTCTGGCGCTTGTATATGCCGGATGCAGCGACACGGTCTCTGACCTTACCGTGAATACAGAACCCGGTGTCCATCAGCAGGGATTTGCCACTCCCGGATCATCAGGTTTTCACGGAACTTACATTAATAACAATAAGCTCTGGAATCTTGAAGCATGCAGACAGTGCCACGGAAATGATTATGCAGGGGGAAATACCGGATCAAGCTGCCTGACCTGCCACAATACTGCCGGCGGACCTGAAAATTGTTCTCTCTGCCACGGAGGCAACGGTAAGTCAAATCCTCCGAAAGCGCTGAACGGTCAAACAAACACATCATACATCGGTGTCGGTGTTCACGCCGCGCATCTTGATTCAACCAAATGGAGCGCAAAGGTCGAATGCTATGAATGTCATCAGGAGCTGACTTCATTCAATGATTCGGCACACATAGGTTCAAACCCCGACGGCATTGCCGAAGTTGTGTTTGGCTCTCTTGCAAGGAACTCCATAGGAGGAGGCATTACACCAGATCCCGGATGGAACAGAGCAGATGCAAAGTGCTCAAACAGCTACTGCCACGGAACATTCAAGAACGGAAATCTGAACGCAGTTGCCGACTGGGTCCAGCCTTCATCGGTCTATTGCGGCACATGCCACGGAGATCCGGCTACTCAGAACCCGAACCCAAAGCCAAACGGTGTTTACATTTCACCGCACTTCTCTTACTGGACGCTTAACGACTGTTACCTGTGCCATAACCAGGTCATGAATACGGCAGGTGATATTATTGACAAGTCAAAGCACATCAACGGAGAGGTTAACTTTAACAGATAGTTCATCAAGTATTATCCGAAGACAAAAGGGGTTGTCCGTTACGGACAATCCCTTTCTTCATTTGCGGACGACAGCTGAGTCGGCTTAAAGTTCATTCTGTCATGCATGTTTTTGTTCGGCTTAAGGGAATATATTGGCACAAAAAATTAATGAAGGAAATTACAAAGTATTCTTCAGGCGTGATCTGGGAAGAGAAAGTCGGCTACAGCAGGGCTGTCAGATACGGAGACAGGATACTTGTTTCCGGCACAACAGCAATTGTGGATGGAAAGCTGATTGGCGAAGGAGATGCATATCTTCAAACCGTAACAATAATTAAGAAGATATCGGGAGTTCTTCAGCAGGCAGGCTCAAGACTGGAAGATGTGGTGAGAGTGAGAGTCTATCTTACAGACATGAGCAGGTTTGAGGAAGTTGCAAAGGCACACGGCGAATTCTTCCGTGAGATCAAGCCTGCACAAACGCTTATTGGAATAAGCGCGCTTGTTGATCCTGCTATGCTTGTTGAGATTGAAGCAGAGGCAGTCATACCCGGTCAGTAAGGTTCGCTATGGACTTTCATAAACAACACACACTCTGGCTTAGCGGTATATGACTGATTATCTTATTCCTGCTTCTGTAGGATGCAATGACGGTCAGTGTGTTAATCCGGCGAATCAGCTTTGCACAGGGAACTGCCAGCCACATACTTTTTAGCTTTTAACTGTTCGGCTTCATAGCTAAGTTAGCGCAATTTCATAATTCAAATACAGGAGATGAGCATGCTTCCCCCTATTAATTTCAAGAAGTGGATTGAAGAGAACCGCCACCTGATGAAGCCGCCCGTAGGCAACAAATGCGTTTACGATGGTGATTTCATTGTCATGGTTGTAGGCGGTCCGAATTCGAGAAAGGACTATCACTTCCAGGACGGCCCTGAGTTTTTCTATCAGCTTGAAGGAGACATACAGGTGGGCATAGTCGAAAACGGTGAGCAGAAAATTTATGATATAAAGGAAGGTGAGATCTTCTACGTTCCTCCAAAAACGCCTCACTCTCCGAGAAGGCCGGCAAACACGGTAGGCCTTGTGATCGAAAGAAAACGATCCGACAGTGAACTTGACGGATTTCAATGGTACTGCGAGAAGTGCGGCAACAAATTGCACGAAAAGTTTTTTACTCTTACCAATATTGTGACACAGCTTCCGCCGCTCCTTGAGGAGTTTTACAATTCTGATGAGCTCAGAACCTGCAGTAAGTGCGGGCACGTCATGCAGCCTCCGCCAAAACTCAACTGACTATACCGGACGGAACAGGCGCTGAAGGTCATCTAACTGCCATTATTATCTCTCTGGCAGATCATTGACATACGGATCCTTTGTTCATTTGAAGCTGATTGGTTGTATCACACAGCAATCGTTTGTGATAGCGGACACCGCAAAGGAAGTTCATAAGTTGCATTCAAAATTTTCTAACGAATCAGACATACATTTGAAAATAGACATACATACTCACATTCTTCCCCGCGACTGGCCAGATCTGAAAGAACGCTACGGCTACGGAGGGTTTGTTCAGCTTGACCACTACAAACCGTGCTGTGCAAAAATGATGATTGACGGCAAAGTGTTCAGGGAGATCAAATCAAATTGCTGGGATACGGAAGAACGAATTACAGAATGCGATGCGGCCGGTATTACAACGCAGGTACTCTCAACAGTTCCGGTGATGTTCAGCTATTGGGCTAAGCCTGAAGACACTTTTGATCTAAGCAGATATCTCAATGATCATATTGCCGAAGCCGTTAACAATGCGCCTGACAGGTTCGCCGGACTTGGAACCATACCTCTTCAATCACCGGAGTTTTCTGTTAAGGAACTTGAGAGATGTGTTAATCAACTTGGACTCAAGGGGGTTGAGATAGGTTCTCACATCAATGACTGGAATCTTGACAATGAAAATCTTTACCCGTTCTACGAAGCCGCTGAAGATCTGAAAGCGGCTGTGTTTGTTCATCCGTGGGATATGATGGGCAAAGAGAAGATGCAAAAGTACTGGCTTCCGTGGCTTGTGGGGATGCCAGCGGAAACATCACTTGCCGTTTGCTCAATGATCTTCGGTGGGATATTTGAAAAGTTTCCGCGGCTTAAAGTCTGCTTCGCTCACGGCGGCGGATCGTTTCCTTTCACTCTGGGAAGAATTGAACACGGCTTCAAGGTCAGGCCCGACCTTGTCGCAATAGACAACAAGGTAAACCCCCGTGATTATCTCGGCAGGTTCTGGCTTGATTCCCTTGTGCACGATTCAAGGGCGCTGAAGTATATTACAGAACTTGCAGGCAGTGAAAAGATAGTACTCGGTTCAGACTATCCTTTTCCTCTCGGTGAACATCTGCCGGGGAAACTGATTGAAAGCACTTTTCCCGGTGATGCGGATCTTCTGGAAAAACTTCTCTGGCGGAATGCAGCAGAGTTCCTGTCTATTGATGCTCCCGCAATGAACCGTAAGAAAGCCGGGGAGAAGAATGTGCAATAATATGCGGACAGTTTTTATTTTGCTGATGCTTCTTGCACTGCTTTCAAATGTTCCCGGCAGGCCCGAAACAATTTGCAGAGAGATCTGTAATCTTTCCGGAAGCGCTGTAGGAGATTCAGGCATATCGGACTCACTGGAGACCGATGATATGAGCAAGTATGACGACATATACGGAATCCGCTTTCCGATAACTGAGAACTGGGAGAAAGTGAGCGACAGGG
>DAIQRO010000044.1:0-440 GCA_036786155.1 Bacteroidota bacterium
CAAGATCTACATTCCCGAACAGCATCTGGGCAAGATAAAGACCGGCGACAGCGTTGAAGTTACCACTGATTCTTTCAACGACAGGAAGTACACCGGAAAGATCATCTACATTTCTTCGCAGGCAGAGTTTACGCCGAAGAACATTCAGACGGAAGAGGAGAGGACCAAGCTTGTCTATGCGGTGAAGGTGCGCATACAGAATCCGGAGAGGGAGCTGAAATCAGGCATGCCGGCAGATGCAATCATCAGAGTGAAGTGAAATGGATACGGCAGTAAGAGTTGAGGGACTCGTGAAGAAGTACGGCGAAGTGGCCGCTCTGAACGGAGTCTCTTTCGGGGTCAGGAGAAATGTGATCTTCGGTATTGCAGGCCCTGACGGCGCCGGGAAGACCACGCTTATCAGAATTCTTTGCGGACTGCTGAAGGCTGACAGCGGCGTG
>DAIQRO010000044.1:452-3425 GCA_036786155.1 Bacteroidota bacterium
ATTGAAATGCTGGTGCACAGAATACCGCAGGATTACATGAAGGTTCGGGACAGCATTGGATATCTTTCACAGAAGTTCAGTCTTTATTCCGACCTCACTGTTGACGAGAACATCCGGTTCATTGCCGAGATCCACGGAGTGAAGGATTTCAAAAGCAGGAGGGAAGAATTGCTTGAGTTCACACGGATGAAGAAGTTCAGGAATTTTTTGGCCGGAAATCTTTCGGGTGGAATGAAGCAGAAGCTCGGGCTTGCGTGCACGCTCATCTACAGGCCTAAGATACTGCTTCTCGACGAACCCACTACGGGAGTTGACCCTGTCTCAAGAAGGGAATTCTGGCTTATACTTGCTGGATTGCTGAATGAAGACCTTACTGTAATCATTTCCACACCTTACATGGAAGAAGCGGAGAGATTCAGCGAGATCGCATTGATCGAGAACGGACGCATACTTGCAGTGGACACTCCTGACGGTATAAAAGGCAAGATCCACAAGACAGTGCTTGAAATTGTATGCACCCCTGCGAGAAGAGCTTATGACCTAATCACTGCAAAAGGCGAGGATGAAGTTCAGCTGTTCGGAGACAGGGTTAATGTAATACTTGAATCTGAATCAGCGTCTGAAGCTGAATTGACTAACATGCTTAAAGTTAATGGCGTTAACATAGCTGATCTGAGAAGGTCGCGGCCGTCCCTTGAGAATGCATTCATACATCTTATGAAAGCGGGAAAGCAATGAAGTGGGGTGTAATATTGATCTCGGCAATGCTTGCCGCAGTACCTGCGGAACTGCTTTCACAGAGCAGAATGATTGGCATTGATGAATGCGTGAAACTGTCACTGCAGAACAGCGACGAGATAAAGATCAGCATGTCGAAGGTTAAGGAATCGGAATCGAAGATCACCGAAGTCACCTCGCAAATGCTGCCGCAGTTGAAGTTCTCCGCAGGCTACACAAGGCTCAGCTCGGTTGACCCTTTCCTTGTTACCGTGCCTTTTTCTCCCGTACCCGTCAAGATAGCAGACGCGGTTCTTAACAATTACACATTAAGACTGTCTGCGAGCCAGGTGGTCTTTTCAGGCTTCAGGCTTGCATCGCTTAAGAACATTGCAGAATACGGAAGCAGGATATCATCTGTTGATTATGACGAATCCAAGAACAATGCGGCATTTGAAGCGCTGACGGCTTACTGGAATCTTTACAAGGCTACGCTGGGAAGGCAGATCGCCGAGCAGACAATGATGCAGACAGAAAGGAGGATCACGGAAACGAAGAACTTCCTACTCTCGGGACTAGCAACAAGCACAGACCTGCTTCGGCTTGAAGTGCAGAATTCAAATGCGAAGCTTCAGTTGCTTGAAGCCGAGAACGCCGTCAGCAATTCCCGGATCGCACTGAACAGGATCATCGGTTATCCGGCGGAAAACCCTACCGAGCCTGATACAACTTCGGCCTTTCCCGACGAGGAACTTAGGGCGGAGTCTTACTATGTGGAGTACGCGATTGCAAACCGCAATGAGCTGAAGAGCCTGAAGTATGCAATAGAATCCTCAAGGGAAAGCATTCGTGCATCGCAATCGCTGTACTATCCATACGTTTCGGTTTTCGGAAACGTCTATTATGCCAATCCGAACCAGCGCGTTCAGCCTCCCGTAAATGAGTTTAAGGCAACATGGGATGTGGGAATAGGGCTGACGTGGGATCTCTGGAACTGGGGCTTCACATCCTCGCTTACAGAGCAGGCAAGGCAGACGGAACAGCAGAACATGAGCCGGCTTGACCTTGCAAAGAAAAAGATTGAGCAGGAAGTGAGACAGAAGTATCTGAATGCCGACTATCAGAAGAAGAGAATGGAAACCTCGGAACTTTCCGTAAGGCTAGCACAGCAGAGCTATGATGAAGTGCTGAAGAAGTATGACGTACAGCTTTCCACAAGCACTGAGCTCGCGGATGCGGAAACTTCGCTTTTCATTGCAAGGAGAAACTACGCATTCGCAATGATCGACCTCCGGCTGTCTCTGATAGCTCTCAAAAAGTCGTGCGGCATAATTCTGTACTGAGCCGAATGAAATCCCTTCAGTATCCTCTTCGCAATACTGACAGGCCAACGATATCTCATAACAATTGTGATGAACTCGATTGAAGTAAAGGGGCTTACAAAGAAGTTCGGAAAGTTCAATGCCGTTGACAGCATATCCTTTCATGTGGAAAAGGGAGAGGTGTTCGGTTTCCTTGGCGCAAACGGTTCGGGAAAATCCACAACAATCCGGATGCTCTGCGGAATCATCGCGCCCACCGCGGGAGATGCGAAAGTCAGCGGATATGATATTGCAAAGGATACGGAGAAAGTGAAAGAGAACATCGGATATATGTCGCAAAAATTCTCTCTTTACACAGACCTGACAGTTGAGGAGAACATAGATTTTTTCGGAGGCATATACGGACTCGGCGGTGATAAGCAGAAATCGCGAAAGGATTGGGTTCTGGAAATGTCCGGGCTTACCGAAAGGCGGAAGTCGCTGGCGGGCCAGCTTTCCGTCGGTTATAAGCAACGGCTTGCGCTTGGATGCTCTGTGATCCATGAGCCTGCTGTTGTCTTTCTTGACGAGCCGACGGGCGGTGTTGATCCTGTGTCGAGAAGAAATTTCTGGAATCTGATAAACGACTATTCCGGAGGCGGTACAACAGTATTTGTAACTACTCACAATCTCGACGAAGCTGAGTTCTGTAACAGGATCGTGCTTCTTGATGCGGGAAAGATTGTGGCGGAGGGGAGTCCCATGGAACTGAAGGAGAATACTATCCGCAACGGAATGCTGTTCATTGATGCGGATGATGTTTACCGCGCTTATGAACTGCTTTCGTCCAGCGAACTTGTTCAGAATGCCTCCATCTTCGGAAGCGCGCTACATGCTTCTCTCAGCGGCAACTCGCGAGGCGTGAAGGAATCCGCCGATGCGCTGAGAGAGCATC
>DAIQRO010000044.1:3435-11502 GCA_036786155.1 Bacteroidota bacterium
ACAGGTCATCAGGCCGGTGCTTCCGTCGCTTGAAGATGTTTTCCTTGAGACGATAGAGAATGATTAGGAGGGTAATTCAAATAACGCTGAAGGAGGTCCTGCAGATAAGCAGAGACAAGAGAAGCCTGCTGATAATTTTTGCATTGCCGGTCTTTCTGCTGATCATGTTCGGTTATGCCGTTACGCTGGACATCAACGACATTTCGCTTGGCGTTCTCGACCGCGACAAAACCAAACTTTCGCGGGACTTTGCCGCATCTCTGGATGCATCTGAATACTTTACATTTGCTTACCGTCTCGAAGATGAGAAAGAAGCTGACAAGCTTCTCAACAATGGAAAGATACAGTGCGCGGTTGTCATACCCGCCGGGTTTGAATCGGATTTTGAACGAAAGGAAAATGCGAGGGTCCAGTTTCTTATAGACGGAATGGATGCGAGCACGGCAAGCGTTATCCAAAGCTATGTAACTGCCGCTGTGCAGAGCTTCTCACAAAGAACAGTTGCGGATTTCATTGCGGTAAGAAGCCCTGTCAGAATTGAAAACCCCCTGAATGTTGAGCCGCAGTTCTGGTACAACAAAAGCCTGGACACAACTCAGTTCTTCATCCCCGGACTTGTTGCAATGATACTGATAGTAATATCCGTCATACTTGTTTCCATATCGCTTGTGCGGGAAAAGGAGCTCGGGACGATTGAGCAGATAAGGGTTTCGCCCGTTGGCTCGCTGGAACTGATAATCGGAAAGATCATTCCTTATCTCATAGTCTCACTCATCATTGCGGCTTCCATGGTGCTGATGGGCTATCTATTCTTCGGCGTCACCGTAAAAGGAAGCTATCTACATCTGCTCATCGGCACATCTTGCTATCTTCTTGCAACGCTGAGCATGGGCATTTTCATTTCCACAGTTGCAGATTCTCAGCAGGTGGCATTTCAGATCTCGCAGATCGCATCACAGCTTCCCACGGTCATACTCTCGGGTTTCATATTCCCGATAGAGAGCATGCCCGAGGCTATACAGCTTCTTTCGTATGTAACTCCGTCAAAGTACTTTATTGTGATACTTCGTGACATAATGATCAAGGGCACTCCGTTCTCGACATTTGCAGATCAGGTCCTGTATCTGCTTGTCTTTGCGGGAATACTGATCACAGTATCGACTGTGAGGATAAGGAGGTCGTCTGCAATATGAAGACGATCAAAGATTTTATGAAGAAGGAGTTTCTGCAGTTCATAAGGGATCCGAAGATGTTTGGCATTGTTCTCATAGCACCCATCATTCAGCTTGTGTTTCTCGGCTATGCCGCAAACCGCGACCTTAATGAAATAAGGACGGTCATTCTCGACCGCGACATGACACAGTCTTCACGGGCACTTGCAGAAAAGTTCAGCGGATCGGGATACTTCACTGTAACAGGATATCCGGGCAATTACGAAGAGGTCGAAAGATTAATAGATGATGGAGGCGCACTCATTGCAATCGTTATCCCATCCGGATTTGAATCCGACCTGAGACTTGCAAAAACGGCCAACGTGCAGGTGATCTTCGATGGCTCAGACGGAAACAAGGCTTCTGTTGCGGCAGGGTATGTCATGTCAATTGCATCGGCTTACAGCAAAGACATTTTTACTGAAAGGATAGAACGCAAGGGGTTGAAAGTGAATCCGGCAGGAAGCATTGAAGCCGTGACGAGAGTGTGGTACAATCCGAACCTGACCACAAGAGAGTTCATGCTTCCATCAATTGTCGGGCTTGTTCTGATCATCATAACAGTTACAATGACCTCGCTTGCGGTTGTGAAGGAAAGGGAGATAGGCACGCTCGAACAGCTACTCGTTACTCCCGTGAAGCCTTATCAGATCATACTGGGCAAGCTTCTGCCGTTCATGATAGTCGGTTTTGTTGCTGTCATCCTCGTTCTTTCCGTAATGATATTCTGGTTCGGGATTGAAGTGAAGGGAAGCATGGTTCTTCTTCTTTTCTCATCGCTGATATTCATGCTGTCAACACTCGGGCTCGGGCTGTTTGTGTCAACCATTTCCAGGACTCAACAGCAGGCAATGGTAACCTCAGCTTTCCTCGTGATCATGCCGATGATATTTCTTTCCGGATTTGCTTTTCCGATCGAGAATATGCCGCCGGCAATTCAGTATGTCACCTACATAATTCCGTTAAGGTACTTTATTGTAATAATCAGGGGGATCGTTCTCAAAGGTCTGATGATTCAGGATCTTTGGCAAGAGCTTTCTGCAATGTTTGCGATCGGGGCGGTGATACTTCTTCTGAGTTCGCTGAGATTCAGGAAGAGCATGGAGTGAAATTATCCATGCTCTCCGAATCCATAAACACATCTTCAGCTATGTCAGGCCGAATTGACGCTTCCGCCGAGCTTCCTGTTCTTGAGAACTGATGCGATAACTGAGATCAGGATCACAAGCGAAACGAATCCAAGCGAGATTCCGATCGGGATCTTGAATATGTCTATCAGCATCATCTTTACACCTACAAACACAAGTATGACTGAAAGCCCCGCCTTCAGGTAATAGAACTTGTAGATTACACCTGCCAGTGCAAAATAGAGTGACCTGAGTCCCAATATCGCAAATGCATTCGATGTAAAAACAATGAACGGGTCCTGCGTGATTGCAAATATGGCAGGGATCGAATCAACGGCAAAAATCAGGTCGGTTGTTTCTACCATGAGCAGAACTATGAAAAGGGGAGTTGCAAACCTCTTTCCGTTCTTTATGAGGAAGAACTTCTCCTTATTGTATTCGTCCGTGACCGGTATGAATTTCTTAAAGAACCTTACGACCGGATTCTTGTCAGGGTCAATGCCTTCGTTTTTCTGAAAGTACATCTTTATTCCGGTGAAGACCAGGAATGCGCCGAATATGTAGATGATCCACGCAAATTCCCTTATAAGCGTTGCTCCGACGGCGATCAGGATTGCGCGCATAATGAGCGCTCCGATCACACCCCAAAAGAGCACCCTGTGCTGATACTGCCTGGGTACGCTGAAGTATGTGAATATCAGGGCAATTACAAAGACATTGTCAACGCTGAGTGATTTCTCAACAAGGTAGCCTGTCATGAACTCGAGTCCCTTCACTTCACCAAAGTAAAAGAACACGCCTATATTGAAGAGCACGGCCAGGCCCACCCAGATCCCGCTCCAGATCATTGCTTCCCTGAATTCAACAACATGCGAATTTTTGTGAAACACACCAAGGTCAAGGGCCAGCATGATGATCAGGAATACGGAGAATCCTATCCAAAGTAATAAGTCAGTCGGCATTTTTCATTTTTTCGATTTATGATAATGGGATGTTTAACTTTTGTGTAAAGGGAAAAGATTCCCGCCTGTTGAAATAACGAAATTGTCAAGTATGTTAAAAATTCTTAACACAAATGACAGGATGAGTGAGAAGTTTGCTCAAGGTGTCTGTTATTGACGGCCTTCGAGCTGAAGCCTCTTTTCCGGAGAACTTATGATTATCGCCGCATCGCCCTTACTGATCTCTATGTCATCAGGGGGCTTGAACATTATCTGGTCATTGGATTTGATAGCGATCAGCAGTATGTCCTTGAAATCGGTAACAAGGAGATCGCCCACAGATCTCCCCGAATAGCGTTCGTCTAGCTCAATTTGTTCTATTCTGAGGTCATTGCTTTTTCCGCTTTGGAGGATGTCAAGCATCTGTGTCACCGTCGGCCTCAGCATCTCAGAGGCAAGCCTCAGACCGCTGATCAGGTTTGTTGAAACCACGCTGTCTGCACCCGCGAGCCGGAGCTTTCCGGAGTTGGAGTGCTTGCTGCAGAGAGCCACTATCTTAAGGTCAGGCTTCAGCCGTCTTGCAGAGAGAGATATCACAAGATTCGCATTGTCATCGCTGGTTGCGGCGAAGAGCCCTTTTGCCTTCATGATCCCGGCACGGCGGAGCACTTCATCTTCGCTTGCGTCGCCGCTAACATATACAAGCTGAGGATGTTTGATCAGAACTCCTTGTATCACTTCTTTGCTGATGTCAATTGCAACGCAATCCCTGTTTGTCAGTACCATTTCATCAAGCAGATGGATGGAATTTCTTCCAAGGCCGCAAATGATGTAATGGCCGCTTATGTTGTAAAGACTCTTGTTCATCCTGTTGTTTTTGTATTTGTCCCTTAATGTGCCTTCGAGAAATATTGATGAGATTGTTGAAATGAAGAAGGATAGAAATCCGATGCCGGAGAAGGCAATGAATATTGTGAATATGCGCGCAGGAGTATTTCCTTCAAGGTCTATGGTCTCGTCGAATCCGATTGTGGTAAGTGTGATCACGGTCATGTAAAGGCAGTCAAAGAGACTCTCATCCTCACCAGTGAGTTCATAGTATCCGAATGTTCCTATAGTAAGGATAACAATGAGTACACCTGCCGCCGTAAGCAGTCTTTTGAATGTGTTCTGATCCATCTTTGCAAAATTACCTATGCGGAGATGTAAATGCCATGAAGAGATTTTTGCGGCCGGCTAATCCCTTCAGGAACCGGGCAGGCCTTATGTTAAATCTCAACAAGTGAATACAAATCAATAATGCGATTGCATATCTTGCGGAATGAATACCGGCACACACAAAGATCATCTAGAACAGCTAGAGTGCATGGAGAAAGAACTGAACAATCTTCACCACGTTTCGCAGAGAATTTCGCAGAAGAAGGAAATAGAAGTTCTTCTTCATGAGATAATGGAAAGCTGTAAGGAAGTTACAAACTCTGAGGCAAGCTCACTTCTCATATATGACGAAAAGGAAAACAACCTTTACTTTGAGGTTGCTCTTGGCGACAAAGGCCATGAAGTTAAGAAGATAATATGCAACATGGGCGAGGGGATTGCAGGTTGGGTTGCCGAGAACAGGAAGCCGTTGCTTGTTGCCGATTGCTACAACGATCCTAGATTCAATCCCGATTATGACAGGCAGACAGGTTTCAGAACAAGGTCAATGATCTGCGTGCCCATGCTTATGGAAGAGAAGCTCATTGGTGTGATCCAGGTGATCAACAAGAAGGGCGAGAAGAGTTTCACGGAGCGCGACCTTAACCTGTTTCAGATACTTGCATCGCAGTGCGGCATTTCCATAGAGAATGCAAGGCTTACAGACATACAGATAAGGCAGAAGGCATTTGAACGGGAACTGGAGACGGCAAGGATGATCCAGGAGAATCTCCTGCCTCAGAAACTGCCTTCGGTTACGGGGCTTGATATCGCATTCAGGCTCAAATCAGCAAAAGAGATCGGTGGAGATTATTACAACGTTTACAAGCTTGATGATACCCGCACTCTGTTCTTCATTTGCGATGTCTCCGGCAAGAGCGTGTCTGCCGCGCTGATCGTTTCAACCGTCTGCTCCTGCATGATGACCTACCTCAAGATGAAACCCGAGCATCCGGAGCTTGAACAAATAGTTACCGCGCTTAACAAGGTACTTATCGAATCAACTACGGAAGAGAAGTTTGCAACCGCATGGTTCGGCCTGTATGATTCTTCGGACAGGACCATTGTGAGCATTAATTCCGGCCACAACAGCACATTCGTATTCAGGAACGGCAAAGTTTGCAAAGACCTTACTGCAGGCGGAGTATTTCTCGGACTTGCCGACCTTCCCTATACATCGGAATCGTTTCAGCTTCAGGAAGGGGACACGATCGTCTGCTTCACGGACGGAATCTCTGAGGCATTCAGCATTTCAGGAGAGCTTTACGGCGATGAGAGGTTGTGCGAGACTGTCGGCAGGCTTATCGGGCTACCGGCGGAGGAATTGCTTAACAGGATCTTTGACGATGTGAGAAAATTCGCCGACGGTGCCGATCAGAGCGATGACATGACCTGCGGAGTAATTAAAGTGGTCTGAACTGCAAACACATCATTTCATCATACCGTCTTCCTTCATCCTAAGCACGAGGTTTGTGAGACAGCTCGCGCTGTAAACTTCATCGTCCCAGTAAAGTTGGTTCGCTCTCAACCCGCCGAGAAAAAGCAGAGCGATAACGTAGTTGTGCTGTGTATTGACAATGTTGTACGGAATGTTTGTAGGGAGAAGGAGGTCTTCGGAAATTGAATACTCGGCTTCTCCGATCTTATCGTCATAGCGGAAGTTGGATGAAAGAATGTCGCTCATCGAATATACATTGTACCACTTCTGCAGTCTTACATTTGACTTTGCCCTGTTGCTGAAGTACCGAGGCCAGTAAACATTTATGAAATCTATAGGGCTTCCGATCGTAACAAGTGTGGAGACGCCCGCAAGCCGCTGAGATGTGGTTCCGTCCTGCGGGAACAGAGCATCGCAGGCAATGATCGAGCCGAAACTTACGCTGTAGATGTCCAGCTTCTTTATGTTCCTGCTTTCGGCAATATACTCCGCGAGTTCTTCCAGCTTGCCGATGATATCCTGCCTGCGTTCTCCGAAATTCAGATAATAGATCGTGCAGACGTATTCGGTTGCGAGTATTCCAAGGAAGTTCTTGACATTAGGCATGAACAGCATTATGAGGGTCGAGAACAGGATCACGAACTTTGCATTTATGAAATCCCTGAACATCAGGATATAGCGATTCACGGATTCAGGAAGAGGAATGTTGTTGGCGGTCAGCAGATCGGGCAGATATGAGATAAGAGATACTATGAGTGTGATACCGAAAATGCTGATCATAAGAAGAAGCCCCGCTGCGTAAGTGAACTGGAACACGTCTTTCAGGGAGAGTGTTGATTTCTTCTTCTTGCCTCCCGGCAGAAGCGCCCTGATGAACTGAAACAGGAGCTCCGGGATCTTGAGTATGATTGCGGCAAACAGGAGAAAGGCCCTGACTATGATGTTCTTGTTTTCAAACTTGTCCACAAGATTCTTGCCGTATTCAAGTTCGAACAGTTCATAAATATCCGTCCGCTTGCCTCCGTTCAGAGTGTAAATTGTTGCAATGTTAGACTCCTGGCGGTTGTCCTTTCCGAAATTGACCTTCCTGAACTCAACCTCGTAATGATTTGCGGCATTTGAGTCGTTGATGTCGAGAGCTTTCTTGAGCCTGTAGGCAAAGCTTTCGAGCGACTGGTCAAACAGCCTTGTTCCGAGGCCCGGCAGATAAATTATGGCTTCCATTATTTGTTCTCTTGTTGATCAAATAAGCTCTTTGTCATCGGGAATTGATAGAGAAAAAATTTTGCCACAGCATTGTTGACTATCGGCAGTTGATATGAAGATCGCAGAGCGGCAATCGGGTTAAGAGGTTCAATTCATTTCAGCTGTGATGCGAAATTAAATTTCATGTAAGAATGTGTTTTGCAATATTAAGGAAATATGACAATCCTGTTTATTCGCTTAGCATCAGCCGTCCTATTCATAATGGCCGCGGCATTCCTGCCGGTTTCGAATGCATATGCGCAGAAGAAGGCGCACTCAAAAGACTCGACCGAATCAATAGAAGTTCACCCGCAGGACTCTCCCGAGAGCAAAGGGTTTTTCATTGAGTCGCCAAGCAAAACTTCCCGCATAAGGATACTCGGTTCAATCAGACTGTTCGGGTCGAATGACTTCTTCGGGCTTTCCGGAGGGACGGGCTTTTCGCTGGGAGAGATTCCGGTTAATTCAGAATATTCCGGCGAGAATACATTTTTCATGACAGCCAATATTTCAAGGCTGGGTTTGGAGGCCACTCAGCAAACCGGAATCGGAGAGCTCTTTCTCAGGATAGAAACTGATTTCAACAAGGACGGCGATGGATTCAGGATCAGGCACGCGTACGGACAGAGTGAATTTCTGATCGCCGGACAGACGTGGACAAGCTTCAGCGACATTGAGACTCTTCCAAACACGGTTGACCTTGACGGCCCTCCGACGGCAATTTCGAAGAGAACAGTTCAGATTAAGTATTATAATAATTTCGGCGACAGGTGGAGGTTCAGAGCAAGTGTGGAAGTGCCTTCCTATTCCGTAAGCGTTCCTGACACCATTTCAGTGGAGCCTGTATCGCAGAGTTTTCCCGCATTCGCAGTGAACCTTAAGAAAGACTGGGACATTCTTGGCATCAA